>JAICXO010000074.1 GCA_025980335.1 Sphingomonas sp. | reverse complement strand
GGCTGGTGGAGCTGAGGGGAATCGAACCCCTGACCTCTGCAGTGCGATTGCAGCGCTCTCCCATCTGAGCTACAGCCCCGCGCTTCCAGCCGGCCGCCGGGCGCGTGCGCCAGGCGAATGGGAGCGGCTCCCCTAGCGGCTTGTTCCCCCCCTTGCAACGCTTGTCCCGCAAGACTTTCGGCCCGCCGATTTCGCCATGCATCGGCGCCCCGTCGCAGGAACGGCTGCGAGCGTCCGTTCGTTTCGATCGCGGGTTTTGAAGGCTGGCTTCCGCCGGCCCGTTTGTCAGCACCGAAGGAGGAAACATGGCTTACGACCGCTATGATCGCGACAACCGTTCGCGATGGTCCGGGGACAGCAACGACCGCAACGATCGCGGCGGGAACCGCGATGACCGGGGCTTCTGGGAACGCGCAGGCGACGAGGTCGCGTCCTGGTTCGGGGACGACGACGCGGAGCGCCGGCGCAATCAGGACCATCGGCGCGATCAGCGCGAGAGCTATGGCCGCTCGTCGAGCAACCAGCCCAACCGCGACTACGACCGCGGCTACGGGCGCGACTACGATCGCGATCGTGCGGCGTACAACCGTGACCAGTCGTCCTACGGCGCCAGCCGCTCGGACCGCGACCAATCGTCCTACGGCGGAAGCCGCTCGGACCGCGACTTCAACGAGGACCGCGGCGTGTTCAACCGTGGCGGGTCGAGCGAGCGCGACTACAACCGCGGCTGGCGCGGCGACCTGTGGGGAAGCGGCAATCGCGACCACGATCGCGACCAGGATCGGAACCGAGCCGCGAACCGCGACTATCGCCCGATCACCGGCGATTACGGACGCGAGGGCCACGAGTCCGACCAGTTTTTCGCTGCGAGCGGCTACGGCCGCAACGATTACAGCCGGCGAGAGGTGGGCCGCGGCCACGACCGCGACCGCGACACCGATCGGTCGCAGAGCCCCTACGGGCGCGACCAGACCCGGCGCACGAGCTTCGCCGGATCGCGCGACCAGAGCCAAGACGACTTCGACCCTCATTACCGCAGCTGGCGCGAGCGCCACATGAGCGATCTCGATCGCGACTATGACGACTATCAGCGCGAGCACCAGTCGAAGTTCGAGAACGACTTCGCCGGCTGGCGCGAGAAAAGGCAGCAGAAGCGCGGCCTTCTCGGCCAAGTCCACGAACACATGGAAGTGGTCGGCGACGACGGCAAGCATGTCGGCACCGTCGACAAGGTCGCGGGCGATCGGATCATCCTGACCAAGTCAGACCCGGACAGCGGCGGGCACCACCATTCGCTGAGCTGCTCCGAGATCGACTGCGTGAAGGACGACAAGGTGATCCTCGATTGCTCGGCCGACGAGGCGAAGAAGCGCTGGCGCGACGAGAACCGCAGCCGCGCCTTGTTCGAGCGCGACGACCAGGGCGAGATGGGCCCGAGGAACCTCAACCGCAGCTTCGAGGGCACCTATCGCTGAGGCGATAGCAAGCTGAGCCTCCGCCGTGGGAGGCTTTACCGGACCCGGCCAGGCCGTCCCCTTCCTGGCCGGGTCCATCTCGTCGCCCTCGACGTGATCGGGGCCTGCCTTTCTTTCAGGCGGTGAACAGGTAAAGGGGGTCCCCGGATGACGGAGGAACGTGATGGGCAAAGCCTGGCACCTGAAGAGCCGTCCCCAGGGCATGCCGACCGCCGACAATTTCGAACTGAAGGAAATTGAGCTTCCGCCGCTCGGCGAGGGCATGATCCGCGTGCGCAATCGCTGGCTCTCGGTCGACCCGTACATGCGTGGGCGGATGAACGACGTGAAAAGCTACGTGCCCCCGTTCGAGGTCGGCCAGCCGCTCGAGGGAGGCGCGGTCGGCGAGGTCATTGAGAGCAAGGCGGAGGGCTTCGCCCCGGGCGATCTCGTGCTGCACTTCGCGGGCTGGCGCGACGAGGCGGTGGCGCCGGCGCGCACGGCGATGAAGCTGCCGGACCTGGGCGCCGAGCCGCAGCAGTTCCTGGGCGTGCTCGGGACGACCGGCGCGACCGCCTACTTCGGGCTTCTCGACGCCGCTTCCGCGAAGCAGGGCGACATCGTGTTCGTCTCGGCCGCGGCGGGCGCAGTCGGATCGGTGGTCGTGCAGATCGCCAAGGCAAAGGGGATGACCGTGATAGGCTCGGCCGGCGGAGCGGAGAAATGCGCGTTCGTGCGCTCACTCGGTGCCGACACGGCGATCGACTATCGCGAAATGCCGATCCTCAAGAGCCTCGCCGCCGCCGCGCCGGACGGCATCGACGTCTATTTCGACAACGTCGGCGGAAGCCACCTCGATGCCGCGCTCGCCGTCGCGCGCAACCACGCCCGGTTCGCGATCTGCGGAATGATCGAGGGTTACAACAAAGTTGAGCCGGCTAGTCTCAAGTTCATTGGCCGGGTGATCGCCGCGCGGATCCGGCTCCAGGGATTCCTGGTGTTCGATTATCAGCCACGGATGGACGAATTCTATCGCGACATGGCGGGCTGGCTGAAGAGCGGCGCGGTCAAACCGCGGGAAACTGTCATCGAGGGCCTGGATCAAATGCCCGAAGCGTTCCTCGGCCTCTTCAAGGGCGAGAATATTGGCAAGATGCTGGTGAAGCTCTGATTTCCTCCCCTCGGCTTCGAGGGAGGATAGTTACAGCGACGCGCAGGCGGCCATGTTGCCACCCTGGTAGCCGGTGCGGAGCGCGTTCATACGCTGCGCCGATGTGCCGTGCGTGAAACTGTCGGGCACCACCTTGCCCTGGGTCTCCCGCTGCAGCGTATCGTCCCCGATTGCTTCGGCAGCGCGCATACCTTCCTCGAAGTCGCCTTGCTGCATCACGGGTTGCCCTTCGGGAGTCTTGGCGTTCGCGGCCCAGACGCCGGCATAGCAATCGGCCTGGAGCTCGATCTTCACCTGGACCGCATTGCCTTGCGTCTCGCTCGAGCGCGCCTGCAGCTGCTCCGCCTGCCCGAGCGTCCCCGTCAGGTCCTGCACGTGATGGCCCACCTCGTGCGCGATCACATAAGCTTCCGCGAAGTCGCCTGGCGCCTGGAAACGTTGTGCGAGCTCGTTGAAGAACTCGGTGTCGAGGTAAATCTTCTTGTCGGTCGGGCAGTAGAAAGGCCCCATCGCCGATTGTGCGGCGCCGCAGCCGGAAGAATATGAGCGCGAGTAAGCGACGAGGGTCGTCGGCGTGTACTGGATGCCTTTCTGCTGGAGCAGCTTGCTCCACACGTCCTCGGTCGAGGCGAGCACCTGAAGCATGAAGTGCCGGGTGTTCGGGTCGAGCGTGCTCTGGCCCGCCGGTGCAGCCTGCTGCGCCGCGGGCATCAGTCCACCGCTTCCGCCGCTTCCGCCGAGGCCGCCGAGCGAGCTCAGCAGGAAATATCCGATCACCAGCACGATGACCCCGCCGATTCCGAATCGGCTGGCGACCAGCGGCAGGAGGCAGCCGAGTCCGCCGCCGCCGAAGCCGCCTCCGCCGATGCCGCCGCTGCGCCCGGTGACGTCCTCGAAATTGGTGCTCTCGCGCTCGTCGCCGAACCGCATTCCGCTCTCCTCGTGCGAACGCCCAATGCGCAAGTCACGAGCCGGTTGCAATTCGCAGTGCTGCCGTCATTGCGAGCGGAGCGAAGCAATCCTGATGCATGGATTGCCACGGCCTCTTCGAGGCCTCGCAACGACGGAGCTGCTGAATGATTCTCGAAGGTAAGGTCGCGCTGGTCACCGGTTCAACCTCGGGCATCGGCCTGGCGATCGCGAAGGCGCTCGCGGCTGAAGGCGCGAGGCTGATGATCAACGGCTTCGGCGACCCCGCCGAGATCGAGCGCGAATGCGCCGAGCTCGGCGCCGTCCACGACGGTGCGGACATGGCGAAGCCGGCTGAGATCGAGACGATGATGAAGCGTTGCGCCGATGAGCTCGGGCCGGTCGACGTGCTGGTCAACAATGCCGGAATCCAGCACGTTTCGCCAGTCGAGGATTTCCCGCCCGAAAAATGGGACGCCATCATCGCGATCAACCTGTCCTCGGCGTTCCACACCACGCGGCTCGCGGTCCCGGCGATGAAGCAGAAGCAGTGGGGGCGCATCATCAACACGGCGAGCGCGCACAGCCTCGTCGCATCGCCCTTCAAGAGCGCCTATGTCGCCGCGAAGCATGGAATTGCAGGCTTCACGAAGACGGTTGCCCTGGAAACCGCGACGAGCGGAATCACCGTCAACTGTATTTCGCCCGGTTACGTGTGGACGCCGCTGGTCGAGAAGCAGATTCCAGACACAATGAAAGCACGGAACATGACGCGCGAGCAGGTGATGAACGACGTGCTGCTCGCTGGCCAGCCGACAAAGCGCTTCGTCACCACGGAGGAAATCGCCGCGCTGGCGCTGTTCCTGTGCCGCGAGGAAGCGAAGTCGATCACCGGCACCAACCTCAGCATGGACGGCGGCTGGACGGCGCAATAGACTCGCGCGGAGGCAGGCGCCGCAGGTCTTATTGTTGGACTGGACGCGTGCCTTCGCAGGGGTACAAAGCCATTGATGCGCTTCGCTCTCCTTCTCGCTGCCCTCCTCGCCTGCTCATCGTGCAGCGTGATCGAGCAGCCGTCGGGGATGATCCCCCGCTGGACGACGGCATGGAAGGACGTCGTGACCGACGACGACCGCCAGCGGTTGGGCGATTGGCGCAGCTCGTTCGTCGCCTCGCTCAATTCGGCGAAGAAGGCCGGCCACGCCGCCGAGATCGCACGCGAAGGCGCGCTTCTCGATCCCGACGCGGCGCTCGGGCCTCCGGCCCTTCCGGACAGCATGTTCCGCTGCCGCGTCATCAAGCTCGGCGCCAAGGACGCCGGCAATCTCGCTTACGCGTCGTCGGCGCCATTCTACTGCCGTGCCAAGGCCGAGCGCGGCCTCCAGCATTTCAACAAGTTCGGCGGCTCGCAACGCTATGTCGGCCTCATCTTCCCCGGCGACGCCGTGCGCCAGGTGTTCCTCGGCACGCTCGTGCTCGGCGACGAGACGCGCGCGCTCCAATACGGCCAGGACAAGCTCCGCGACGTCGCCGGCTATGTCGAACGCATCGGACCCGACCGCTGGCGCATCATCATGCCCGAGCCGCATTTCGAGTCGCAGTTCGAGGTGATCGAGCTGGTGCCCGCGTCCAACACCGCGGATGTACGCAGCCGCTGATCGAGGTCAGGCGCTCGCCTGGTTCAGTCGCTCGAGCTGCGCAGGGCTGAGCTCCAAGGTCAAGGCGGCCATGTTCTGCACCAATTGCTCAACGCCGGTCGCGCTTGCAAGAGCCCCCGCGATGCCGGGCTGCGCGACGGTCCATGCAAGCGCAATCGCCCCTCGCGCTGCGCCAGTCTCTGCGGCAATCTCATCCAGTGCAACGAGGATGCGCTCGCCCCGTTCGTCGAGATAACCCGCCACGCGATCGCCGCGCGGCGACTTGCCGAGGTCTTCTTTCGCTCGGTATTTGCCGGTCAGAAAGCCATTGGCGAGGCTGAAGAAGCTCACCACCGCGAGACCGCAGTCGGTCGCCGCATCGAGCAGCGCGCCTTCGAGCTTTTCCCGCTCGAGCAGATTGTACCAGGTCTGAAGCGCGCAAGGGTGGGTCAGGCCTTCGTCTTGCGCCGACTGCATCGCAGCACGGACTCGCTCCGGCGTATATTGCGACAATCCGATCGCCCGCACCTTGCCTCCTCTGACTAGCGCATCCATCGCACCGAGACTCTCGGCTAGCGGGATCTCCGGATTGTCCTTGTGCTGATAATAGAGGTCGATGCGGTCGGTTCCGAGCCGCTCGAGCGAAGCTTCACACGCACGGGCAATGACCGGCGCATGCAACGCCGCCACCCATTCGCCGTCCACGATCTCGCCGTCGAGGAACCCGACCTTGGTCGCAATCAGGACCTTGTCGCGTTTGCCGGGATCGCGCTTGAGCCAACGGCGGATCACCGCCTCGCTCTCGCCGCCTTTGTGTCCCGGCGCCCACGCGGAATAGACGTCGGCGGTGTCGATCATCGTTCCGCCGCGATCGACGAACGCATCGAGAATGCGGAAGCTGGTCTGCTCGTCCGCGGTCCAGCCGAAGACGTTCCCCCCGAGCACAAGGGGAGCGATTTCAAGTTCGCTGCTGCCGAGCTTGCGCTTTTCGACCATGCACCGGCGATGCCGCCGTTGCCGCGCGCGCACAAGCGTTCACCACTTCTTTGTAAAGTTTAGCGACACCCCTGTGCCATGTCGGTCAACCTGACAGCGGGGCGCCAATGGATGCGCTGATCGGCTTCTGGAGCCATGCCCTTGCTGCTGCCTTCTTTGCCGGGCTGACGTTGTGGCGGCTCCGCGATGCCGCACGCAATCCGGCGCAGCGTCTGCTCGCCGGCGCATTCGCGATAACGGCTTGCTGGGCCTGGCTCGCCGCGGTGACGCCCGGCGATCCCATCGTCGGCTATGCCGAAAGCGCGCGCAACCTGCTGTGGATCAGCCTGCTCTACAGCCTTTCGGCCGCGAGCGACGAGCGCGAGCATGGGCTCAAGCTCGTCTACGGCGCCGTCGCCGCGGTTATCGGACTGCAGCTGATCGGCGCCACGCTCGAGCTGATTTCGCCGAGCGGCGCGCTTGTGCAGACCGCGCTTGTGCTGAGGATCACGACCGCCGCGGGCGCGCTTGTCCTGGTGCACAACGTATACGGCCAGGCGGCGCCGGAAAGCCGATCGCAAATCCGGTTCGCAGCCCTCGGGCTGGCGCTGATGTGGGTCTACGACCTGAACCTGTACACGATAGCGGATCTCGGTTCAGCCGGCGCCCGGCGGCTGATGGAGTGGCGCGGCCTCGCGGTCGCCCTCACCGCCCCGATGTTCGCGCTTGCCACTCGCGGCGAGAGCGGGTGGCGGGTCCGGCTGTCGCGCGCGGCGACCTTCCAGTCGCTCTCGCTGCTCGCGATCTGCGCTTATTTCGCGCTGATGGCGATCGTCGCGACGGCGCTTCGCGGTTCGGGCGTCGATTGGTCGGCCGCGCTGATGATCGCACTGCTTTCGGCGATGACGGTCGGCGCGATGGTGCTGTTGCCGAGCGCCCGGGCGCGTGGCTGGCTCAAGGTCAAGCTCGCCAAGCATTTATTCGAGCACCGCTACGACTATCGCACCGAATGGCTGCGCTTCACCGACACCCTCGGGCGCGCAGGTCCCGATGCGCCGCCGCTCGGCGAGCGCATCGTCAAGGCCTTCGCCGACGTCGTCGATGCCCCCGGCGGCCTGCTACTCGCGAGCGATGGCGGTGCGCTGGCGCTCGCACGGGCCTGGAACTGGCCCGCGGATGCTCCGTCGGCGGCGCAACTCGCCGACTGCGCGCAGCTGTGGAACGAGATCGAGGAGAGCGGGCGAATCGTCGAGTTCGGGGCGCTTCGGCACGGATGGGCAAGCGCGCGGGACAAGGCGCTCGCGGTGCCCAACTGGATGATCGAGCGCACGTCGGTTTGGGCGGCCGTGCCGCTTCTCCATCAGGAGCGGCTAGTCGGCCTCGTGATCCTCGCCGCGCCGGATTATCGCCGCGCGCTCGACTGGGAGGATTTTGACCTGCTGCGCACCGCCGGCAGGCAGGCGGCGAGCTCGCTCGCCGAGGCAATCGGACAGGAGGCGCTCGCGAATGCGCAGCGCTTCGAAGAGTTCAACCGGCGCTTCGCGTTCATCCTCCACGACATCAAGAACCTCGTCAGCCAGCTATCATTGCTTGCGCGTAATGCGGAGCGGCACGCCGACAATCCCGAGTTCCGCGCGGACATGATCGCGACGCTGCAATCGTCGGTGGGCAAAATGAACGAACTGCTCACGCGTCTCGCGCCTCGGTCGTCGACGCGCGTGCAGCGGATCGAAGCGCAGCCGCTTCGGCCGATCCTGGCCGAAGCGATCGCGGCGAGGCGGCGCGACCGTCAGGTCCAGTTGCTCGGCGATGCGAGCCTGTGCGCGCTGGTCGATGCGGGAGCGCTGGAGCAGGCGGTCGGACACCTCGTCCAGAATGCGATCGATGCGAGCAGCGGATCGCCGGTGGTCGTTCGCGTTGCGGGCGACGGTGGGAGCGTCGTCCTGTCGATCGCCGACAGGGGCGTGGGCATGGATGGCGACTTCATTCGCAACCGCCTGTTCCAACCGTTCGCTTCGACCAAGGCCGGCGGCTTCGGAATCGGCGCATTCGAGGCGCGCTCGCTGATCGCTGCAATGGGCGGAAGCGTCAGCGTCGACAGCCGCCCCGGCAGCGGAACCACCTTCACCATCACCCTCGCCGCTGCACCGCAGCACAGCGCGCCGGCGACGAGCGAACCCGAACGGAAGATCGCATGAGCGAAAGCATGAAAGTCCTGCTGGTCGTCGAGGACGACGAAGGGCTCCAGCGGCAGCTGAAATGGGCATACGACGGCTATCAGGTGGTGTGCGCGGGCGACCGCCAGGCGGCGATCGACGCGCTCCGTGCGCACGAGCCCGCCGTCGTCACGCTCGACCTCGGGCTTCCGCCGGACCCCGACGGCACGGACGAGGGGTTCGCCACCCTGGCCGAGATCCTGCGGCTGAAACCGGACACCAAGGTGATCGTCGCGACCGGCCACGGCGCCCGCGAAAGCGCTCTGAAGGCGATCGGCATGGGTGCGTACGATTTCTACAAGAAGCCGGTCGATATCGACGAGCTCGGCCTGATCGTTGCGCGGGCGTTCCACCTCCATGAGATCGAGGAGGAGAACCGCCGCCTCGAGAGCGGCGGTGCAGCGACCGTGCTCGGCTCTATCATTACCGCGGCGCCCGAGATGCTGAAGGTCGCGCGGACGATCGAGCGGGTCGCCAGCGCCGACGTTTCGGTCATGCTGCTCGGCGCGAGCGGCACCGGCAAGGAGCTGCTCGCACGCGCGGTGCACGAGATGAGCGGGCGCAAGGGGCAGTTCGTTGCAATCAACTGCGCCGCCATCCCCGAGAACCTGCTCGAGGCCGAGCTGTTCGGCTACGAGCGCGGCGCGTTCACCGGCGCCGTCAAATCGAACGTCGGCAAGATCGAGCTCGCCGAGGGCGGGACGCTTTTCCTGGACGAGGTCGGCGACATCCCGCTCGCGCTACAGGTGAAGCTGCTGCGCTTCCTCCAGGAACGGATGATCGAGCGGATCGGCGGTCGTCAGCCGATCGCGGTCGACACGCGCATCGTATGCGCGACTCATCAGGACCTCGACGCGATGACCGCCGACGGCCGGTTCCGCGAGGACCTCTACTATCGTCTCGCCGAGATCGTTGTGAAGATTCCCTCGCTCGCGGAACGTTCGGGCGACTCGGTGCTGCTCGCGCGGCACTTCGCCAACCGGTTCAGCCGTGAGCTGAATCCGGGCGTTCAGTCGCTGAGCGCCGACGCGGTCGACGCGGTCGATGCTTATGCATGGCCGGGCAACGTCCGCGAGCTCGAGAACCGCATCAAGCGGGCGGTGATCATGGCCGACGGCAAGACCCTGACCGCGGCCGATCTCGACCTGCCGGGCGCGGCGCCCCAGGGCCAAGAGATGCCGATCAACCTGCGCGCCGCGCGCGAGGTCGCCGACCGCAAGGCGATCCGGCAGGCGATGAGCCGGACCGAGAACAATATTTCAGGCGCCGCCAAGCTGCTCGGGATCAGCCGACCGACGCTCTACGATCTGCTTAAGCAGTACCGGTTGAGCGCCTAGGGCGCGAGCGCCTCGGCGAGCTCGGCGACTTCGAGCCAGCGGACCTCCGCCGCCTCGATGTCCGCCCGGTGGCGCGCGATTCGGGCGGTGAGCTCGGCGAAGCGCTTGGGGTTGCGGTTGTAGAGGTCGGGGTCGGAGAGCGCCGCTTCGTCCGCCGCGACTTCGGCGTGGAGGCGGTCGATCTCTGCCGGCAAGCGGTCGTAGTCGCGCTGGTCCTTGTAGGACAATTTGTTCGCCGGCGAAGGCCGGAGTCCAGGAGCCGAAGGCTTTTTCGAGTATTCGGCGCTTCGCGCCGCCTGGGCCCCGGCCTTCGCCGGGGAACGCACGGCCTCATACTTCTTCCGCAGCCAGTCCTCGTACCCGCCCGCGACGATGTCCACCTTCCCCGAGCCGTCGAGGCCGAGTGTGATCGTCACGGTGCGGTCGAGGAAATCTCGGTCGTGGCTTACGATCAGCACTGTGCCCTCGTAATCGGCGATCACCTCCTGCAAGAGATCGAGCGTTTCGAGGTCGAGGTCGTTGGTCGGCTCGTCGAGCACGAGCAGGTTCGCTTCGCGGGCGAACTCCCGCGCGAGCAGAAGCCGCGAGCGCTCGCCGCCCGAGAGCGAACCGATCGGCGCATCGGCAATCGCCGGATCGAACAGGAACTCCTTCAGATAGCCCTTGATGTGCTTCTTGTGCCCCCGCACCTCGATCCAGTCGCCGCCGTTCGCGAGCACGTCCTTCACCCGCCGCTGCGGCTCCATCAGCTTGCGCTGCTGGTCGATGACGATTCCGGAGAGCGTCCTGGCGAGCGTCACGGTGCCGGCGTCGGGCGCGAGCTCGCCGGTCAGCAGCTTGAGCAGGGTGGTCTTGCCCGCGCCGTTGGGGCCGACCAGCCCGATTCGGTCGCCGCGCTGGATTCGGAGCGAGAAATCGCGAACGATCCGCCGCTCGCCGAAGCTTTTCGAGACCTGCTCCGCGTCGATCACGGTCTTCGAGCGCACGTCGTCCTTGGCCAGCGCGAGCTTCGCGGTCCCTGCCGTCCCAAGCATCGCCGCGCGCTGCGCCCGCATTTCGCCGAGCTTGGCGAGCCGGCCCTGATTGCGCCGCCGCCGCGCGGTCACGCCGCGCTGGAGCCAGTGAAGCTCGATCTTGAGCTTGGCGTCGAGCTTTTCGGCCGCGCGCGCTTCCTCTTCATAGACGCGCTCGGTCCACGCCTCGAAGCCGCCGAAGCCGATCTCCGCGCGGCGCAGCTCGCCACGGTCGAGCCACAGGCAGCTGCGCGTCAACCGGGCGAGGAAGGTGCGGTCGTGGCTGATGACGATGAACGCGCCCTTGAAGCGCTTGAGCCAATCCTCGAGCCACTCGATCGCGCCGAGGTCGAGATGGTTGGTCGGCTCATCGAGCAGCAGCACGTTGGGGTTCATGCCGAGCGCGCGCGTGATCGCCGCGCGCCGCCGCTCGCCTCCGCTCGCCGTCGCAGTCGGCCGCGAGAGGTCGATGCCGAGCTGGTCGGCGATCGCTGCAGCCTCGTGCGGCTCGGGCGAGTCCGGACCGTGAACGACCCAGTCGTGGAGGGTTTCGAACCCATCCATCTTCGGATCCTGCTCCAGCAGCACGACATTGGTGCCGGGCACGATCGTGCGCTTGCCCTCGTCGGGATCGATCAGGCCGGCGAGGCACTTGAGCAGCGTCGTCTTGCCCGCGCCGTTGCGGCCGATGAGCGCGAGCCGGTCGCGCTCGCCGATGTACAGGTCGAGATGGCGGAACAGCCAGCCTTCGCCCTGGATCAGGCCGAGGTCTTCGTAGGACAGGATGGGTGCGGGCATGCGGTGTCCCATATCCTCGCCTGCATTCGCAGGGGAAGGGGACGCTGGCGAAGTGCGGTGGAGGGGCCTTTTCCGCTGCGGAAGACGCTCGATCAGCTCGCCCTATCCTTCCCTCGAAATTCGAAAGGAGGATGTGTTGCCCGGATGCAACGGCTGTAACCCTGAACGGCGCTGTGCGGCGGCGTTCATAGCCAATTCAATGGCCGATGATAGAAGTGCCAGCCGACGAGAGAAGTCGAGTGATGAACATTTCGCGTACCCTCCTCCTCGCCGGCATTGTTGCAGCCGGCCTCACCAGCGCGCCGGCGCTGGCCGATCCCCCGCGCGATTCGCAGCGCGCGTTCCAGGGGAGGCAGCAGGGCCGTTCGATGCCGCTTCCGCAGCTCGAACGGCGGGTGATGCCGTTCGTCGGCCCCGGCGCCGACTATCTTGGCCCCGAACTCAACAATGGCACCTACCGGATGAAGTTCATCCAGAACGGGCGCGTGATCTGGGTCGACGTCGACCCGCAGACCGGGCGGATCATCCGCCGCTCCCGCGATCACTAGGCGGGCTTTCGGGCGCGCATTGACTTTTCGCCGCTCCTCCCATCAACCGCGGCCGATTGTTTCGTGCAAGCAACCTCTCGCCGCAACACGGGTTGACGGGTCGAAGATGAACAGCTCCGGGGAGCATCGATGCGTGTCCTGATCGTCGAAGACGAACCCAATCTCGGGCGCCAGCTCCGCTCGACGCTCGAAGGCGCCGGCTATGCCGTCGACCTCGCGACCGACGGCGAGGACGGCCATTACCTGGGCTCGACCGAAAGCTACGACGCGGTCATCCTCGACCTCGGGCTGCCCGAGATCGACGGCCTGACCGTGCTCGACCGCTGGCGCAAGGAGGGTCGCAAGATGCCGGTCCTCGTGCTGACCGCGCGCGACAGCTGGTCGGACAAGGTCGCCGGACTCGACGCCGGCGCTGACGACTATCTCGCCAAGCCGTTCCAGACCGAGGAGCTGATCGCCCGGTTGCGCGCGCTGATCCGCCGCTCGTCCGGCAATGCGTCGAGCGAGCTCATCGCCGGCGACATCCGGCTCGACACCCGCTCGGGCAAGGTCACCAAGGCGGGCGAGCCGGTGACGCTCACCGCGCAGGAATACAAGCTCCTCTCCTATCTCATGCACCACAAGGGCAAGGTGGTCAGCCGGACCGAGCTCATC
>JAICXO010000099.1 GCA_025980335.1 Sphingomonas sp. | reverse complement strand
GCCCATCGCCTGGTTCGACACCGCAGCCTCGAGCGGACCCGCGGCGTAGAAGAACCAGCGGTAGTAATCGGCCTTCTCGTCCTCGCGCGGGCCGAGCTCGGCCTGGGGGAAGACGTCGGCGAGATAAGCGCAGATCGCCGCGCATTCGGTGACCACATGATCGCCGTGCTTGATCGCGGGCACCTTGCCCATCGGGTTCACCGCCAGATAGCGCTCGTTCTTCAGCTGATCGTAGGCAACGAGCTCGGTTTCGTACCCGACGCCTATCTCCTCGAGCATCCAGCGGACGATCCGCCCGCGCGACTGCGGGTTGGTGTAGAAGATGAGGTCGGCCATCGAAGTCTCCCGGTTGAACAGCAGAGCCGCCGATTACGCCTGTTCGAGCGCCTGCTCCAGCATGTCGAGCATGATCTTCAGGCTGTTCACCCGAACCGGGCCGCGGCCGAGCGCACCGAAATGCTCGACGCGGTGCATCGTCGGCTCGTCCCGGCGCGCGAGGGCCATGTGGACGAGGCCTTGTTCATGGTCTCCCGCAGGGCCGGCGAAGCCCGTCACCCCGAGCGCGATGTCGGCATTCGAGCGGGCGAGGGCGCCTTCGGCCATCGCTTTTGCTACGACCTCCGACACCGCTTCGTTCTTGTGCAGGATGTCGGGATCGATCCCGAGCAACTCGTGCTTCGAAGCTTCGGTGTAGGTCACGAAACCGCGGTCGAACCCGTGGCTCGCGCCCTCGATGTCGGTCAGCAGCGCGGCGAGCATTCCGCCGGTGCAGCTCTCGGCCGTGGCGACCCTGAGCTTCTTGTCGCACAGTTGGTGCATGAGGCGGCCGGCCTGCTCGTCGAGGTGATCGGGAAGAGCAGGCTCGAGCGTCTCACTCACCGCGTTCTCCGCGCTGCGGCGGGTTCGCGACCGGGGCAGCGCCGGTTCGCTCGGATGCGGTCGCATCGCGCGCGGCGCGGAATTCGCTGTCCTGCGACCAGTTCGGCCACTCGCGCGAATTGGCGAGACGCAAACCGACATCGTGCAGCAGCGCGTCGTTCTCCGCGATGCCGCTCCAGTCCCAGTTGGCCTGCCACTCGTCGCTCGGCTGGTGGTAGTGCTTGGCGTTATACTCCTGTGCGAGCGCTTCGCCGCGCGCAGTGCCGCCATTCACAAGGTCGAGCCCTTCGGAGAAGCTGATCGCCGGAACGCCGACCTTGGCGAAGGAGAAATGGTCGCTCCGGTAGAAGCCCCCCGTCTCGGGGTGCGGGTCGGGCGTGTAATAGCGGCCCTGGCGCTTGCCGGCCGCGATCACGTCGCCGACCAGGTCGAGCTTGGCGGTTCCGCGGATCGTGAAATTCTTCTGCTTCCCGTACGGCAGCCACGCGTCCACGTTGAGGTTCGCGACAGTCTTGCCGACGTCGTACAGCGGGTGGGACGCGTAATAGGCCGAGCCGAGCAGTCCCTTTTCCTCACCGGTCACCGCGAGGAACACGATCGAACGATCCGGCCGTGCGCCTTGGGCGAACGCGCGCGCCTGCTCGATCAGCGCCGCAATTCCGGTGCCGTTGTCGACCGCGCCATTGTAGATTCGGTCGCCGGTCGCGTCCGGCTTGCCGATGCCGAGATGGTCCCAATGGGCCGAATAGACGATCGTCTCATCGGGGTATTTCTTGCCCGGCAGGATACCGACGACATTGTGGCTGGTGATGACCTGCGGCGTCGCCGAATAATGCGCCGACAGAGTCGCCTTGAGCGGCACCGGATGGAAGTGCGGGTTGCGCGCGGCGACCTTCTCCTGATCGAGGTTGAGCCCGGAGCGCTGGAACAATTGCACCGCGAGGGGACGCTGGATCCAGCTTTCGAGCTGGCTGTGCTCGGACGACGGGTTCTGGCGGACGATGTCGAACTGCGCGTTGGTGTTGGAATTCTGGACGACGTCCCAGCCGTACGACGCCGGCGCGGTCTCGTGGATCAGGATGATGCCCGCCGCGCCCTGCCGCGCCGCTTCTTCGAACTTGTAGGTCCAGCGGCCGTAATAGGTCATCGCCCTGCCGCCGAACTTGCCGGCGACCGGCTCGCCCGGTGCGGCCTCGAAGTCGGGATCGTTGACCAGCGCGACGAGGATCTTGCCGTGCATGTCCTCGCCCTTGAAGTCGTTCCAACCGCGCTCGGGCGCATCGACTCCGTAGCCGACAAAGACCAGCGGCGCGTTCTGAATGTCGATTTGGCTTGCGCCGTTGAGCGGCGCGAGCACCGCGATCTCCGGTCCCTGCTGAAGCGGAACCACCGTGCCGTTCTCGTTGAGGCTGATCTGCGGCGTGCCGTTTATCTGCGATTCGAGCAGGGGCACCTCCTGGAACCAGGTGCGCTGTCCATTGACGACGTCGCCGCCGGGCTGGACGCCCGCGGCCTTCAGCTGGTCGGCGATGTAGTGGATGACCGTCGGCTCGATCGCGCTCGCCGTCCCGCGCCCCTGGAAAGCATCGGACGACACGGTCTTGTCGATTTCCGACAGGCGCGCAGTGCTGAATTCTGCCGGCGCTGCAATGGCGGGAAGCGTGGCAGCCGCGAGCGCGGTCGCCAGAAGCAAGCGGGTGGTCCTCACGTTCGTCCTTCTCCCGAAACGAGCATGCGCCGACGGCGGCGAAAGCGCCGCGGACGCAAAAGGTTGCACTTCCCGACTAGTCAGCGCGCGGCTGTCGGGGAAGCCCCTGCCGCCGAAGCGACCGGTGTCGGACCTTTGTCGGTGCGATAGCGGTCGAACCAGCTGAGGATTGCGCTTGCCTTCGCCGCCGACTGGCTCGGCCGGTCCGCCAGAGTTTCGTGGCTCGCGCCGGGCACCTCGATCAGCATCGTCGGGATGCCGCGTAGCTGCAGTGCTTCGTAGAATTGCTCCGCCTCCGGGACCGTGGTCCTGTAGTCCTCGCTTCCGACCACGAGAATCGTCGGAGTCTTGACGTTGCCGACCAGGCTGAGCGGCGAGCGCTGCCAATAGCCCATCGGGTCTTCCCACGGCCGCTTCGCGAACCAGTAGGGCGAGCTGAAGCTCGCGATGTCGGCGGTGAGCCCCCAGCTTGCCCAGTCGATCACCGGCTTCTGCGCCGCGGCGGCGCGGAAGCGATCGGTCTTTCCGACGATCCACGCGGTGAGCACGCCGCCGCCCGAACCGCCGGTGACGAACAGATTGTTCTGGTCGACATGGCCGGTCCCAATGGCGGCATCGACGACGCTCATCAGGTCGTCATAGTCGTGCCCCGGGTAGGCCTTGTCGATCAGGTTCGCGAATTGCTCGCCGTACGATGTCGACCCCCGCGGGTTCGAATAGATGACGACGTAGCCGTGCGCGGCGTAGAGCTGGTCGTCGGTCGAGAATTGCGGGCCGTAGGCGGAGAAGGGGCCGCCGTGAATCTCCAGAATCAGCGGATATTTTTTCGCCGGGTCGAAGTCCGGCGGCGTGACCATCCACGCATCGATCGGCCGCTTGTCGTATTCCGACGTGACCGGCAGCTTCTGCACGTGGCCGAGCACCTTCGACTCGAGCAGGCTCGAGCTCAGCTGGGTTAGCCTGCGGACTCCGCTGCCAGTCGCAACCGCGACCTGGTTGGGCGTAAGCGGATCGCCTGACGTGAGGGCGACGACCCCATTCTTCGACACGCTGAAGTCGCCGCCGGCATAGGGGCGGTCGAGCTCGCCGAAGCCCATGCCGCTGGCGATCTCGCGGATCGAACCGTCGAGGCCGACGCGCTCGACCTTGTCGACACCCTGGTCCTCGACCCGGACGTAGATCGAGCGGCTGTCGCCGGCCCACACCGGGCTTCCGACCGAGCGGTCGAGCGATCCCGTGAGCACGCGCTTGTTCGAGCCGTCGATGTTCATCACCGACAGGCGGCTGTTCTGGTAGCCGAGATGCTTGTCGTCGAATCCGACCCAGGCGATCGAACGACCGTCCGGCGAGACCGCGGGGGAATTGTCGGGCCCGTAGCGGTCGGTCAGCGCGACCGGAGCGCCGCCATCGATGCCGATCTTGTAGACTTCGCTCTGGAGCGGTTCGCGCTGCCAGTTGGGCGAGAGGTCGGCGCTGAACAGGATCGAGCGGCCGTCGGGAGTCCAGGAGACCGGCCCCCCCGCATTGGTTGAGCCGAAGGTCAGCTGGGTCGGCGCGCCGCCGTCCGCCGGAACCCAGAAGATCTGCCGGTACCCGGGTTTCAGGTATCCCGCGCCGTCGAACCTGTAGGTGACCTTGTCGATCATCTGAAGCGGATCGGCCCATTTCGCGCCGTCCGGCCTGGGCGGAGCACTGCCAAGCTTCGGCGCGTCGTCGGGCACCAGCATCGAATAAGCGATCCGCCGCCCGTCGGGCGACCAGGCGAGGCTGTTGGGGCTGTTCGGAAGCCCGGTGATCCGTGCGCTCTCGCCCGTTCCCATCCAACGGACGTAGAGCTGCGGGCTTCCGCCCTCCGAAGCGACGTAGGCGAGGCGGGTGCCGTCGGGCGACCAGCGCGGGGAGAAATAGGAGCCCGAGCCGGCCACGAGCGGCCGCTGATGTCCGGTTGCGACGTCGATCAACCAGATGGTGGGCCGCGCCTTGTCGGTCATCACGTCGTTGGACTCGCGCACGTAGGCAATGGTCTTGCCGTCGGGGCTGATCTCGGGATCGCTCGCCCATTCGAGGCCGAACAGATCGGACCCCGTGAAGTCGCGCGTCGGCCCCCTCGCCGGCGCAGCGGCGGCAGGCGGGGCGAAAGACGCGGCGGCGAGCAGGACGGCAAGCGGCGAAAGCGTGTGGAATCGAGTCACGGAACAGTCCCCTCCGGAGTGATTGCGCGGACGATTCAACTTTCGTGAAGGTGCCGCAAGCGGTGGATCGACAAACGGCAGTCTAAAATTGTTCAACCAGTTGGTTGACAGATGCGCGAGGAGGTTGCATAGGAAACCACATGGTTGAATATCGACTCGACGCTACCTTCCGCGCGCTCGCCCATCCGACGCGCCGCGGAATGCTCGCCAGCCTCGCGCTCGGCGACAAGTCGATCGGCGAACTCGGCGAGCCGTTCGCGATGAGCTTCGCCGGCGCCGCCAAGCACGTGAAGGTGCTCGAAGGCGCAGGGCTGATCGAGCGGCGCAAGGCCGGCCGCAAGCAGATCTGCACGCTCAAGCCGGCTCCGCTCGCGGAGGCGGAAGCCTGGCTGAAGCAGTGGGGGAAATTCTGGTCGGCGCGCCTCGATCGTCTCCAGGCGCTGGTCGAAGCACATCCGAAGGAGAGTCCAAATGGTTGAAGCTGCAATCGCACCCGTCCGGCGCATCGCTCCCGACTCGATCCGCCTCGAGCGGCTGCTCGACGCTCCCGTCGAGACAGTCTGGCGCTATCTGACCGAGGCGGAGCTTCGCCGGCAGTGGTTCATGGGCGGCACCGACGCGAAGCCCGGGAGCACCTTCGAGCTGATCGTCGATCACGACAATCTCTCCGAAGACGATGTTCCCTATCCCGAGAGCTACGCCGCAGCGCGCGGAAAGGTCTACGTCGACAAGGTCATCCGGTTCGAGCCGCCGCACCTGCTCGAGACCAGCTTCGCCGGCGGATCGAACGGCACCGTGACCTACGAGCTGAAGCCGCAAGGCGATCGTACGCGGCTGGTCCTGACGCATAGCGGAATCCTGAGCCCGAGCGGAGCGCAGGACTTCGGCAGCGGGTGGAACTCGCACCTGACGGTGCTCGAGGAAAAGCTCGCCGGGCGACCGGTGAAAGATTTCTGGGCACTGCATGCGCAATCGCGCGAAGCCGTCGCGAGGGTGCTCGCGTGACCACTTGAGCGGCGGGACCAAGCTGTGTTATTCATCTAACACAGGAGGTCTCGATGAACCGTTCCGCGCTATTGCTGCTCATCCCTTTGCTCGCCGGGTGCAACGTCCACTCGAAGAACCCGGCGAATAGTGACGACAACGTCACCATCAACGCCGACGAGTCCGGGCACGTCGCGTTCAACCTGCCGTTCATCAAAGGGCAGGTGAAGGTGCCGACCTCGATGGTGCACGAGGGCAGCTTCGACATCGACGGGGTGAAGCTGATGCCGGGCAGCCAGGTCACCGGGTTCAGCGTCTTCGCCCGCGACCAGGGCGCAACCGTCAACATGAGCTTCAATTCGCCCGGCTCGCCCGACCAGGTGCGCTCCTATTTCGTCGACCATTTCAAGGACAAGGGCGTCGAGGCGGCGCTTTCCGGCGACTCGGTCACCGGCAAGTCGAAAGACGGCAGCCCGTTTACGATCGAGGTGAGCCCGGCGCCGAACGGCTCACAGGGGAAGATCGAGATCCAGTCGAAAGGCTGAGCAGCGGCTCCGCCCCGCACTCCCATTTCGCGAAGGCGGCATCTTCCAACAGGTCGCCATCCGAGCTAAGTGTCGGCTTCTGAACTCGCGAGGGGGAGCGAGATGGCCACTCTAGCACAGAAGCCTTTTGCGCCGTCGCCCGTGCCCGCGGTCGGCGACGAACGTTTCTTCCTGCGCGCCGCGATCGTGATGACGATCACCGCCGTCAGCGGGTTCGGGTTCGCCTATCTGACGGGCCGGTCGACCTTCGAGGCGCCGCTCCGCGTCCAGCTCCATGCCTGGGTGTTCATGGGCTGGGTCGGGATCTATTTGCTGCAGAACATCTTCGCGACGACGGGCAGAATTGAACTCCATCGCCTGCTCGGACGCGTCGCCGTGGCATGGCTGGTACCGATGATCGTGATGGGGCTCGTGGTGACCGTCACGATGGTCCGCGCGGCCCATGTGCCGTTCGTCTTCCGGCCGCTGCAGTTCCTCGTGTTTGACCCGGTCACGATGTTCGTGTTCGTGGGGCTGATCGTCGCCGGCGTGCTGATGCGCCGCCGCACCGAATGGCACCGCCGACTCAATTTCTGCGCGATGTCGATCCTGCTGATGCCGGCGATCGCGCGGCTGCTCCCGCTGCCGCTGCTGATGCCGTGGGGGTGGGAAGCGGCGTTCGCAGCGACTTTGCTTTTTCCTCTCGCCGGAGCGATTGCGGACGTCCGGCGGAGCGGGCGGGTACACCCGGCGTGGGAGTGGGGCGTCGCTGCGATGCTCGGCGGGTTCGTGCTGGTCGAAGCGATCACCTACAGCCCGGCCGGGACCGCGCTCTACCGTGCGGTCACCGCAGGTTCTCCCGGAGCCGCAGTCGCGCCGCTTGCCTTCGCTCCGGCGCCCGCTGGTCCGCTGATGACCGGACGGTCATAAGCGGGCATCGACCGCCGTTTTCCAGCACTTGCGCCGATTGGGACGGCCGTGGAGGAGCTGCGGCTTCGCGCGGCGTTCCTCGCAGGTTGAGACCTTCTCCGCTGCGAGACCTTCGCCCGCGGTTCTACTTCTTCGCCGGCTCTGCCGCCGCATTACCGCTTTTGCCGTTCGCCTTGCCTCTGCCGACCTTCGGCGGCGCGGGGACGATCTCAAAGCTCGGCGAGTGTTCTTGATCGTGCATCGCCTGATTGATTTGCCGCGTGCGGAGACAGCAGGTAGTTTCGGCTAATGGAGTGGGCAACTTCGATTTTCCCACTTGAGAACCGTACCGAGCCTTCAGATTTCGGTGGAGGTAGCCATGCGGAAGATCATCAATTCGACCTATATCACGCTCGATGGGGCGGTCGAAGACCCGCACCTTTGGCCTGGTCTCGGCGATTCCGCGAAGGCAGTCAGCTTCGAAATCCAAATGGAATTGCTCGATGCGTGTGATGCGATCCTCATGGGCCGCCGTACGTATGAGAGCTTCGCCGCGGCATGGCCCACGCGTTCGGGCGACCGGATGTCAGACACGATCAATGCGATGCGAAAGCAGGTGGTATCCACTACGCTGCGCGATCCAAGCTGGAACAACACGCATGTCATCGGCGGCGAGGCCGTCGAGAAGATCCGGGCACTCAAAATGCAGTCGGGGAAGGACATCGTGCAATACGGGCTTGGGCCATTGTCCTTTACGATGCTCGAACATGGGCTGCTGGATGAGGTCCGGCTTTGGGTGCATCCAAACATTCTCGGAAAGAGTGGTCCTCGAACATCCCATTTTCTCGACTGCCCACCTGCGCAGTTTGAGCTGGCAAGTTCGCGCGCACTGCCGAATGGCATTGTCATTTTGAACTACGGGTGCACGCCCAGGGCGTGAGTCGGAGTCAAGCAGACAGGAGCTTCGAGCCGCGAAAACAGGGCCGGATTTGCGTCCCGCACCCCTGTTGAGTGAGCTACGGATTACTCCCCGGCGGGCGCGTCTCCGCTGGCCTTTTTCTTCGCCGCCGCAGGCTTGGCCTTTGTCTTTGGCTTGCCTCTCGGCGCCTTCGGCGGAGCGGGGACGATCTCGAAGCTCGGCGCATTGTCCTTGATCCGGACCTTGACCTCGCCGCCGTTGACCAGCTTGCCGAACAGCAATTCCTCGGCGAGCGGCTGCTTGATCTTCTCCTGGACGAGCCTGCCCATCGGCCGCGCGCCATAGAGCTTGTCGTAGCCGCGATTGGTCAGCCACTCGCGGGCCTCGTCGTCGAGCTCGATGTGGACGTTGCGGTCGGCAAGCTGAAGCTCCAGCTGGAGGATGAACTTGTCGACAACCCGCGCGACGACCGCCGGCGGCAAATAGGCGAACGGCACGATCGCATCGAGGCGGTTGCGGAACTCCGGCGTGAACATTTTCTTGACCGCATCCTCCTGGGCGTCCTCGCGGCTTGCCGCGCCGAATCCGATGCTCTCGCGCGCCATGTCGGACGCGCCGGCGTTGGTGGTCATGATCAGGATGCAGTTGCGGAAGTCGACGGTCTTGCCGTGATGGTCGGTCAGCTTCCCGTGGTCCATCACCTGCAGCAGGATGTTGAACAGGTCAGGGTGCGCCTTCTCGATCTCGTCGAGCAGAAGGACGCTGTGCGGGTGCTGGTCGACGGCGTCGGTCAGGAGCCCGCCCTGATCGTAGCCGACGTATCCCGGAGGCGCGCCGATCAGCCGGCTGACCGCGTGGCGCTCCATGTACTCGGACATGTCGAAGCGCTGGAGCGGGATGCCCATGATCGAGGCGAGCTGGGGCGCGACCTCCGTCTTGCCGACGCCGGTGGGACCGGAGAAAAGATAATT
>JAICXO010000124.1 GCA_025980335.1 Sphingomonas sp. | reverse complement strand
TGATGCTCGGAATCGAGCAGGCGAAGCCCGGCAATCACCTCGGCGACATCGCCAATGCGATCCAGCGGCACGCCGAAGGCCACCGCTACAGCGTCGTCCGCGATTTCTGCGGCCACGGCGTGGGACGCATATTCCACGACAGCCCGGAGGTAGTCCACGCGGGCCGCCCCGGCTCCGGCCCCGAGCTCAAGCCCGGGATGATCTTCACGGTGGAACCGATGATCAACATCGGCCGCGCCGACGTGAAGGTGCTCGACGATGGCTGGACCGCCGTTACCCGCGACCGCTCGCTCTCCGCCCAATTCGAACATTCGATCGGGATCACCGAAACGGGCCACGAGATTTTCACGAAAAGCCCCGCCGGCCGCGACAAGCCGCCTTACGCCTGAATCTCCCGCTCGGTTGAAAAGCGAGGCAGTCTACGCCGCCGCGACCTTCTTGGCCGCATCCCAACTCGCCGTCAGCGCGCGCGCGGTCTCGACGTCCGCCGGGAAATCCACCTCCCCCCACTCCTCGCCGTCGATGTCGAGCGTCCAGATGTCGCTGCTCTGCGCCATCTGGTTGATCACCCGAAGGTACCAGATGGTCGTGCCCTCCGGCGTCCGCATCGCCCGCTCGATCGCCTCGCCGAAGCGCTCCGCGCCGCCTTGCCGGAACGCCAGCAAGCCGATCGACTCCGCGTTGACGCTGCCTAGGTCGAGACGCTTGCCGATCGCCTTCAGCCGCCCCGCCGCCTCCACCACCTTCATGTCGTCCTCGTCGTACGAGTCCTTGCGATCGATGGTGACGCAGATCCCGGCGCGGTCGTTCCCGACGACGCGGCTCATCAAGGCGTTGGATACCAGCGTGTCGCCGTTCCACACCAGGCAGTCGCCGGCGAGTTCGTCCCGCGCCATGAACAGCGAACCGGTATTGTCGGCGACCTTGTAGAAGGGATTGTAGATCGTCCGCACCTTTGGCCCGCCGCTCCGCGCGGCAATCGCCTCGCTGACCAGCTCGTCGTGGAACCCGGTGACGACGACCGCCTCCTCGACCCCGCTAGCCTCGAGCGTATCGAGCTGCCGGTCGAGCAGGCTGCGGCCGTTGAAGTCGATCAGGCACTTGGGCCGGTCGTCGACCAGATGGCCGAGCCGCGAGCCCTGGCCGGCGGAAAGGATGATGGCTTTCATTTCGAGGCCGGCCCTGCCTAGCAAATGCGGCGGCGATTGGGCATTAGCGCCGAAGAACTGACGAGGTTGGCGTGAAGAAGATCGAGGCGATCATCAAGCCGTTCAAGCTCGACGACGTGAAGGACGCGCTTCACGATGTCGGCGTTTCCGGGATCACCGTCTCCGAGGTCAAGGGCTTCGGCCGTCAGAAGGGCCACACCGAGCTGTACCGCGGCGCCGAATATGTGATCGACTTTCTGCCCAAGGTGAAGATCGAGGTGGTGGTCGAGGACAACCAGGCCGACAATGTCGTCGAGGCGATCGAGAACGCCGCCCGCACCGGCCGCATCGGAGACGGCAAGATTTTCGTTCTCGACGTCAGCCAGGCCATCCGCATCCGCACGGGGGATCGCGGGGCCGATGCGATTTAGCCGCAACCCGTCACCCCGGCTCCTTCGACGCCGCCTGCGGCGTCGCTCAGGACATGCTTGAGCCGGGGCCTGCCTTTTCTTAAGCAGCCGCAATGCGCGAGAAGGCAGGCGGGTGCCGGATCAAGTCCGGCATGACGAGCGTGAGCGAATCTCGCCATGGATGAGCGCCTCGCCTCGATGTCACCGGACGAACTCCGCTCGGCGATGCGCAGCCTCGGCTACCGAACCCAGAACGACCTCGCCCAGGCGATCGGCGTCTCGCGCTCCGCGGTCAGCCTCTGGCTCGAGGGTAAGGTCGGAGTCCCCCGCCCCGTCGCCATGCTGCTGCGGATGCTTTTGGCGGCGCAGCGCCGGGCTTACTGACCCGGGTTCTGGCCCCGCTCGGCCTTGAGCTGGGCGCGGACCTGCTGCCGCTCGGCGGCGGTGACCACGCCATCATGGTTGAGGTCGTCGCGATCGAAGCGCGCGAGTGCCTGCGCCTCGGCTTGCCGCAGCGTGATCGATTGCGAGTCGCCGAACAGCCGGTCGATCATCTTTTCTCCGCGGCCGCCGAACTGCGCCGCAGCCTGCTCCGCCTCCTGCCGGGTGAGCACGCCGTCGTGGTTCGAATCGAACCGCTGGAACATCGCGTCCGCGCGCTGCTGCGCCTGCTGCCGGGTCATGTCGTGCATCATGCGGCCATGCTCCTGCGCCAGAGCCTGGGTCGACACGATCGTTGCGCCGAGCGCGAGCGTCACAAGCAATTTGTTCATTGCTCAAGTCTTTCGAGTTCGCCGCCGCGGCGGCACCTGGTCCCTGCCGCGTGCGAGGTGCCGTCGACGGCGTGAACCGCGGATTTATGCCGACATTACATCGTTGACATGTTGCAAGCCGCGCAGCTCCCTCGCAATGACACCGCCGATGCTCGAACTCGACGATCAGCAGCAGGCCGCGCGCGACTGGTTCGAAAGCTTGCGCGACCGCATCTGCGCCGCATTCGAGGACATCGAGCGCGAGGCAGGCTCCGACGCAAGCTTCACCTACACGCCGTGGGACCGTACCGACGCGAGCGGCGACGCCGGTGGCGGCGGGGTCCGCGGGCAGATGGCCGGCAAGGTGTTCGAGAAGGTCGGCGTCAATGTCTCGACCGTTGGCGGCCAGTTCGCGCCCGAGTTCGCGCAGAGCATTCCCGGCGCCGCCGAGGACCCGAGCTTCTTCGCCACCGGGATCAGCCTCGTCGCGCACATGGCCAACCCGCACGTCCCCGCCGTGCATATGAACACGCGCTTCCTGACCACGACGAAGCGCTGGTTCGGGGGCGGCGCCGACCTCAATCCGGCGATTCCCTACGAGGAGGACACCGAAGCCTTCCACGCGCGCCTGCGCGCCGCCTGCGCCGCGCACGACCCGACCTTCTATCCGCGCTTTTCCAAATGGGCCGACGAATATTTCTGGCTTCCGCACCGCGGGCTGCCGCGCG
The DNA here is from genome assembly GCA_025980335.1 of Sphingomonas sp. Lineage (GTDB taxonomy): Bacteria > Pseudomonadota > Alphaproteobacteria > Sphingomonadales > Sphingomonadaceae > Sphingomicrobium. Next base: position 2,672 of record JAICXO010000124.1, on the reverse strand, counting down.
GGGTCGGCGGCATTTTCTACGACCGGCTCGAAGACCATTTCGACGCGCATTTCGCCTTTACGCGCGATGTTGGAGAGGCCTTCCTCGACATCTTCCCAGCGCTCGTGCGCAAGCGCATGGACACGCCGTTCGACGAGCAGGACATCGAGCGGCTGCTGACCTTCCGCGGCCGCTACGTCGAGTTCAACCTGCTCTACGACCGCGGCACATTGTTCGGCCTCAAGACCGGCGGCAACATCGACGCGATCCTCATGAGCCTCCCGCCATTGGCGAAGTGGGCGTGACCGAGACATTTCTCCCTGCGAGCGCAGCTCGTGGGGAGGGGAACCATGCAGCGAAGACTGCATGGTGGAGGGGTGATGCAGCCGCCGAAGACCCCTCCACCATCGAATCTTCGTTCGATGGTTCCCCTCCCCACGCCTTCGGCGCAGGGAGGAACTGATGGCCTACACCCCCCTAGCCTCCGGCGAACTCGCCGCAGTGGTCACTTACCTCGAAATGCGCGAAGCTCCCGAGGCGGACGTTCCCGCATCTCCCCTCTCGCTAAGCCGCATCGAGCACCCCTCGCCCGACGACTGCCGCCGCCTCTTCCGCCTCGTCGGCGCGCGATGGCTGTGGTTCTCCCGCCTGATTCTCGACGACGACAAGCTTCGCGCCATCATCGATGACCCCGACGTCGAGCTTTACGCGGTCCGTGACGGCCCCGGCCGCGACGTCGGAATGCTCGAACTCGACTTCCGTAAGTCCGGCGAATGCGAGCTTGCGTTCGTCGGACTCGTGCCGGAGCTCTCGGGCAAGGGACACGGCCGGTGGCTCCTCGCCGAAGCGGTGCGCCGTGCCTGGCGCGAGGGCATCAGCCGGGTCCACGTTCACACCTGCTCGCTCGATCACCCGGCAGCGTTGTCCGCGTATCGCCGCGCCGGCTTCGTTCCGTACAAGCGCGCGGTCGAGCGCTTCCCGGACCCGCGGCTGCTCGGCATCCTGGCGAAGGACTGCGCCCCTCAGGTCCCGCTGCTCGGCACCGACGGCTGAGCCGGGCCGCCGCCCACACGCTGCACGTAAATCCGTGCCAGCAGGACGAAGAACACGACCGACAGCAGCGCGCTGATCACCTGGCTGATGATCGAAATGATCAGCCCGCCGAGCGAGCGTGGGCCCGCATCCTCGACCACGAGGCGCACGAGCAGGCCGGCGACGCTGTCGACCGCATAGATCAGGCAAAGCGCGCCGATCCCGAACAGCAGCAGGAACACGAACAGGCGCCACCAATTGCCGGCGGAAAGGTCCCAACTGCGACGGAGGATTGCGATTGGCCCCACATGTTCGGCGCTCGCCACCGCCGACGAAAGCATCAGCCGCACGGCCAGAAACAGCCCCACCGCACTCACCACCATCAACGCCAGCGAAGCGGCGACGGACGGATGAGTCTCGTTGGTGGCGAGCAGGCTGTAGAGCACCGAGCCGATCACCGCGATCGGGATCAGCCAGCAAAGCATTGCAGCGACGTAAGCGGCCAGCCGCCGCGCGCCGTGAACGATCGCCTCGCCCACCGAGACATGCGGCTCCATCGCCAGCCGGATCACCGCCAGCTGCCCGACGAGCGAAACGAGCAGCGCGACGATGCCGACGGCGATCCACGGTCCGGCGGGCGGAAATTGGCCCGGCTCGGCGCCAGGCATGCTCACGTCGAGGATCAGCCCCGGGAGCACCAACAAGGCGAGCGCGACCGCGAGGAACAGGCGTCCGTCGCGGGCGAGCACGGCCAAGCTCTCCTCCCACGCGCGAGAAAGCGACAGTTTGGGCATTCATTCTCCCGTGTGCGTTGGCGTCGCCTTATGCGGACGCGGCGCCGAACGCGCAACGGCGCTTGCCCGAGTCCAGCCGCGCGCCCATTTCGGTCTGCGCATGAGCAGCATCGACGAGATCGAATGGCGGGTCAGCGACGCGCCCGTGCCTTACGAAGAAGCGCTTCGCTTCATGGACGAGCGCGTCGCCGCGATCCGGGAGGGGACAGCCCCCGAATGCATCTGGCTTCTCGAGCATCCGCCCCTGTTCACCGCGGGCACAAGCGCCGACGCATCGGAAATCACCAACCCGCAGCACTTCCCGGTTTACGAAGCGGGCCGCGGCGGGCGCTACACCTATCACGGCCCCGGCCAGCGCGTCGGCTATGTGATGCTCGACCTGGAGAAGCGTGGGCGTGACATCCGCTGCTTCGTCCATGCGCTCGAAGGCTGGATGATCGACACGCTCGCGCAGTTCGGCGTTGCCGCGCATCGCGCGCCGGGGCGGATCGGCATCTGGGTAGGCGAAGGCGCCGGCGAGGCCAAGATCGGGGCGCTTGGCGTGCGGGTGAAGCGCTGGGTGACGCTCCACGGCTTCGCGCTCAACGTCGCCCCCGATCTGTCGCATTTCGGTGGCATCGTGCCGTGCGGAATTGCCGAATTCGGGGTCACGAGCCTCGCGCAAATGGGGAAACAAATAGACCTTCCGCGTGTTGATTGCGCCTTGAAGCGGAGTTTCTTGCCGTTTCTCAAGGCTTTGGAGTGCAAGTGCAAAGAGTCTTGATGGAACCTTGCGCTTCAGACTATGGTTCGCGCGATTTGCGCCGGGGGAAACCCCTGCAGATCGCAATAAATAGGGAGTCTTGAATGCGTGCTCTTATCCTGGTC
>JAICXO010000061.1 GCA_025980335.1 Sphingomonas sp. | reverse complement strand
GGTCCACTCGCCGGGCTGGAGACCGAACGGACCGCCGCCCTCAAGTTCGGTGAGCCGTTGCCGGCTGTCGCGAGCCGAGAACTCCAGCGTTGTCCCGAGAGCATCGCCAACAGCTAATCCCAGCAGCGATCCAATCGCGCGTTCGCGGATCGCGTCGTTCGACCGGTCAGGTTGGGCTTCCGCGACAGCAGCACACCCGTGCACAAAGTCTTCCTGCTCGTCCGTTTCCAGAGCACCGGGTCGGACGCGGCGCACCTCACGAATAGCATCATCGGGCGTCCAGCCGAGCTCCACGAGCAGTCGGGACGCGATCGTGCCGGCACGGCCAAGCCCGCCCATGCAGTGCACGAGCACATTGAACCCGGACCGTAGCCGCGAGCGAAGGTCTTCGCCCACGCGCTCCCAAGCGTGCTCAAACTCATCGCTCGGCACGCCGCGATCACGGATGGGCAGGTGCAGCCAGCTCATGTGCCGCGCCTCGACCTGCTCACCCAAGCTCGGGACCTGAAGACGACTGAGTTCGTCTTCTTCGATCAGGGTAATGACAGCAGCGGCGTTCCAGGCCTCGACGGCATCGAGATCGAGGGCAAGATCGCGAGTCCAGGAACCGGTTAGCCCGAAGCTCTGGACCTTGCCCGGGCAAAGTGTGATGCCGAGCTTGCCCGTGCCGGGGGCCGGACGGATTCCGGCAATCTGCAGTGGATGAGTGAGGCTGGTTCGCGGCTCGATGGTCTTCATCGATCGCTGTGGCACATACTAACCGGCGAAGGTCAAATCATGTGTCGCTAGTGGTCGGGGTAGAGACCGAGCTGAGCGCTGAAGGGCCCCACCCTTTCGAGTGGGGCCTTGGCGGTGATGGGTAGGTGATTCGAGCTAAGCTTTAGAGGTTCGCCAGTCGCGGCGCTGCGCTGCCCTGACGCTTGTCGAGCATGGCCGCGAGAAGAACCTTCAAGCGCCGTGCGACCGGTTCGGCAAGCTCACAAAGATCGAGATTGGCCAGCCGAAGCCCCGGCGGCGCGTGCTCGGCAATCTCGCGCATCATGCCCTCCCCGCTCACGGAATCGGCCGCCCAGGCGAGATCGACGATTCTCGAGACCAGATTCTCGCCGGGGTCAGACACCAGCGCCGACTGCTCCACCGCAGTGCAGAGGGTTTCGATGAGCGGCGCGACCAGGCTGAGCTTGGAGCACTGGCCGGCCAGCGTGAACTCCTCGCCTTCCGCGCTATGCAGCAGCTCAGCGGCGACAATCAGCAGGTCATCAACCATGTCGCTGATGTGCTCGAGCTGCTCCGCCCGGCAATTTGCCGTTGCGAAGGGCGAGAGGTGGTAAAGCACCGCCTGACTGACCGAACGCTTCACGATCGCGAACTCGGCGGCGGCGTTGACGTAATCCTGGTCAGGAGCATCGACGCGACCGCGTTCCAGCGCCTCACACGCGGCTTCGAGCATGCGGTGAAACATCTGGTCATCGCTCCTGCGGAAACCGTCAACCTCACCCGGGAGGAACCAGCACGGATCCACCAGTCGCGGCTTGAACTCTGTTTCATTCAGTTCGGTCATTTTGCCCTCCTTTGTTTGGTCCAAATGATTTTGGTGGTGGCGCGGCCATTGTCCTGTCACGACCTGAGAAGGCGGTAGAGGAATCTGTCGCGTCTAGGCGGCGCGGGCGAGACGCTGTCCCTGAGCGGCGCACCCGATGCCGAAGAAGTCACGGCCGATAGACAGCCGTTCTCTGCTGCAAGATTCTTCTTCGAGTGCAAAAGTCCACTGCTGCGCCAACCCACAGAGCGAATCCTGCGCCTGCACCAGCGGGCCCAGCACCCGATAGATGCGCGCCGTCCGCCGTCTCCTCGCGATAGCACGACAGCGTGATCGTCATCCCCGCTACGATCCGGCTGCGAACACCCGGCGAGCTACAGATCAAAGTGGCAGGAATGCTCCGGTTTGGCGCCGCCTCCTCAACTCGACCCGGCCTGCGCCATGCCCGCGTCGAACAACCGCAGAGCGGCGCCCTCGATACACTCGCGCCCGGCGAGCTGCTCCAGCCATCGCGCCGGGATCCTGCGGGCTCCGTAGATCGCACCGGCAAGCTGGCCGGCCATCGCGCCGATAGACGTAGCATCACCGGCAAGGTTCAGGGCATTGATCACAGCGCCCTCGAAGCCGTCGCCCGTGGCAACGCACCAGAGTGCCGCATTGAACGAGTCCTCGGCCTCGTGGCCACTGAGAATCCGACTTTCCGGGACCGTCCGCAGTTGGCCGTAAGTCAGCGTTTCGCCGCTCCTCTTGTCGATGAAGCGCCCGCTCAGGATTTCGGCTTTGGGATGATCGGCGAGCGCCATCGCGACCATTTTGACGAATTGCTCGCTGAGTTGCGCAACGCCAGGGCCCGCGTGGGTCACAGCGGACTGGCGCTTAGCCACCTCCAGCATATGTTGAGGCCGCTTCCAAAAGCGGATGGCGACCGGCGCCATCCGTGCGAGGAAGCCGTTGGTTGGTCTAGCGGCGGGACCGCTCGGACGGATTTCGCCATATTGCGCGAAGTTGTTAAGCGCGACCGCCGTCATGCCACTCAATCCGACGGCCTTGCCGCTCGGCGAATAACTGCCATAGTCGCGGTGATCGATCAGGCGCTCGATGAAGTCCTGCTCGTCGAACGAGGGCTGCTCAAGCAGGCTATCGGCCAGAGCCAGCATCGCCGCCGTGTCCCAGGCCCACTCGCCAGCCTTGAGGCCAAGCTTGCCCCCTCCATACATTTCAGACCATTCGCGGGTACTCCTTTCAAAACCTGTTGTGGTCACTCCAACGGCCTCGCCGAGAGCAAGTCCAACTATGGCACCCAGCGCCTGATCACGTGTCCGCTCCGCGGCAAGCTCGTCATGCGATTTGGCGAGCGCGGGCCTTGCTCCTGCATTGGCAGGCGCGGGCACAGCTCCCGCCGGGGCACGCGCGGGTGGCGCGGAAACAGTCCGCGGTAAGGCAGCAGCGCTCATTTTTGGGGTGTTTGTTTCTGTCAGCTCAGCCAGGTTCCTGCGCCTCTCGGACAGTTCGCGGATGAGATAGTCCGGAATTTCGTTCAGCTTGGCCCAGCGGATCAGCTTCTCGATCTCGCGCACCTCGCGCTGGATCGCCTGCTGCAGCTCGATGTAGGCGCGGCGTTGATCCGCGGCACGGACGTGGCGCGGTCGAGGCGGGAGCGGCCAGAATGCATGGCTCTGGCACAGTGGCATACCCTTCAATGCAGGCTTCTTGCAGGGCAATCCGGCCGCCGTGTTCGATTGGCATCTCGGTGCAGCCTGCATGGCTGCGACATTGCGTTTGTGCGTCGATCTCATGGGAGGAGCATGGCGTCACGACCGGTGGGTGACATAGCCCTTTTTCGTCGCAGCAACCCCTCGCCGGTTTGTCCGGGCACCCAAGCCCACGGTGCATGGGGTTGAATTTCGATGACGGCGTTCGCCCGTGGAAGTGCGCCCGCCATCGATCTTTACGCTGGGGCGCGGTGAAGGCACCCGCCCAAAATATTGTTCTAGCTATCTGCCCGGGTTCACGCTTGTGTAGCCCGGCCCGCCGACGCGGGCTGTCGCGGTAGAACCACAAGCGGATACTATCGTGACCCTGATGGACAACCTTGACCGAACTGCCGACGACACCGTTCGCGGGTCACCTCCTCCTAGCCTCTTTGAACAGAAGCGCGCGCAGCTTGTTGCCCATCTCGCGGCCATCGAGGCCATGGACCTTGCCGACTTGCGCTTAGTCTGGTCGGAACATTTCGGTACCCCGCCATCGCTGCGCTCGATCGACCTCATGCGTCTGATACTGAGCTGGCGGCTGCAGGCGCGGGTACATGGCGGGCTCGACGCCAGTATGCGGCGGCGCCTGCGCCGCCCGACGAAGGCTGATCCCCAGTCCGCGATCGATCTGCCGGTTGGCACCAAGCTCAAGCGCGAGTGGCAGGGCCGCAACTATGTGATCGAGGTCACCGCCAAAGGATTTTGCTGGGACGGCACCACCTATGCGAGCCTTAGCGCGGTCGCCAGCGAGATCACCGGGACGAATTGGAACGGACCCCGGTTCTTCGGCCTCCGTAAGAGCCGGCCATGAGGATTAAGGTGAAGTCGCTGCGCTGCGCTATCTACACGAGGAAGTCGAGCGACGAGGGCCTTGACCAGGCATTCAACAGCCTGGATGCCCAGCGGGAGGCCTGCGCGGCTTACATCGCGAGCCAGGTTCACGAAGGGTGGAAGCTGGTGCCCGGTCACTATGACGACGGCGGCTATTCAGGTGGCAATATGAGCCGACCGGGCCTTCAGCACCTGCTCGCCGAGATCGCGGCGGGCAAATTTGACGTAATAGTCGTCTACAAGATCGATCGCCTGACCCGCAGCCTCGCCGACTTCGCCCGCATGGTCGAGCTATTTGACAAGCACGGCGTGAGCTTCGTGTCGGTCACCCAGTCATTCAATACCACCAGCTCGATGGGCCGGCTGACTCTCAACGTGCTCTTGTCGTTCGCGCAGTTCGAGCGCGAAGTGACCGGTGAACGGATTCGGGACAAGATTGCCGCGTCCAAAGCCAAGGGGATGTGGATGGGCGGCCTACCGCCGCTCGGCTATAATTTACCCCAAGACAAGTCGCGGGCGCTGATCGTCAATGAAGCGGAAGCCGCTACGATCCGTCTGATCTTCCAGGCCTATCTCAGGCTCGGCTCGGTGAATGCGCTCGAAGGCTGGCTCAAGACCGAGGGCCATCTGTCCAAGAGCTACACCTCGCGCAGCGGCAAGAAGAGCGGCGGCGTGCCCTTCAATCGAGGGGCGCTCTATCACCTGCTGCGCAATCCGATCTATCGCGGCATGATCCGGCACAGGGGTAAGATCCACATCGGGCAGCACCCTGCGGTCGTCGATCCTGCCTTGTTCGACGAAGTGCAGGCGACGCTCGAAGCCAAGCGCCGGCGCTACGCCGCGCGACCAACCCTGCGCTCGACCGCGCCTCTCACCGGCCGCATCTTCGATGCGGCGGGCGACCCCATGTCGCCGACCATGTCGACCGGCAAACTAGGCAGGCGCTACCATTATTACGTGAGCGCACCGCTTCAGAAGGGCGAGCGAGCTCGTTCGGGAGCGAAGACGTTGTCGTCCGAGGTTGAGCCGATTCGCCGCATCTCCGGCGATGCGCTCGAGGCACAGCTATCGCAACTTATTGCAAGGTTGGTACCGGCGAGGTCCGGCAATCCCCTCGCCTTGCCCACACGCATCGAAGTCTACCGAAGCGCCATCCACCTGACCCTGCCGCGATCCGAGTGTGCCGCTATCCAGGGACGCCTGACCAACGATGAGCGGCTCGAGGATGATGCGGCCGATGCTAACAGCCTCAGGCTCATCGCGTCGATCCGCATCCGCAATCGCCGCGGGCGGACCGAGGTCGAAGCCGCGACGGTTCGCAACAGGGCGAAGGACCCGGTGCTCATCGGCGCGCTCCAGCGTGCCCATGCCATGGTCGATCTGGATGCCAGGCACCTGCCCGTGTGTCGCACTTCGCCCGCGACCCAATACGGGCGGCGTCTGCTGGCGCTAGCCTTTCTCGCACCTGATCTGCAGCACGCGATACTCGAGGGGGCCCAGCCCGCCGACCTTACCCTGGAACACCTACTGGCCAAGCCAGTTCCTGCCGCCTGGGACGCACAGCGCAAATTATTCGATCACGTCTGAGGCGGAACCGGTCGGCCCCAGCGCTCGAACGGCGATGCTTTCCCTCGTTCCCTTTTTAGGCCCGTCTGGTGTCAACTTCGGTCATTTCAGTTGACCGTAGAAATGGCGGACTCGGGCCAAATTCTATCGTAGCGATCGAAGTTGACAATTGACGCCTTCCTGTCTCTGCTGACGACGACCTGAAACGACGCGAACGAGCTTGAAAGGGTGAGGTCCGGGCGGGCCTGGGCCGTCGTCCTAGGTGCTTCAATCCGTCAACCTGACCGCAAAGCGTAGGTCTCGACGAGGCGCTCCATTCGGCGCGCGCAACTAGACTCCTCAGCGGAAACCGCGCCGCCCTCCAGCCGAGTCTCCACGGCGGAATGGCTCCAACATTTCAAACGATTTCAGACGACTGCGAAAACCGTGGTCAACGCCCGCCGATGAGGCCGTGGTATTTGGCGGAGCGGGAGGGATTCGAACCCTCGATACGGTTTTGCCGTATACTCACTTTCCAGGCGAGCGCCTTCGACCACTCGGCCACCGCTCCGCGCCGCAGCCGGACGGCTGCACAATCAAAAGCCCGGAACGCGCGCATCTAGGGGGCTCGCGCACGCGCGGCAAGCTTGCGGGGGCTGACGAGCGTGCCTACGCCGCTGGCGATGACGCCTGCCGAGCGCCTTGAGCGGAGAATGCCGAGCGCCGCCGAAATCGAGGCGATCGCCCGGCGCACGCTCGACCGCCTGCCATCGCCCTTCGCCGAGAGCCTCGGCGACATCGTGCTGATGATCGAGGAAGTCGCGAGCCCGGAGACTGCGCGGCGGCTCGGTCTCGATCATCCGATGCAGCTGAGCGGCCTTTACGAAGGCGTCCCGCTCAACCTTCAGAGCATCGAGCAATCGGGCATGCTGCCGGAGCGGATCACGCTCTATCGCCGGCCCATCATTGCGGAGTGGCAGTCGACCGGGGTCAGCCTCGATCAGCTTGTCTCGCATATCGTCATCCACGAGGTCGGGCACCATTTCGGCTTCTCCGACGACGACATGCACGCGCTCGAGGACCAGGCCGAGTGACCACCCTGCTGCGGTTCCGCAACGTGGCGCTGCGCCGCGGCGGGCGGGTGCTGTTCGAAGGCCTCGACCTGGCGATCGGGCCGGGTCAGGCGCTGCAGGTCAGCGGCCCGAACGGAAGCGGCAAATCGAGCCTGATCCGCCTTGCCGCGGGACTGCTCGTGCCCGAGCACGGCGAGGTCGAGCGTTCATCGCTCGCGCTTGCCGACGACAATCTCGCGCTCGACCGCGAGCTCCCGCTCGGCCGCGCGCTGCGGTTCTGGGGCGGGTCGACAGCTGATGCTATGGACGCGCTCGGCGTCGCGCATCTCGCCGAGGTGCCGGTGCGGTTGCTCTCGTCGGGGCAGGCGAAGCGCGCGACGCTTGCCCGGGTTGCTGCGTCGGGCGCGCCGCTGTGGCTGCTCGACGAACCGCTCAACGCGCTGGATATGGAAGGTGCCGCACGCCTGTCCGCGATCGTTGCCCGTCATCTCGCGAGCGGAGGCGCGGTCCTCGCCGCATCGCACCAGCCGCTTGCGGGAGAGTGGCGCATGCTCGAGCTCGGCCGATGACCGCGGCGCTGATCGCTCGCGACCTACGCCGCGGCTTCGCCGGCGCAGCGTGGCTTCCGATCGTCTTTTTCCTGCTCGTCGCCGCATTGATGCCGTTCGCCGTTGGGCCCGACGCGCGGCTGCTGGCACGGATCGGACCGGGCACGCTGTGGATCGCCGCGCTGACTGCCGCGCTTCTGCCGGTCGAGCGGTTGATCGAGCCGGACCGCGCGGACGGCATGCTCGACCAGCTGTTCCTCCACGGCATGGCGGAAGAGAGTATCGCCTTCGCCAAGATGGTGGCGCACTGGCTGACCTTCGCACCTTTGCTGCTGATTGCCGCAGTGCCCGCCTCGGCGCTGCTCGCGATGGACGGCGGGTCGCTTGCAAGCACCGAGCTTGCGCTGCTCATCGGCACGCCTGGGCTCGCCGCGCTCGCAGTCGCCATTGCCGCAGTCACCAGCGGTCTTCCGCGCTCGGGCGCACTTGCCGGCTTGCTGCTGCTCCCTCTCGCAGTGCCGCTGCTGATCTTCGGCGCGGGCAACGCCCTGCTGCTCGAAGCGGCAGTGTCGCTTCTACTGACCGCCGGCGCACCGTTCGTCGCCGGCGCGGCAATTCGCGCCGCGCGGACCTAGTCTTTCGACCACCGCGCGAAGATCGCGGTCGGAAGCAGAAGCCCCCTCGCCTCCTCGCGCACCGCCATCTCGCCCATCTCCACGGTGCCGCCCAGATGGCCGAAGATCTGCTTCACCAGCTCTCCGATGGCGATCGCCGACATGCGCACGGCATAGACCGTGAGCACAAGGAACCTGCTGTTCTCGTCCAGCAGCTTGCGGCAGTCGCCGAGGAGCGGCGCGAGATTCTCCTCCAGCCGCCACACCTCGCCGGTCGGTCCCCGGCCGAACTTCGGCGGATCGAGCAGAATTCCGTCGTAGCGCCGCCCGCGCCGCACTTCGCGCGCGGTGAACTTTGCCGCATCGTCGACGATCCAGCGGATCGGGCGGTCCTCCATGCCGGATAGCCGCGCATTCTCCTTGCCTTGCTCAACCGACTTTTTCGATGCGTCGACATGCACCAGCCGCGCGCCCACCTCGCTGAGCAGCAGCGTCCCGACACCGGTGTAGCCGAACAGGTTCAGGACATCGGCGTCCGCCGACCGCTGGCGCATCCAGTCCCATTGCGGCGCCATGTCGGGGAAAAAGCCGAGGTGGCGAAACGGCGTCAAGGACGCGGCGAAGCGCACCTCGCCGCGCGACAGCTCCCATTGCCGCGGCACCGGCCGGTGCTGCACCCAGCGGCCGCCGCCTTCCTCGTCGGAGCCCGGCACGAAGGTCGCGTCGGGATCCCAGTCATGGCGCGCGGGCGCCCACATCGCCTGCGGCTCGGGACGGACGACCGTGACGTCGCCGTACCTCTCGAGCTTCTGTCCGTTGCCGCTGTCGATCAGCCCCCAGTCTGCCCAGGGTTCGGCAATGATCGTCTGGAGGTCGCTCACGCCCACATACTAAGCAGCGAGTGCGAGCTGCGCTCCGACCGACGCGACGGCAGCGCGGCCATCGAGCATCGCTGCGCCCGCTTGCCGCGCCGCAGCCGCGTCGACCGAGCGAAGCTGCGCGAGAAGCTCGTCGACCGAAAGGATGCGCCCGAACACCTCGATCGACCGCGCCATCTGGTCGGCGCGGCCGTGCGCGCTCTCCATGCTCATCAGCAGCCCGGCTTCGAGCTGCGCGCGGGCGCGCTGGACCTCGACATCGGTCAGGGTTTCCACCGCGTCCGCGAGCAGCGCGCGCGCGAGGCTCATCGATTCGGCGGCGCGATTGCGGTCGGCGGCGCAGCTCATCGCCACGACTCCGGTGTCGGCATAGGCCTGCTGCCAGGCGCTGACCGAGTAAGCGAGCCCGCGGTCCTCGCGAAGCTCCTGGAACAGCCGCGACGACATGCCGCCGCCGAGCGCCTGGATGAACAGCGACAGCGCCGGAAGCCCGGGGTCCGACGCCGCGAGGCCCGGCAGCCCGAGACACCAGTGCGCCTGCTCGAAATCGCGGCGGTCGTTGCGCACGCCGCCGGTGAATTCGGCGCGGCCGATCGGCACGCCGGGCCAGTTCTCCATGTCGCCGAACAGCCGCTCGGCAAGCCTGAGCACCTCATCAGGCTCGATCTTCCCGCTCGCCGACACGACCAGCCGCGACGGGATCAGCTCGTCGCGAATCCAGTTGCGGCAGTCTTCGGCGGTAATGCTCGCCAGAGTCTCCTCGCAGCCGAGCACCGAACGGCCGAGCGGCTGATTTTCGAACGCGGCTTCGAACAAATGATCGTGGACGAGGTCGTCGGGCGAATCGATGACCTCTCCGAGCTCTGACAGGATCACGGCTTTCTCGCGTTCGAGATGTTCCGCGTCCATGTGCGGCGCCCGCAGGAAGTCGGCGATAAGCTCGGCGAGCAAGGGCGCATCCTTCGCCAGCGTGCGGCCGTAAAAGACTGTCTGGTCGCGCGCCGTCCACGCGTTGATCGCCCCGCCGACGTCCTCGATGCTCTCGGCAATCTGCCGCGCATCGCGCGAGCCGGCGCCCTTGAAGACCATGTGCTCGACCACGTGCGCGAGCCCGTTGAGATGCTCGGGCTCGGAGCGCGAGCCGACCATCGCGTACAGTCCGAGAGAGACGGATTCGGCTGCCGGCATTCTGTCGACCGCGACGGTGAGCCCGTTCGGGAGGACGTGCATCTCGCCGCTCAAGGCTTGGGCTGCTCCTTCAATCTGCGCCTGAGCGCGAGCGCATAGATAATCAACGCGAGCGCGGCAAAGCTGAACCATTGAAGCGCGTAAAACCGATTGCGCGACGGGGTCACCGGGACGGCGCTATCGGCCGACGGAAGCTCCACCGGCTCGAGACCCGGCGGAGCGGTCGCAGCGACCAGCCGGATGCCGTGGTCGCGATCCGGAACGATCACTCCGGTCACTGGTCCGCCGCGCCAGTTCACCTTGGCGTTCGGGTCCTTCGACCAGCCCACCTCGACGCTCATTCCCGGCCCTTCGGCGCCGGTCGAGCAGTCGACGATGTGCGCCCAGCCGACATCGCCCTTGCGGTTGCGCCCGCCGGCTTCGCGCTGTCCGACGATCCGCTCGCAAAAGCCGGTCGCCCAGCGGAACAGCGGCTGCGGCCCCTTCATGGGAGCGGTCGGAAAGACGATCGGCGGAAGCTTCGCGGCCGCGCTATATTGGGCGGCGAGATCGGCATTCTCATGTGCCCGGTGGATCTGCCACACACCCAGGCGGATCATGATCAGCACCGCGACAGCCACGATGACCGTCGCGATCACGGGCACGCGCCTCGTCATCGGGCGACCTGCGGGTTGGCGCGCTTCAGTCATGGGGATTCGCAAGGGGTCGCCCCTTTGTCCCTCCGCCACGCTGCAGGGCAGATGGGATCACCCGGCGTGCGGCGCGCCCCAGCCGCCCCAGACGTAGATCGAGGTGAACAGGAACAGCCACACCACGTCGACGAAGTGCCAGTACCAGGCCGCCGCCTCGAAGCCGAAATGCTGCCTCGGCGTGAAGTCGCCCTTGGTCGCGCGGATCAGGCACACGATCAGGAAGATCGTTCCGACGATGACGTGGAAGCCGTGGAACCCCGTCGCCATGAAGAAGGTCGATCCGTAGATGCCGCCTTTGAACGCGAACGGCGCGTGGGCGTATTCCCACGCCTGGCACAACGTGAAGCTGATGCCGAGCAGGATGGTGAGCAGCAGGCCGATCTTGAGGCCGCGGCGGTCGCCGTGGATCAGCGAATGGTGCGCCCAGGTGACCGTCGTTCCCGAGCACAACAGGATGAAGGTGTTGAGCAGCGGCAGGCCCCATGGGTCCATCACCGACACGCCCTTGGGCGGCCACACGCCTCCGACGGAATCGACGGCGCTCGGGAAGATGGCGGAATCGAAGAAAGCCCAGAACCAGGCCAGGAAGAACATCACCTCCGAGGCGATGAACAGGATCATTCCGTAGCGCAGGTGGAGCTGGACGACCGGCGTATGGTCGCCCTGATGGGCTTCCTTGATCGTCGTCGTCCACCATTCGAACATGGTGAACAGGATTCCGGCGAAGCCGAGGCCCATGAGGATCGGCCCGTAGCGGTTCTCGTGCAGCCACATGACGAAGCCGCCGAAGAACAGGAACGCCGCGATCGCCCCGACCAGCGGCCAGATGCTCGGCTCGACAAGATGGTAGTCGTGTTGCTTCGTCGCAGCCATGTGTCGCAGCTTCCCTTGTTCTTGGCTTTAGAGCAGGCTCTAGCGAGCCGTCGGCACCGTTTCCACAGGATAAAATGTGTAGCTGAGCGTAATCTCGTGGACGAGCTTCGCGTCAGGGTCCTTCTCGATCGCCGGGTCGACGAAGAAGATCACCGGCATGTCGACCTTTTGCCCCGGCTGAAGGGTCTGCTCGGTGAAGCAGAAGCATTGAATCTTCTTGAAATATTTGCCGACGATGTCGGGCGAGACATTGTAGACGGCCTGCGCGGTGATCGCCCGCGCGCTCTCGTTTTTGGCCATGTAGAAAATCTTCGTGCGCGCCCCCGGCTGGACGTTCACCGACAGCTGCTCGGGCTCGAACTGCCACGGAAGCCCTGGATGGACATTGGAATCGAACAGGATCTTGAATTCGCCGGGCACCGCGCCCGGTGCCCGGTCGGCGCGCTGCGTCGTCCCATCGAAGCCGGTCGCTTCGCAAAAGGCGCGGTAGAGCCTGGGAGTCAGCGCGACCAGGACCACCATCCCGGCAATGATCAAAAGGAGAATTCGTAACGTCTTGGCATTGCTGCGCTGTGCGACCGTGCTCACCAGTTCATCCTCGTTTTCGCAATCGTGATGAAGAAAACGAGCACGACGAAGGCACCGAGAAGCCAGGCCACGATCCGCGCGCGCTCACGCTGCCGCCGGAGGATTTCGTCTTCGAGCTTGGGCACGTCAGGCCATCAGCCAGCGGTCGGCCACGAGCACGGCGAACAGAGCGAACAGGTAGAAGACCGAATAAGCAAACAGCTTCTTCTCGGGAGCCATTTGCGCCGGGTCGGTGGCACGATTGCGCATGACGCGCGCTGCCAGGACGACGAACACGAAGCTCAACACCGCGGCGCTGATGCCGTAGGTGCGCCCGGCTAGGCCGAGCGGCCACGGCGCGACCGCTGCCGCGGCCATGGGCAGGCTGTAGATGAAGATGTGGCGCCTGGTGCTCGGCACTCCGGCGACCACCGGAAGCATCGGGATTCCGGCCGCTGCATAATCGGAGCGCACGAACAGCGACAGCGCCCAGAAATGGGGCGGAGTCCACAGGAAGATGATTGCGAACAGCAGCAGCGGAAGCGCGGCCATGTGGCCGGTCGCCGCGACCCAGCCGATCAGCGGCGGGAAGGCGCCCGCTGCGCCGCCGATGACGATGTTCTGCGCCGTGCGCGGCTTCAGCCACACCGTGTAGACGAGCACATAGAACAGGATCGAAGCGGTGAGCAGGACGGCGGCGAGCCAGTTGGTCGCAAGCCCCATCAGCAGCACCGAGAAGAAGGCGACGCCGACGCCGAAGTGAAGCGCCGATTGCCGGTCCATGCATCCGGCCGGAAGCGGGCGATTCGCGGTCCGGCGCATCTTCGCGTCGATATCGGCTTCGTACCATTGGTTGAGCGCGCCGCAGGCGCCGGCGCCGAGCGCAATGCACAGGATTGCGGTGAACCCGAGCACCAGCGGCGGCATCACCGGCGCGGCAAGCAGCCCGCACAGGCCGGTGAACACGACCAGGTACATGACGCGCGGCTTGGTGAGCGCGAGGATATCGCGCCAGTCGGCCGGAAGCGCGGCTGGATTCGTCAGCTCGATGGCGGGCATTTGCGCTCGCCTATAAGAGGTTGGTGCAGAGAGGAAAAGCCTGTGTGGCGCCATTCATCGAAGCTTTGCTATGCGGGGAGGATGAGAATCCGCTTCCTTGCCGCTGCGCTTGTTGCGATCGCGTCCGCTCCCGCGCTGTCCCAGGCCGCACCTCCGCCTTCTGCGGAGGCTCCGCAGGCCGAACTCGTGCCCGTCGCCATCGACACCAGCCTCGGTCGAATCGTGGTCGCACTCGACAAGACCCATGCGCCGATCACCACCGCCAACTTTCTCCATTATGTCGACGCGCACCGCTTGGACGGCGAGACCTTCTACCGCGCGATGCGCGTCGGCAACGGCGGCCTGATTCAGGGCGGGATCACGAGCGACGCGCGCAAGCTCTTCCCGCCGATCGAGCATGAGCCGACATCGGTGACCGGCCTGCACAATGTCGCAGGCGCCATCGCGCTTGCGAACGCCGGGCCGGGCACGGGCCGCGCGGACTTCTTCATTCTCGCAAGCGACATCCCCGCGCTCGACGCGACCGCGAGCGATCCCGGCTTCGCGGTCTTCGGCCATGTCGTCGAGGGAATGGACGTGGTCGACAAGATCCTCGCGGCACCGGTTTCCGCGACCAAGGGCGAGGGCGCGATGAAGGGCCAGATGCTCGACCCGCCGGTGAAGATCATCAGGGCCGAGCGGACCAAGGCCGCGGCCGGCTCGTGATTAGCGGACCTCGATTCTCCAGTTGAGAGCATTGTCTCCGGTCTTCGGGCGCCAAACACCGCGATTCGCAAGCCGGATCGCATAGTCCGCGTGCGAGTGGAGACGCGGCGCGGGGTCCGGTAGCGCCAGAGCCGCTTGATAAGTGCCCGGTCGCATCGTTCGCGGCAGCACGAGGGCGATCGGAATCGTGATCGGCGCGCCCGGCAGCCAGCGTCTCGGATCGGCGGGGATTTTCAGGCGAACCGTCGAACCGCCACGCGCGCGGAGCACCAGCTCGAGCTCTCTCGGGTTGTACGGCGCCGCGAAGCCGTCGTTGACGAGCGTGATTCTCGCATGAAGCACGCTGCCGCGTGTCGCGCTCGCGGGATAGGTCGAGCGAAGTAGGCGAAATCGGTAGCCGAGACGTGTGGCAATTTCGGAATAGCATCCCTCGCGCTTCCACCGTTGCAGCACGCCATGCTGATAATCGCTATTCAGCTGGCTCCAGTGCTGAGCACTGAGCTCGCTTAGCGCGTTCTTGCATCCGATATACGGCTGCGCGTCCGGCCCATCGCTGCAGGTTTCGCCGCCTTGCGGAACGAACCGGTTCTCGGCTGCGAGATAGGCCTTCTGCGCGGCGATCGGTTGCGCCGCGCTCTCGACGTAGGTTCCCATGTCGTCTGCCGACGCCAGGAAGCAGTCGTTGTGGTGGCCGACCCGCGACACCGGCGTCCCGGTGAAGGCCTCCAGCGCCGTAAGGGGCGCGTCTCGTCCGAAGATCGCGCGCTTGTCACGCTCGTATCTCAGCGCCACGTCGCGCGATTGCGGGAGTGTCGCGAGCAGGCGCATCAGGATGGCGCGCTTCGCTGGAAGAGCATCGAGCCCGGCGGTGGAATGGTGCCATTCGCCCCACGCGCCGACGAACCCTGCCTCCATGAATGCGATCACGTCGGCGTTCGCGCGCAGGATCGGCGCGAGTTGGTTCAGGTGCTGGAGCACCCGATCGAGGGGCGCGTCACGGTCGACGCTGGGATCGGGATTGCCGTCGGGGAAATTGTAGGTGAGGCGCGGCACGAGCTTGACCCCGCTCGCCCGCGCTTCCGCGAAGCGCCGCTTCAGCTCGTCGAGAAAGCTCTGCGGCAATCGCGCATCCCTGAACGCATCGAGCCGAAAATAGACGTGGACCAGCGTCATGCCGGCGGCGCGCGCAGCCGCGCCCGATCCCTTCGACCTCGAGAAGCCGCGCTCCGGATTCGGAAAATCGCTGCGGTCCGCGGCATAGACCACGTGCCGAAGGGCAGCGCGCGCGGGCGCATGCGTGGCAGCCGACAGGAACAGGAGTGCGGCGAACAGGCGCGCCGCCGCTTTCAACCTCAACATGCGGAATCGACGATAGCTTCGATCAAAGCCGCAGCGTCAATCCGTGGAGGCGGCTCGAACCCACTCAAGCGCTACTTCCCTCGCGGACCTCTTGTGTGCCTGCCGCTCGAAGAAGACAGCCGCGGCGGGCGTTCCGTCGCGGCTCCCTGGACTACTCGATGACCGGCAGGGTCGAATATTGGTGGAACGGCGGCGGGCTCGACAGCGTCCACTCGAGCGTCGTCGCGCCCTCGCCCCACGGATTGTTCGGGGCTTTGCGGCCGGCCGCGAGCGACCAGAACAGGTTCACGAAGAAGATCGCGACCCCGACGACGGTGATCATGTAGCCGACGGTCGAGACGTAGTTCCAGTGAGCGAACGCCGGCGTGTAGTCCGGAATCCGCCTCGGCATTCCGTCGAGCCCGAGGAAGTGCATCGGGAAGAAGATGACGTTCACGCCGACGAACATGAAGAAGAAGTGAAGCTTGCCGAGCAGCTCGTTGTACATCCGCCCGCTCATCTTGGGGAACCAGTAATAGAATCCCGCGAAGATCGAGAAGATGGCGCCGAGGCTGAGCACATAATGGAAGTGCGCGACCACGTAATAAGTGTCC
>JAICXO010000069.1 GCA_025980335.1 Sphingomonas sp. | reverse complement strand
GGTTCGCGCCGCCGACGACGTGCTTGACGCCTTCACGGAAGATCGCCTGCGCAAGCACGGTGGCCGTCGTGGTCCCGTCGCCCGCGATGTCGGACGTCTTGCTCGCCACTTCGCGCACCATCTGCGCGCCCATGTTCTCGAACTTGTCCTTGAGCTCAATCTCCTTGGCGACGGTGACTCCGTCCTTGGTGATCCGCGGTGCGCCGAAGCTCTTGTCGATGACGACGTTGCGGCCCTTGGGGCCGAGCGTCACGCGCACGGCGTCGGCGAGGATGTCCACGCCCTTGAGGATGCGCTCACGCGCATCGCGGGCAAATTTTACTTCTTTGGCTGCCATGTTTGGCTCCCTTCAGTTCCCCGGCGAAGGCCGGGGTCCAGTTGAACAAAATGAGGCTCTGGGCCCCGGGCTTCGCCGGGGAACAGTGAACGTCGTCAGGCGACGATCCCGAGGATGTCGCTCTCCTTCATGATGATCAGCTCTTCGCCGCCGATCTTCACTTCGGTGCCCGACCATTTGCCGAACAGGATCTTGTCGCCGGCCTTGACGTCGAGCGGCGTGACCTTGCCGTCCTCGGCGCGGGTGCCGGTGCCGACGGCGACGACTTCGCCCTCCTGCGGCTTTTCCTTGGCGGTATCGGGAATGATGATCCCGCCGACCGTCTTTTCGTCGGCCTCGACGCGGCGGACGAGGACGCGGTCATGAAGCGGCCTGAAATCCATAGGAATGAACCTCTCTCTAGCTTGGCGTAAATTGAATTGCCGCTGGCACTCTGCCGATGAGAGTGCCAGCGATAGCGGGCATATGGTTGTGCGCCGTTCATCCGTCAACGCCGCACCCGCGGGTTTTTTCAACCTGTAACGGTTACGAGTGCATCGCGCGTGTCAGGCCGATTCGCTCGCGCATCAGCCATCGGGCGAGCATCAGCACCGCGACCACCGCTAGACCCGTCGCAAGGCCGATCCAGATGCCGATGCCCTTCCATCTCGCGCCGAACGCGAGCCACGAACCGATGCCGAGCCCGATCACCCAATAGCCGACGAGCGCGAACAGCAGCGGCCAGCGCGTGTCGTGAAGCCCGCGCAGCATCCCGGCGCCGATCACCTGTGCGCCGTCGACCAGCTGGAAGGCCGCGGCGACGCGGAGGAAGCTGACCGCAAGTCCGATCACCAGCGCGTTCTGCGGCACGTCGGCGAGAAACAGGGTGACCAGCCGGTGGGGAATGCTCCACATGACGAGCGCCATCGCGCCCATGAAGCCAACGCCCATTACCCAGGCGGTCCAGCCGGCACGGGTGATGCCGGCCTCGTCATGGCGTCCGAACGCCAGCCCGACTCGGACCGTCGCCGCCTGCCCGAGCCCGAGCGGGACCATGAACGTCAGCGCCGCGCATTGGAGCGCGATCGCGTGCGCGGCGACTGCGGGCGCGCCGATCCAGCCCATGAAATAGGCTGCGAGCGCGAACACGCCCATTTCCAGCGCCAGGGTGATGCCGATCGGCCACCCAAGCCGGACCATCGCTTTCGTGCGCTCGGTATCGAAGCGCCAGAAGCGGCCGAACAGATGGAACCGCCGGAAGCGCCGCTCGCGGACGCAGACGAGGACGAGCGCCGCGCAGATGATCAGCCAGGTGAGCGTGCTCCCAAGCCCGCCGCCGACCAGGCCGAGCGCGGGCAGGCCGAAATGGCCGAACATCAGCGACCAGCTGAGCAGCGCATTGAGCGCGATTCCGGCGAGGCTGAGCCACAATATGATCCGCGGCCGTTCGAGCGCCGCGACGAAATTGCGCAGCAGCTGGAACAGCAGCCACGGCGCCGTGCACCACATGTAGGCGCGAAGGAAGGTCTGCCCCTGAACGGCGAGCTGCTCCGCCTCGCCGAAACCGCGCATGATCGTGCCGGCATGCCACAGCAGCAGCCAGTAAGGCGGAATCGCGAAGACCAGCAGCCACAGCCCGGCGCGGAAGGTCCGGCGCACGTCGCGGACCGCGTTGAACCGCCGTCCGAGAGCGCTCGCCATCATCGGAGACGCGGCCGTGACCAGTCCGAGCAGGAACACATTGATGGTGAAGGTCAGGTTGAGCGCGAGTGTCGCCGCGGCAAGCTGGGTCGCGCCGAGGCGGCCCATGAGCAGGACGTCGGTCGCCTGGATCGCCTGCTGCGTCACGTTCGCGAGGATCAGCGGCCAGGCGAGCGCCATCGTCGCGCGCAGCTCGGCGAACCACGCTGCGTTGCGCTGACTCTCGACTGCTGTTGCCGCGTCCATTCAATGTCATTGGGAGGAGCGCAGCGGCGAAGCAATCCACTCGCCGCCGACTGGTTTGTCCATGGCCTCGCAATGACGCCGCGTATCGGCTAGCAGCACGCGCAAATCATTCGAGGCCGAGATGAAATTCGTACGCGCAATCTGGAAGCTGCTGGTCGGGATCAAGGACGCGCTGGTCCTCATCTTCATGCTGCTGTTCTTCGGGATGCTGTACAGCGCGCTTTCGGCGCGGCCGGCGCCGGTCAAGGACGGCGTGCTCGACCTCAACCTCAACGGCAGCGTCGTCGAGCAGCCGTCGCGCGCCCAATGGTCCGACGTCGCGAGCGGCAACCGGCTCGGCGAATACCGGCTGCGCGACCTCGTCCAGGCACTCGACAAGGCGAAGGACGACAGCCGCGTGAAGGCGGTCGCGCTCGACCTCGACGGTTTCACGGGCGGCGGGCAGACGACCATGGGCGACCTCACCGCCGCAGTGGAGCGCGTCCGCGCTTCGGGCAAGCCGGTGATCGCCTATGGCGTCGGTTATACCAACGACAGCTACGAGCTGGCATCCGCGGCGTCGGAAATCTGGCTGAACCCGCTCGGCGCGGTGCTGGTCGCCGGTCCGGGCGGAAGCAACCTCTATTACAAGGGCCTGCTCGACAAGCTCGGGGTGACCGCGAACGTCTATCGGGTCGGCAAATTCAAGTCGGCGGTCGAGCCGTACATCCGCAACGACATGTCGCCCGAAGCCAAGCAGAACTACCAGGCACTCGACCAGGCCGAGCTCGACAGCTGGCTGCAGGCGATCAGGCATGCGCGGCCCAAGGCGAATGTCGACCTGTTCCTCAAGGACCTCAACGGCGCGGTCGCCGCAGCCGGCGGCGACATGGCCAAAGCGGCGCTCGCTAACGGCTTGATCGACCGAATCGGCAGCCGCCGCGAGTTCGAGGATCGCCTTGCGCAGCTCGGCGGCAAGGCGGACAAGGACGATACCGGCTACGCCCGCATCAAGCTTTCGTCCTACATCTCGGACGCGGTCGACGAACACCCCAAGGGCCCGATCGGAATCGTCACGATTGCCGGCATGATCGTCGACGGCAAGGCGGGCCCCGGCACCGCCGGCGGGGACACCATCGCGGGCGAGATCGAGGACGGAATCCACGACGGCATCAAGGCGCTGGTGGTGCGCGTCGACAGCCCCGGCGGATCGGTGCTGGCGTCCGAGCGAATCCGCCAGGCGCTGCTCGAAGCCAAAGCCAAAAAGATTCCCGTCGTCGTGTCGATGGGCAGCGTCGCCGCATCGGGCGGCTACTGGGTCTCGACACCCGGCGACTTCATTTACGCCGAACCTTCGACCATCACCGGATCGATCGGCGTGTTCGGGATCATCCCGAGCTTCCAGGGCACGCTCAAGAAGCTCGGAATCGGCGCCGACGGGGTGAAGACGACACCACTGTCGGGCGAGCCGGACCTGTTCAAGGGCCCGTCGTCGGAGGCGAACCAGCTCATCCAGTCGGGCGTCGATTCGATGTACGCGCGGTTCCTCAACGTCGTTGCCCAGGCGCGTCACAAGACTCCGGCGCAGGTGAACGAGATCGCACAGGGCCGGGTGTGGGACGGCGGCACCGCCCACCAGCTCGGGCTCGTCGACGGGTTCGGCGGGATCGACGATGCGGTCGCCAAGGCGGCGCAGCTTGCTGGGCTCGGGAACGAGCGCCACGTGCGCTATCTGGAGCCGCCGACGAGCTTCAAGCAGGAGCTGATCGCAGCGCTCGCCAGCGAGGGAAGCGACAATAGCGCAGCGCCGGAGGACGCCTTCGCCTCACTCGCGCGCGCGCCGCAGCAGCAGCTTGCCGCGATGCTGAGCGAAGTGCGATCGGTTCTCGCGGGGCCGAGCATCCAGGCGCGCTGCCTCGCCTGTCCCGCGGTCGCGCCGGCGAGGCTCGACAAGCGCGACCTCAGCCTGCTCGAGCTACTTGGGGAGTGGCTGTCCTGATCCGGCGCTGAGCCGCGCCAACCCTTCCGCTGGGCTCAAATGTGGATCGGCTTGCCGGTCACCGCCATCGCCGCTTCCTTGAGCGCTTCCTCGTGCGTCGGGTGTGCGTGGCAGGTGTAGGCGATGTCCTCGCTGGTCGCGCCGAACTCCATCGCCACGGCAGCTTCGCCGATCATCGTGCCGGCAACCGAGTTGATCATCCACACGCCCAGCACGCGGTCGGTTTTGGCGTCGGCGATGACCTTGACGAAGCCGTCGGGCTCGCGATTGGTCTTCGCGCGGCTGTTCGCGAGCATCGGGAACTTGCCGATTTTCACTTCGCCGCCTTCGCGCGCCTCTTCCTCCGTCAACCCGACGCCGGCGATCTCCGGCATCGTATAGACCACCGACGGGATCACGTTCTCGTTCACGATGCCGGTTTCGCCGGCTATGTTCTCGGCGACGGCGATGCCTTCGTCCTCGGCCTTGTGCGCGAGCATGGGCCCGGGGATCACGTCGCCGATCGCCCAAATGCCCGGCACGGCGGTGCGGAACTGGTGATCGGTTTCGATCTGTCCGCGCTTGTTCGGCTCGATTCCGACCTTGTCGAGCGCGAGCCCTTCGGTGTTCGGCTTCCGCCCGATGGACACGAGCACGACGGCGGCTTCTAGCGTCTCCGCTTTGCCGCCCTCAGCCGGCTCGACCGTCAGCGTGACCGTGTCGCCCTTGCGTTCGGCTTTCGTCACCTTGGTCGAAAGCCTGAACTCGAAACCCTGCTTCTTGAGAATCTTGTTCGCTTCCTTGCGCACGTCGCCGTCGAAGCCCGGAAGGATCTGGTCGAGGAATTCGACGACGGTGACCTCCGCGCCGAGCCGCCGCCACACCGAGCCGAGTTCGAGGCCGATGACGCCGCCGCCGATCACCACCATCCGCTTGGGCACCTGAGCCAGCTCGAGCGCGCCGGTCGAATCGACGATCCGCTCCTGATCGATCGCGATGCCGGGGAGCTGGGTCACGGACGAGCCGGTGGCGATCACGATATTCTTCGCACGCACCGTCCGTCCTGACCCTGTGGAAGGATCGCCGACCTTCACCGTGTCGGCGCTTTCGAAGCTCGCGTGGCCCTTCAGCCATTCGATCTTGTTCTTCTTGAACAGGAACTCGATCCCCTGGGTGAGGCCCTTCACCGCTTCGAGCCGCGTCGCGTGCAGCTGACCGAGGTCGAGCTTCACCGTTCCGGTATCGACGCCCCATTTGGCCAGCGTCCCGTCATGCGCTTCCTCGTACAGCTCGGAGCCGTGGAGCATCGCCTTGGACGGGATGCAGCCGACGTTGAGGCATGTCCCGCCGAGCGTATCGCGGCTGTCTGCGCAGGCCGTCTTGAGCCCGAGCTGAGCGGCGCGGATCGCGGCGACGTAGCCGCCGGGGCCGGCGCCGATCACCAAGACATCGAAGTCGTACTGCTCAGAAGCCATTCACACCTCGTTCCCCGACGAACGCCGGGGTCCAGTCCTCGAAAAAAGAAGCGGCGCAGAGCGCCGCCTGGGCCCCGGCCTTCGCCGGGGTACAGTTCCGCTAAAGATCGATCAAAATCCGCGTCGGGTCTTCGATCGCTTCCTTGACGCGCACCAGGAAGGTCACCGCCTCCTTGCCATCGATGATCCGGTGGTCGTAGCTCAATGCCAGGTACATCATTGGCCGCGCGACGATCGCGCCGTCCTTGACGACCGGACGCTCCTCGATCCGGTGCATTCCGAGCACCGCCGACTGCGGCGGGTTGATGATCGGAGTCGACAGCAGCGAGCCGAACACGCCGCCGTTGGAGATGGTGAAGGTGCCGCCCTGCATCTCGTCGACCGTCAGTATGCCTTCCTTTGCCTTCTTGCCGTAAGCGGCGATGGTTTTCTCGATCTCCGCAAAACTCATGCTGTCCGCGTTGCGGATCACCGGCACCACGAGGCCTTTGGGCGCCGATACCGCCACGGAGACATCGAGATAATCGTGATAGACGATCTCGTCGCCGTCGAGGCTCGCGTTGACCGAGGGCACGTCCTTGGCCGCGAGTGCGCACGCCTTCACGAAGAAGCCCATGAAGCCCAAGCGGATGCCGTGCTTCTTCTCGAACAAGTCCTTGTAGCGGGCGCGTGCCTCGATCACGGCGGTCATGTCGACGTCGTTGAACGTCGTCAGCATCGCGGCAGTGTTCTGCGCGTCCTTCAGCCGCTTCGCGATCGTCTGCCGAAGCCGCGACATCTTCACGCGTTCTTCTTTCCTGTCCCCCGGCGAAGGCCGGGCCGCAGGAGCCGAAGGCTGTTGCTCAGCCGGTGACGGAAGCTTCGCTTCCGCCTCGGCCCCGGCCTTCGCCGGGGTACCGGATTTCTGCGTCTCGGCAGCGGCGATCACATCATCCTTGGTGAGCCGCCCGTCCTTGCCGGTGCCGCGGATTTTCGTCGGGTCCACATGATATTCGAGAACGGCGCGCCGCACCGCCGGCGAGAGGGTGGTCACGTGGTCATCGTCCGCGGACGAGGTTTCCCCTGGCCCCGAGTCCGGCTCCGGCGCATGTTCGGAGCCTCGCGGCGCCGGATTTTCGCCTGCGCCCGCGGGATTGGTGCTGGCGTCGGCCGCTGCCTTGGCGGGAGCTGGCGCGCCCGCCGCCGCGGTCGCACTCTCGTCAATCCGCGCGATGACCGCACCGACGGCGACGTTGTCGCCTTCTTCGACGAGCTGCTCGGTCAGTACACCCGCGACGGGCGATGGCACCTCGACGCTGACCTTGTCGGTCTCGAGGCTCGCGATCGGTTCATCGGCCTTGACCGCTTCGCCCGGCTTCTTGAGCCACTGCGCGAGCGTGCCTTCGGTGATCGATTCCCCGAGCGCGGGGACCTGGACGTCGGTTGCCATTTCTTCCCTTTATTCCGCCGCGACCGCGGAGCCTGCCGCGCTGCTATGGCCGAGCGCCGCGGCAATCAAGGTCGCCTGCTCGGCCGCGTGGCGCTTGGCCAGGCCGGTCGCCGGCGATGCGGCCGCCTCACGCCCGGCATAGCGCGCGCGCATGCCATCGAACCCCGCTTCGGCGAGGCATTGCGCGAGCAGGTCCTCGGCGAACATCCACGCGCCGTTGTTCTTCGGTTCCTCCTGCGCCCAGACGAGCTCGGTGAGCTTGGGCATCGCCCTCAGCCGCTTCACCAGCGGCTCGGACGGGAACGGGTAGAGCTGCTCGATCCGGACCACTTCGACATCATGGTCGCCCGCCTTGTCGCGCGCTTCCATCAGCTCGTACCCGAGCTTGCCCGAGCAGAGGACCAGGCGCCGCGTCTCGCCTTCGGCAGGCGGGTTGAGGTCGGACATGATCCGGCGGAAATGACTGTCGCCGGTGAAGTCGGCGATGCTCGAAACCGCGAGCTTGTGGCGCAGCAGCGACTTCGGAGTCATCAGCGCGAGCGGTTTGCGGAATCCGCGCCGCATCTGCCGCCTCAGGATGTGGAAATAATTGGCCGGCGTGGTGCAGTTGGCGACCTGCATGTTGTCGTCGGCACAGAGCTGGAGGTAGCGCTCCGGCCGCGCCGAGCTGTGCTCGGGCCCCTGCCCTTCGAAGCCATGCGGAAGCAGCATGACGAGGCCGCTCGCCCGCAGCCACTTGGCCTCGCCGGCGGCGATGAACTGGTCGATGATGCTCTGCGCGCCGTTGGCGAAGTCGCCGAATTGCGCTTCCCACAGCACCAGGCAGCGCGGGTCGGCAAGCGAATAGCCATATTCGAACCCGAGCACGCCAAACTCGGATAATGGGCTGTCGCGGACTTCGAAGCGACCGTCGTCGACATGGCACAGCGGAATGTATTTCTCGCCGGTCTGCTGGTCGACCCAGACCGCGTGGCGCTGGCTGAAGGTGCCGCGCCCGCTGTCCTGACCCGACAGGCGAACGCCACTGCCTTCCGCGAGCAGGCTGCCGAAGGCGAGCGCCTCCGCGGTCGACCAGTCGAAGCCCTCGCCGGTTTCGAACATCGCCTTCTTCGCGTCCAGAATGCGCTGAAGCGTGCGGTGGATGTGAAAGCCTTCGGGGACGGTGGTCAGGATTTTGCCGAGGCGGCAAAGCTCGTCCTTGTTGATCGCGGTCTGCGTGTTGCGGCGGCCGAGCACCGACTCGTCCGGACGTGCGAGACCGGCCCAGCGGCCCTCGAACCAGTCCGCCTTGTTGGGCAAATAGGACACCGCTGCGTCGAACTCTTCTTCGAGATGCGCGACATAATCGGCCGTGGTCTTGTCGATCCATGCCTGGTCGACCACGCCCTCGGCGATCAGCCGCTGCCCGTAGATTTCGCTGATCGGCGGATGCTGCCGGATCTCGGCATACATCTGCGGCTGGGTGAAGCTCGGCTCGTCGCCCTCGTTGTGGCCGAAGCGGCGGTAGCACCACATGTCGATGACGATGTCGCGGTTGAACTTCTGCCGGAACTCGGTCGCAACCTTGCAGCAGAAGGTGACCGCTTCGGGATCGTCGCCGTTGACGTGGAAAATCGGCGCCTGGACCCCCTTGGCCACATCCGACGGATAAGGCGAAGATCGGCCGAACTGCGGGCTGGTGGTGAAGCCGATCTGGTTGTTGATGATGAAATGGATGGTGCCCCCGGTGTCGTAGCCCGGAAGCCCCGAAAAGCTCAGGCATTCCCAGACGATGCCCTGCCCCGCGAACGACGCATCGCCGTGGAGCAGCATCGGCAGGACCTTGTCGCCGTCGCTGTCGCCCTTGATCGTCTGCACTGCACGGGTCTTGCCCAGCACGACGGGGTCGACCGCTTCGAGGTGCGAAGGATTCGGAAGCAGCGACAGATGGACCTTGATCCCGTCGAATTCGCGGTCGGACGAGGTGCCGAGATGGTATTTGACGTCGCCCGAGCCGCCGACGTCGGCGGGGTTCGTCGCGCCGCCCGCGAACTCGTGGAAAATCGCGCGGTAGGGCTTGCCCATCACGTTGGAGAGGATGTTGAGGCGGCCGCGGTGGGCCATGCCGATGTCGATCTCCTCGACTCCGGTCATCCCGGCATATTTGATCACGGCTTCGAGCGCCGGCACCGCGCTTTCGCCCCCGTCGAGGCCGAAGCGCTTGGTCCCGACATATTTGCGGGCGAGGAACTTTTCCCACTGCTCGGCCTGGATGACCTTGGCCAGGATCGCTTGCTTGCCCTCGGGAGTGAAGTGGATTTCGGCGTTCTTGCCCTCCATCCGGGCCTGGAGGAATCGGCGCTCGTTCACATCGTTGATGTGCATGTACTCGAGCCCGACGTGGCCGCAGTAATTCGCCTGCAGCACCTCGACGATCCGGCGGACCGTTGCCGTTTCGAACCCGAGCGTTCCGGCGATGTAGACCGGGCGGTCGAGATCGGCGTTGGTGAAGCCGTGATAGGCCGGGGTGAGGTCGGGCGGGATGTCCATCCGCGACAGCCCGAGCGGGTCGAGCTGGGCGGCGAGATGCCCGCGCACGCGATAAGTGCGGATCAGCATCATCGCGCGGATGCTGTCGTCCGCGGCGCGGCGGACCTCGTCGGGGCTCGCGCCGCCGGCAGTCGCGCGCTCGGCGACCGTCTGGCGGACCTTGTCGATCGTCGCCTGGGTCGGGTCGAGGCCGAGGTTCAGCTCGTCGAGCGCCTCGATCGGCCAGTTCGACCGCTCCCAGCTGGGCCCCGGCTCGCGTTCGATGATTCCAACCGCGTCGTTCATGCTACTCCGTGCCCCGGCGAAGGCCGGGGTCCAGGGTCGGCAACGCCGACTCCAAACAAGGTCGGGTACAGATCATTCCAATCAAGATTCTGTTCCTCAATCAGCCTGATCTTCCATGCCCGCATCCACTCCTTGATCTGCAGCTCGCGGTGCCGCGCCTGCTGAATGTCGTCAAACGCTTGGAACCAGACTAGCAGCTTGCAACCGTACTTCTTGGTGAAGCCAGCAACCACACCCTCGCGGTGTTCCCAAACGCGCTTTGGCAGATCGCTCGTCACGCCGGTGTAGATAGTTCCATTCTTTCCGCTGGCCATGATGTAGACGTAGCCGGCCTTCTCCATGCCTTGTTACAGCCTTCGGCTCCTGGGCCCCGGCCTTCGCCGGGGAACAACTACGCTGCGACGAGCAGCTCCTTCAGGGTCTTGCCGAGCTCAGATGGGCTCGGACTGACGACGATTCCAGCCGCTTCCATCGCGGCGATCTTGCTTGCGGCGTCGCCCTTGCCGCCGGAGACGATGGCTCCGGCATGGCCCATTCGCCGGCCCGGAGGCGCGGTTCGGCCGGCGATGAAGCCGACCACCGGCTTGCTGCGACCGCGCTTCGCTTCGTCGGCGAGGAACTGCGCGGCGTCCTCTTCCGCGCTTCCTCCGATCTCGCCGATCATGATGATCGACTTCGTCTCGTCGTCGGCGAGGAACATCTCGAGGATGTCGATGAACTCGGTGCCTTTGACCGGATCGCCGCCGATGCCGACGGCCGTCGATTGGCCGAGGCCCTCATTGGTGGTCTGGAAGACCGCTTCGTAAGTGAGCGTGCCCGAGCGGCTGACGACGCCGACGCTGCCTTTCTTGAAGATATTGCCGGGCATGATCCCGATCTTGCACTCGTTGGGGGTAAGCACGCCGGGGCAATTGGGGCCGATCAGCCGCGACTTTGAGCCCGTGAGCGCGCGCTTCACCCGCACCATATCGAGCACCGGGATCCCCTCGGTGATGGCGACGATCAGCGGCACCTCGGCATCGATCGCCTCGAGGATCGAATCCGCGGCGAATGGCGGCGGAACGTAGATCACCGATGCGGTCGCGCCGGTCGCTTCGACCCCCTCGTGCACCGTGTTGAACACCGGCAGGCCGATGTGGGTCGTCCCGCCCTTCCCCGGAGTGACGCCGGCGACCATCTTGGTCCCGTAATCGAGCGCCTGCCGGGTGTGGAAGGTGCCGGTCTCCCCGGTCATCCCCTGCGTGATGACCTTCGTGTTGCTATCGACGAGGATGCTCATTCACTTCCCTTGCTCCCCGGCGAAGGCCGGGGTCCAGTCCAACAAACAACAGCGCCTCTGGCGCCTCCTGGGCCCCGGCCTTGGGTCCCATCAAAGTAGCTACTTTGATGGGGGCCCTTCGCCGCGGAACAGGTTACTTGAGCGAACCGTCGATCTGCCTGCAGGCGACGAGCAGCTCCTTCACCGCATCGACCGACTTGTCGAAATTGGCTTTCGCGTCGGGGTTCAGCTCGATCTCGACGATCCGCTCTACCCCGCTCGCGCCGAGCACCACCGGAACGCCGACGTACAAATTGTCGACACCGTATTGGCCGGTGAGATGCGCAGCGCAGGGAAGCACGCGCTTCTTGTCCTTGAGGAACGCCTCGGCCATCGTGATCGCGCTGGTCGCCGGCGCGTAATAAGCGGAGCCCGTCTTGAGCAGCGCGACAATCTCGCCTCCGCCGCCGCGGGTGCGCTTGACGATTTCGGCGATCTTCTCGGCCGTCGTCCAGCCCATCTTCACGAGGTCAGGAATCGGGATGCCGGCGACGGTCGAATATTCGACCACCGGGACCATCGTATCGCCATGGCCGCCGAGCACGAACGCGGTGACGTCCTCGACCGAGACGTCGAACTCCTCGGCGAGGAAATGGCGGAAGCGCGCGCTGTCGAGCACGCCGGCCATGCCGACGACCATGTGCGGCGGAAGTCCGGAGAACTCCCGCAGCGCCCACACCATCGCGTCGAGCGGGTTGGTGATGCAGATCACGAACGCACCCGGCGCATGCTCGCGGATGCCTTCGCCGACCGATTTCATCACCTTGAGGTTGATTCCGAGCAGATCGTCGCGGCTCATGCCGGGCTTGCGTGCAATCCCGGCGGTGACGATGCACACGTCGGCGCCTTCGATGTCGGCATAGTTCGACGTGCCCTTGAGCTTGACGTCAAAGCCGTCGATCGGGCCGGCCTCGGCAATGTCGAGCGCCTTGCCCTCGGGAACGCCCTCGACGATGTCGAACAGGACGACATCGCCGAGCTCGCGCATCGCAGCGAGGTGAGCGAGGGTTCCGCCGATCATTCCGGCGCCGATCAGGGCGATCTTCTTCCGAGCCATGGGCTGGCTTTCCACCTTTCTGTTTGTCGAGCGGCGGAGCTTCGTGGGGAGTCGCCGCTTCTGTCAGGAGCGCGGCGCCCGATTAGCGAGGTGCCTCCTCGCCCGCAACCGCGGCGGCGCGAGAGATTGCCGAGATTAAATAGCGCTTGCGTCGAAATGAACTCGGCAACCCGACGCGCGCGCAGCCGTTACGACTGCGCAGTTCTCGAGAGGAGAAGTTCCCGATGATCAAAGTCATGTTAGCTTTAGGCGTTGCAGCGGTTGCCCTGACGGCAACCCCGTCCGAGGCCCGCCGCACGGGCCCCGTGACTTGTGCCAAGTGGCGGCACGGACACTGCATGCGCTGGCGTCCACGCTACAGCGTCGGCTACACCTTCGGGCCGACCTTCGGGTACACGGCCCTGGGCGCGCTACCCGGAACCTACGTCACCCGATATCATCTCCGTAACAACTATCGCTACGTGAATGAGAACGGGTACATTTACGTCGTCAACCCGCGCACGTACCGCGTGATACGCGTCATTCCCGCCTATTGAACGAGCTGTTCAGGTGCGGACGAGGCCGCCGGTCCCCTCCCCGGCGGCCTTTTCTTATCCCTCCAGGCCGTGCTAGCGGCTCCAGCCAAGCAAGGAGTTGTCGCTTGGCCGAGTTCACCCTTCCCAAGAACAGCAAGGTCACCAAGGGCCGCGAATGGCAGCCCGAAGACGGCAAACGGCTGAAAAGCTTCAAAATCTACCGGTACGACCCCGACGGAAGCGCAAATCCGCGGTTCGACCGCTACACGATCGATCTCGACAAGTGCGGGCCGATGGTCCTCGACGCGCTGATCAAGATCAAGAACGAGATCGACCCGACGCTGACCTTCCGCCGCTCGTGCCGCGAAGGGATTTGCGGGAGCTGCGCGATGAACATGGAAGGCACGAACGGGCTCGCCTGCACCACGCCGATCGAGGAGCTGAAGGGCGACGTGCAGATCACGCCGCTGCCGCACATGGAGGTGGTCAAGGACCTCGTGCCCGACCTGTCGCAGCTTTATGCCCAGCTCCGCAGCGTCGAGCCCTGGCTGAAGTCCGAGACCCCGCCGCCGCCGGATGCCGAGCGCCGGCAGTCGAAGGAGGAGCGGGTGCAGCTCGACGGGCTGTGGGAATGCATCCTGTGCTTCT
>JAICXO010000118.1 GCA_025980335.1 Sphingomonas sp. | reverse complement strand
TCTCAGCGGAAAGCGCCAGCGGCCAATATCCGTGCGAGGCGGTGCAGATGATGGACCGCATCGCCAACAGCGTCGAGCGCGATCCTTCGTTCCAGGCCCGGGTGCACTTCACCCAGACCCGGCTCGAGCCCACTACCGCCGACGCGCTGTCGGCCTCGGCGCGGCAGATTGCGCAGACCGTCTCCGCGACCGCGATGGTCTGCTACTCGAGCTCGGGAGCGACCGCGCGCCGGATCGCGCGCGAGCGCCCGCCGGTGCCGCTGCTTGCAATGAGCGCCTCGCTTCACACCTCGCGACGCCTCGGGCTGCTGTGGGGCGCGCACGCGGTCCACACGCGCGACGTCGCGAGCTTCGAGGAGATGGTCGAGAAGGGCAAGCGCATGGCGCTCCGCCACGGCCTGGCGAAAGGTGGCGACCGGATCGTGCTGATGGCCGGGATTCCGTTCGGGACCGCGGGATCGACCAACGTGCTCCACGTGGTGCGGCTCGCGGGCGACGAGCTCGAGCGCTACCAGGCGAGCAAGGCCTCAGCGGGGCAGTAGAGCCGGGATTTCGCCGGCGATCTCGCGGGCGAGAAAGCCGATCGGACCGACCTTTTTCGCGAGTCGCTCGCCCGCCTGCCCGTGCAGCCACACCGCCCATAGCAACGCGTTGAGCGGCTCCGCGCCGCGCGCGAGCAACCCGCCGAGGATCCCCGAGAGAACGTCGCCGCTGCCGGAGACGCCAAGTCCCGGCGAGCCGCCGCCGTAGGTCCAGCATTCGCCGCCGGGCGTCACGACATGACTCGTGACGCCTTTGACGAGCACGACCGAACGGTAGAGCCGCGCCGCGCGAAGACCGCAGCCGACCGGGTCGCCTTCGACTTTCCGCGCCTGGCAATCGAGCAGCGCCGCCAGCTCGCCGGCGTTCGGGAGCAGGATCGGCGTGCTCGGCCGCTCCGGCGCACGCTCCTTTACTGGGTCGAGCATTTCGAGAAAGGCGACGTCGAGCGCGACGGCGGCATCGCTTTGGAGCAGCACGCGCGCGATCCGCTTGCACACCTGGGAGCGCTTGACGCCGGGGCCCGCGACGACCGCGTCGACTTCTTCGATACACTCCTCGATGCGCTTCACCGCAGCGCCCGCAAAGCCGCCGTCCGCCGCTTCGGGCAGTCCGAACACCAGCGCCTCCGGCATGGCGACGCCGACCGGCATTGCGGCGCTTTCGACCGTCGCAATCCTGAGCTTGCCAGCGCCTGCGCGCATGGCCGCGGTTGCCGCGAGCAGCGCGGCTCCGGGCACGTCCCGGCTTCCCGCGACGACGAGGATCCGGCCCTTGGTCTCCTTGCCCCCGTCGATCACCGCCGGCAGCGAGTGCTTGTCGAGCGCCTTCCGGTCGAGCGCCGTTCCGCTCATCGCGTGCCGGTCACCGCGTCGGGAGCCGAGGTCTTCGGTGCCCCCTCCGCTTCGAGTTGCGCGCCATAGTTCCACAGGCACAGCTCGGGCACGCAAAGCCCCTTCGCGTCGGGATTGAACCGGTATTCCGCGATTCCGCAGTTCAGCACCTCGGCCTGCCTGTCGATCGACAGGATTGCGGCTTCGTCGAGCTCTTCCAGAATGTACCGGAAGCACAGCACCACCACCTGGTGACACACGACCAGCAATCGCCGGTCGCAATAATGCAGGTTGATGGTGTTGAGCATCGAGCGGAGGCGGAGGATCACGTCAGCCCAACTCTCGCCTCCGGGGGGCCTGTGATAGAATTTGCCGAGCAGCCGCCGGTGCGCCGCTTCCTCGGGGAAGCGTTCGCGGATGCCGAGCGTCGTCAGGCGATCGAAGATCCCGAATTCGCGCTCGCGAAGCCGCTCGTCGATGATCGTGTGCGCCGGACCGTCGGCGAGCGCGCCTTCGCTGCAGATGATCTCCGCCGTCTGCTTGGCGCGGACGTAGGGCGAGGACAGGATGAGCTCCGGCCGATCGTCGCGGGGCAGCGCAGCGAACCAGCGCCCGGCGGCGCGGGCCTGCGCGCGGCCGAGCTCCGACAGCGGCACGTCGACGTCACGCAATTCAATGCCGATCTCGTGCGCGCCCGCCTCGTCCGCCGCATCGCGCGCGACATTGCCCTGACTTTGTCCGTGCCGGACCAGCCACAGCCGCTCGGGCCAGTTGTGCCTTATGGTCGTCATCCGTACGGCAGAAAGCACCAAACCGAGGATTGTGCCCTCGAGAATCCGCTCATCCTGAGTAGGGACTGAGCGAGCGCAGCGAGACGAAGGTCCGTATCGAAGGACGATCCTTCGATACGCGTCTTCGACTTCGCTCAGCCGCTACTCAGGATGAGCGGCCGGAGGCCGCTCCTTCGGACTTCACTCCGCTGCGATCGCTGCCGGGGGCAACTCCCCCAGGCGCGTCCTCCGCTCGTCGAGCCGGCGGAAGGTCGCCAGCGCCTGACCGACGATCTGGTCCATGTTGTAGTAGCGGTAGGTCGCAAGCCGCCCGACGAACGTGACTCCCTCGGTTGCGTCCGCGAGCGCCTCGTAGCGCTTGTACAGCGCCTGATTCTCGGCGCGCGGAATCGGATAATAGGGATCGCCCTCGGCTGAGGGATATTCATAGGTGATCGTCGTGACCGGCGACTCCTGGCCCGTCAGATGCTTGTATTCGCTGACGCGCGTGTAAGGCACTTCAGGGTCGGGATAATTGACCACCGCAACCGGCTGGTGCTGCTCCTCTTCCAGCGTCTGGTGATCGAATTTCAGGCTCCGGTAGGGCAGCTTGCCGAAACGGAAGTCGAAATATTCGTCGATCGGCCCCGAGTAGATGATGTGGTCGGCAATCTCGTGCGCCCGCGGCCTCAGCTCGGCGAAGTCGACGCCGGTGCGCACGTCGATGAGCGGATGGTCGAGCATCTTCTCGAACATCTTCGTGTAGCCGTGGAGCGGCATCGCCTGGTGCGTATCGCTGAAATACCGGTCGTCGGTATTGGTCCGCGTCGGGATTCGCGACGTCACTTGCTTGTCGAGCTCGCTCGGGTCGAGCCCCCACTGCTTTCGCGTGTAACCCTGGAAGAAGAGCTCGTAGAGCTCGCGGCCGACGGCGTTGATGACCACGTCTTCGGACGTCTTGATGTCCTCGACCGGCTCGGCGCGCGACGCGAGATAGTCGGCGGCCTCCTCATCACTCTGGAGGTCGAGTCCGAAGAGTTGGTTGAGGGTGGTACGGTTGATCGGGATCGGCACCAGCTTGTCGCGGACGATGGCGCGGACGCGGTGCTCGTACGGCCGCCACTCGGTGAACTGCGACAGATAATCCCACACCTGGTCGCTGTTGGTGTGGAAAATGTGCGGGCCGTACTTGTGGTAGAGGATGCCCGCTTCGTTGGGCTCGTCATAGGCGTTCCCGCCGACGTGCGGCCGCCGGTCGATCAGCAGGACGCGCGCGCCGTGCTGCGATGCGAGGCGCTCAGCAAGAACGGAGCCGGCAAAACCGGCTCCGACGATCAGATAATCATAGCGGTCGCTGTTCGCCGCTTCGGGCGGCGCGCTCATTCGGCGGCCACCAGAAGTGCCGGCGACATCGCGCCGGTCCGGGTTCCGAGCAGGTCGGCGATAAGCCCGGCCATGCGCGCCTGGGTCGTGTCCCAGCTCGATGCCGAAAGCATCAGGTCGGCTTCGGCCAGCCATCCGCTTTCGGGATTGCGCGACAGCTCCATCGCGGCGTCGCAGGCGGCGACGAACTCGTCCGCGGTCGAGGCGATCCCGACTCCCTCGAGCGCGCCATAGTGGCGGACCACGTCCTTGATCGGGGTCGATACCACGGGCTTTCCGCCGGCGAGATATTCCGGAGTCTTGGTCGGCGAGATGAACTGCGTCGATTCGTTCATCGCAAACGGCATCAGCGCCACGTCCCAGCCCGACAAATAGGCGGGCAATTGGTCGTAGGTCTTGCCGCCCAAATAATGGATGTTCGGCCGCCGCGGCAGGTCCTCCTCGCTGATCTTGACCACCGGGCCGACCATCACGAACGACCAGTCCGGGCGCATTTCGGCAGCTTTCGCCAGCAGCTCGGTATCGAACCGCTCGTCGATGACGCCGTAGAAGCCGAGCCGCGGCTTGGGCAGGTCTTCCTGGTCGGCGGGATCGAACTGATGCGCGCGCGCCTTGCAGAAATGCGCGCGGTCGACCGACGACGGGAAGCAATGCACGTTGTCGTGGCGATCCTTCTTCGCCTCGAACAGGCTCGAGCCGCCGGTGAAGACCACGTCGGCCTTGTCGATCAGCTCCTGTTCGAGATCGAGCAGCTTCGCCGGCGCGAACTTGAACTTGCTGAGTTCGTCCATCGCGTCGAACACCGTGACGTCCGCATCGAGATGGCGCGAGAACGGCAGCATCATCGGCGTGTAGTACCAGGCGACCAGGGGGCCGCGGAGCGACGCGAGATGCGCGTCGAGAAGCCGCTTGAGCGTGGCTTCGCGCGCATCGTCGGGCATGCCCTTGGGCAGGTGCGGAACGACGATTCGGACGTTCGCCGCGTCCGCCGCCTCGCGAACCTGGAGGTAGGCCGTCTCGTTCGCCGCGAGCTCCATTGGCTCTTCCCAATAGATCACGTTCATTTCGCGCGCGAAGCGGCTCATCAGATGCTGCGGCCGCTGGAACACGAAGTTCCACCGCAGGTGCGAAAAACATATCAGGCTTGTGGGCTCTGGATCCGGCGCCGAGGGCTCGGCTTCGTACTCCACTGGCACCCCGACGCGAGTCAGCATTTTGCGTTTATCCTCCGTAATTTGATTTTGCCCTTGGGTACTGAACGGGCCGGGAGGCGTTCCGGTTCCGCAACCTCCGGTCATGTTAGCGCTAAAATAACGCGTTGTGCGGTGCAGCATGCGCCAGGGCGGGAGATTGACCCGACGAACGGCGCATGGAAGGAGCCGTGCCCGAGGAGACCTGCTCTTGGCCACGACCATCGAAGAGCTCGAAAAGCGCCGCGAGCTGGCGCGGCTCGGCGGCGGCGAGAAGCGCATCGCGGCGCAACATGCGAAGGGCCGGCTCACCGCCCGCGAGCGCCTCTCCGTGCTGCTCGATCCCGGCAGCTTCGAAGAATATGACATGTTCGTCGAGCACAACGCGACCGACTTCGGGATGGACCAGCAGAAGATCCCGGGCGACGGCGTAGTCACCGGCTCGGGCACGATCAACGGCCGGCTGGTTTATGTGTTCGCGCAGGACTTCACCGTCTTCGGCGGCTCCTTGAGCGAGCGCCACGCGCAAAAGATCTGCAAAATCATGGACATGGCGATGAAGGTCGGCGCGCCGGTCATCGGCCTCAACGATTCGGGCGGTGCGCGAATCCAGGAAGGCGTCGCGAGCCTCGCCGGCTATGCCGAGGTGTTTCAGCGCAACGTGCTTGCGAGCGGCGTCATCCCGCAGATCAGCCTGATCATGGGGCCGTGCGCGGGAGGGGCGGTCTATTCGCCGGCGATGACCGACTTCATCTTCATGGTGAAGGATTCGTCCTACATGTTCGTCACCGGCCCCGACGTGGTGAAGACGGTCACCAACGAGGTCGTGACCCAGGAGGAGCTGGGCGGCGCGGTCACGCACACGACGAAGTCGGGCGTCGCGGACGTCGCGTTCGAGAACGACATCGACGCGTTGCTCGCGACCCGCGACTTCTTCGACTTCCTGCCCCTGAGCAACCGCCACGATCTGCCCGAGCGTCCGTGCGAGGACCCGGTCGACCGAGTCGAGGAGAGCCTCGACACGCTGATTCCGCCGAGCGCCGCAACGCCCTACGACATGCACGAGCTGATCCGGAAGGTCGCCGACGACGGCGATTTCTTCGAACTCCAGCCGGCGCACGCGGCGAACATCATCGTCGGCTTCTGCCGGATCGAGGGCCGCACCGTCGGCGTCGTCGCCAACCAGCCGATGGTACTCGCGGGCGTGCTCGACATCAACAGCTCGAAGAAGGCCGCGCGGTTCGTGCGCTTCTGCGACGCGTTCGATATCCCGATCCTGACCTTCGTCGACGTGCCCGGCTTCCTTCCGGGCGTCGGGCAGGAGCATCACGGCATCATCAAGCATGGCGCGAAATTGCTGTTCGCTTATGCCGAGGCGACGGTGCCGAAGATCACTGTGATCACGCGCAAGGCCTATGGCGGCGCCTATGACGTGAT
>JAICXO010000088.1 GCA_025980335.1 Sphingomonas sp. | reverse complement strand
GCGTCCCGCTCCGCCGCAGCCGCTTCGACCGCCTGCTCCAGCGCGGGGAGCATATCGGCAAGCTGGGCGTGCCGGTTCGCGCGCAGCAGCCGCTCCGCCGCCGCAGCGCCCGCGCCTTTCGCCACGAACCCGTCCCAGCGCCTCATCACCCCGTCCAGCGTGACGAGGCGCTGGCCGACCGCCAACACTTGCCCCGAGTCCGCCTCGGCAACCGCGATCTGCCTTAAGCGCCGCATCAGTTCCGCCGGCGCGCGCGCATGATCGGCGAGGCATTCGGTGCCGGGAGGAAGCGGCGGATCGCCCGGCTGCGGCGCGCTTCCCGCCCACCGGCGGGGACTCTCGCTCTCTCCGATTGCGGCATCCGCATCTTCGCCAAGCGCCGCAGCAAGAGCGCGCTCGTAGCCGGGGTCCGCCGACAGGCTGGCGATCGCCGAGCCGCCGCCATGTTGAAGCGCTGCGGCGAGCGCATCATGCTCCGACTTCGCCGCCGAGAACGCCGCGCGGGCCGCGGCAAGCCTGGTTTCGGCCGAATCGCGCTGCTCCGCTGCGGCTGCACGGCCCTCGTCCGCCGCGACGCGCCGCGCCTCGGCTTCGCTCAAACGCTGTGCCGCCACCGCGGCTTTCGCCTCCGCGTCGGCCTGGGCTCGTTGCTGATCGCTGCCGTCCCCGAGGGTGGCGAGCTGCTCTGTGAGGCGAGCGCGCTCCTGGCCGGTGCGGGCGAGCTGCGCCCGTGCTGCTTCGAGCGCCGCTTCGGCGACCCGCCGCTCGGCCCGCATCGCGGCCTGGCGCGCGAGCAAATCGGCAAGCGCGGCCTCCGCTTCGCGCGACTTCGCCTCTGCTGCCGTGAGCTCGCCCCCGATGCGGGACGCTTGCCCTTCGGCATCGTCGAGCCGCTGCTCGATCGCGCGCCGCTCTTCCTGCAATTGAGCGATCGCCCGCGATGCGTCGCTCTTCAGCGCGTCCTCGCGCGCAAGGTCGGCGGTGAGCGCTGCGTCGAGCCGGTCGAGCTCGGTAAGCCGCCGCGCCACGGTGTCGCGCCGCGCACGCGCGGTGGCGAGCTGATGCGCGAGCGCATGCCCCTGCTCGCGAAGCTCGGCCACGGCGTTTCGCTTTGAGGTCAGCTCCGCGCTCGCGCGATCATGCGCCGCCTGCGCTTGCGCGATCGCGTGATGGATCCGCTCGACCTCGTCCGCGGCGGCTTTGGCTTCCGCCGTTGCCGCTTCCGCCCCGCGCTCCGCCTCGATCCATCGCGCGTGCAGAAGCTTCGCCTCGACGCCGCGGATCTGGTCGGTGAGCTTGCGATAGCGCTCGGCCGCGCGCGCCTGCCGCCGAAGCTGCGCTGCCCGCTGCTCCTGCTCCGACAGGATCTCGCCAAGCCGCGTCAGATTGGCTTCGGCGGCGCGTAGCCTCTGCTCCGCATCCTTGCGCCGCGCATGAAGCCCGGAAATGCCCGCCGCTTCTTCGAGCAGGAGCCGCCGCTCGACCGGCTTTGCCGAAATGATACCGCTGATCTTGCCCTGGCTGACGAGTGCGGGCGAGTGCGCCCCGGTCGCCGCATCCGCGAACAGTAGCGCGACGTCCTTCGCGCGGACGTCGCGCCCGTCGATGCGGTACGCCGAGCCTGCTCCGCGCTCGATTCGCCGCGTGACCTCGCTTTCGCCCGCGCCGCCGTCGTCCGCAGAATCGCGCTCGAGCAGGATCGAGACTTCGGCGAAATCGCGCGGCGGCCGCGACGAGGTTCCGGCGAAGATTACGTCGTCCATCCCGCCGCCGCGCAGCGACTTCGGACTGGATTCGCCCATCGTCCAGCGGATCGCTTCCAGAAGGTTCGACTTGCCGCAGCCGTTCGGCCCGACGACTCCGGTCAGGCCCGGCTCGATCCTGAGCTCGGCAGGCTCGACGAAGCTCTTGAAGCCGCTGAGCTTGAGCCGCCTGATCTTCAACTTTGCTCCCCCGCCCGCACCGGAAGCGCTATCCGCCAAGCGCGGTCTGAAGCGCCTGGTCGAGATCGTCCCAGCTGCCGACCTTGGTGTTGAGCGTGCCGTTGAAGACGAAGCTCGGGGTGCCGGGGAAGTCCGGCCAGCGCTGGGTGATCGACCCGCTCGAATTGACCGCTGCTTCGATCGCCTTCGTGTCGGTCAGGCATTGCGTGCTCTTCGCCTCCGGAACCCCGCGGGCCTTGGCCCAGTCGACCAGCCCCGCGAGCTTCGCAGCCTGCAGCTCGATCTGGTTCTCTGGGAGGTCCTGGAGCTGCTGCAGCTGCTGCTTCGGCGCCGCCTCAACCTTCCCGAGCCAGGTCGGCTGATCGTCGTAGAGCGCGTGCGACAGCGGAAAGAAGGCTTTCGGACCGTTGCACTTGGCGATCAGCAGCGCCGACAGGTCGAACATGTCGCGGATGTAGTTGCGGAACTCGTAGCTGACGGCGCCGGTCTTCACATATTTGTCGACCAGCTTGTCGACCCCGGTCTCCTCGAACTCGCGGCAATGCGGGCAGGTGAGCGAGCCGATCTCGATCAAATGCACCTTGGCATTCGGATTGCCCATCATGACCCCGGCGTCGGGCGTGGCGCTGACCACATCGGTCCACGCGCCGCCGTTCGGCGGCTTCACCGGCGTGATCTTCACCTGTGCGTTCCCTTCGGCTTCATGGTGCTTCGAATTGCAGCCTGCGAGCGCGAGGAGCGCCGCCGCGCAGGAGAGGCTTGCCGATCGCTTCATCAATTCCCCGCTCCGTTGGATTGAGCGCTGCCGGCGAGCGCAGCATCGATCTTCGCTTCGAGCGCCGGCCAGACGCCGGCTTCTGTCACCGGGCCGAGGTCCACCAGCTCGCCGTTGATGAGGAAGCTCGGCGTGCCCGGGAAATTGGGAAATTGCGTGCTCACGTCGTTTGCCATCGCGACGACCTTGTTCACCGAATCATCGCTGGTCAGGCACTGGGTGCTCTTCTTTTCGGGTACGCCGTGCGCGGCGGCCCACTGCTGGATTCCGGTCAGCCGCGCGATGGCGAGGAATTTCTTGCCGGTCGGCAGATCGTCGATCTTCTTGAGTTCGTCGGGCGAGGCCTCGCCGATCTTCTTCTCCCAATCGGCTTGTTCTTCGAACATCGCGCGAGTCACCGGGAAGAAGCTGTGGGCGCCGGCGCAGCGTGCGACCAGCGAGGCAGTCACGTCGGTCGGGTCGCGGACGTAGTTGCGGAATTCGAAGCTGATCTTGCCGGTCTTCACATAGCCGCTGATGATCTGCGGCACCGCGGTCTCCTCGAACACCCGGCAATGGGGACAGGTCATCGACCCATATTCGACCAGCTTCACCGCCGCTTCGGGATTGCCCATCACGAACCCGCCGGCCGGCGTCGTGCTCACCACATGGGTCCAGTCGCTAACCTTCGCCGCCTTCGCGTGGTGGGTCTTCGCCGCCGCAGCCGCCGGCTGCGAACTCAAGCCGCCGACGGCAAGGATTGCGCCGGCCGACGCCAGGAACATGCTCGGCTTCATCGATTTCATTCGGCTCCCTTGATCACCGGGATCGGCTGGCTGCCCTCGTCGAGCGAAGGCGGGCCGCTGCTAGCCGCTATCCGAGCGGCAAGCGACTCCAGACACGCGCGAAGCTCCGGATCGGCAATCTCGCGCAGACCCTCGCCAAGCTCCTTGGGCACCGCCCTCAGCTGCGGACGCTCGGGTCTGGGCGCCGCCGCCGGCGGCTTGCCCTGCTTGAACACGATGCGATCGATCGCGGCATAACCGAAGAAACGATTGACCTTGTCGACGATCATCGGGGTCAAATGCTGGATCAGCGGCGCATGAGCGCCATCGACAAGCAGAGTGAGCACGCCCGCCGCCCTCTTTCCCGTCGGAAAGCGGATCGATTCGGGCGAGGAGACTTTCGCATAGCGTTCGCCGACGATCTCGGGCCAGCGGCTGACGATCGATCCCTGGACGAAACCGAAGCGGCGGAACGACGGATCGCCGATTGTCCCGATGAGCTCGCCGGCCGCGCGCGGACGGCAGCTTCTCGGCGCTTGCTCCTGCTCCGGCTTCCTCTTCGACATCGCCGCCGAGCATGCCATAGCGACATGGTGACCGCCAATGCCCCAAGCCGCCTCGTCCAACATTATGTGGATAACTTCAGACGCCTTCCGTGGCGTTCGCCGCCGGGCGCGCGAGCACCGGATCCCTATGTCGTGTGGCTGAGCGAAATCATGCTCCAGCAGACGACGGTCGCGACCGTAATGCCGCGGTTCGAGCGCTTTCTCGAGCGGTGGCCGAGCGTCGACGCGCTTGCTCGGGCGAAGGACGAGGACATCCTCTCCGAATGGGCGGGGCTCGGTTACTATGCCCGCGCGCGCAACCTCATCGCCTGCGCCCGGGAAGTCGCGGCGCGCGGCGCATTTCCGAAGACGGCGGCGGAGCTGCGGCGACTGCCGGGAATCGGCGCCTACACGTCAGCGGCAATCGCGGCGATCGCGTTCGCCGAGAAGGCGCCGGCGGTCGACACCAATGTCGAACGCGTGATCGCGCGGCTCAACGGCATGGCCCAGCCCGCCCGCACCGAGGTCGAGCGCCACCTGCTCGAC
Source organism: Sphingomonas sp. (assembly GCA_025980335.1). GTDB lineage: Bacteria > Pseudomonadota > Alphaproteobacteria > Sphingomonadales > Sphingomonadaceae > Sphingomicrobium. The sequence continues at coordinate 6,183 of JAICXO010000088.1, read as the reverse complement.
ATGATGGACGATCAGCATCCGGGCGATGTTGTGCAGGCGCTGATGGACCTCGGCGCGACCGTCTGCCGACCGAAGCGGCCGCAGTGCGCCGAATGCCCGCTCAATGGAGATTGCGCGGCTCATACGACTGGCCGCCCGGAAGCATTCCCCACACCCCGGCAGCGCAAGCCTCGCCCGCATCGCTACGGCATTGCCTTGTGGATCGAACGCGACGGCCATGTCTGGCTCGTGCGCCGGCCTGCGAATGGGCTCCTCGGCGGCATGGCGGCGCTTCCCGGAGGCGACTGGACCGAAGCGCCGCAGCAGTCGCGCCATTCGCTCGCGAGCGTGCGCCACGTCTTCACCCACTTCTCGCTCGATCTCGCCGTCGAAGCGCGGACCGAACCCGACGCAGACGGGTGGTGGCAGCCGCTCGACGCGATCGAGAGCGCCGGTCTGCCCACGCTCTACATGAAGGCCGCGCGGCAGATGCTTCTCGGGAAGCAGTCGCTTGCGGCCTGAGCCATTCTTCTCGGGTGCCGGGCTCGACCGGGCCGATGCGCTTCGCGTCGATCCCGACGCAATCGCGCGGCTGGCAGAGGGGCCGGACGCGCGCGAACTGGTGTGGCGGGACGGGCTTCCGGCGATCGGCGAAGACGGCGCGCTCGAGTGGGGTCGCGTAACGGCGCCCGAGCTGTTCCTCGGCTTCGAGGGGGGCGAGCCGCGCTTCACGGCAATTCCGCAAGCCGTCGAAGGCTCTCGCGCGGCGTTCGCGATCATGGCCAACCTGTCCGCCGAAGCGGCGCCGGTATTCGCGGCGGCGCTCAGCCTCGGCGGCTGGCACTCGCGCCACGGCTTCTGCGCCACTTGCGGGGCACTGACCGAGATCGTCCGCGGCGGCTGGTCGCGCTCGTGCCCCGGGTGCGGCGCGGAGCATTATCCGCGCGTCGACCCCGTCGTGATCATGCTCGCCGAGCACGACGGCAGCCTTCTGCTCGGCCGGCAGTCGCAATATCCGCCGGGCCGCTATTCGGCGCTCGCGGGCTTCGTCGAGACCGGCGAGACGATCGAGGCCGCGGTCGCGCGCGAGCTCTACGAGGAAGCCGGGATCGCAGTGAGCGAGGTCCGCTACGTCGCCAGCCAGCCGTGGCCGTTCCCCTCCTCGCTGATGATCGGCTGCCGTGCGCGCGCGCAGTCGCGCGAGCTCCGCATCGACATGGCCGAGCTCGAGGACGCGCGCTGGTTCACCCGCGCCGAGGTCGCAGAAGCGCTCCGCGATCCGGACGCCGGCGCGTTCCATCCGCCCCCGCGCTTCGCCATCGCGCGCACCCTTCTGGAGCACTGGCTCACCGCTTGAAGAACCCCGGAGTCCTTCGTAAGAGGCGCGCAATTCCATTCGGCTTCGGCTTCTCGCACAACAGGGACACTTCATGGACGATCGCTTCAACACCATCGCCGGCTGGGTGCTGTTCGCTGGAATTGTGGGGCTCGCATCGTCGATCGTCGCGAACGAATATTTCCATACCGAGCGGCCGGAGAAGATGGGCTACCCGATCGCCGGCGTTCAGGAAGAGGGCGCGGGCGCCGCGGAAGCCGAGAAGCCGATCGCATTCTACCTCGCGACCGCCGACACCGCCAAGGGTCAGCAGGTGTTCAACAAGTGCATGGCCTGCCACAACGCCGACAAGGGCGGCGCCAACCAGCTCGGTCCGAACCTGTGGGGCGTGATCGGCTTGCCCATCGCCGAAGACCGCAACGGCTTCGCTTTCTCCGACGCGCTGAAGAAGGTCGGCGGCAATTGGGACTGGGACAAGCTCAACAAGTGGCTGACCAGCCCGCGGGCGTTTGCCCCCGGCACCAAGATGACCTTCGCGGGCCTCGGCAACCCGCAGGACCGCGCCGACGTGATCGCCTTCCTCAACACCCACAGCGATTCGCCGCTGCCGCTGCCCAAGGCGCCGCCCGCTGCACCGGCCGCTGCCGGGAAAGCGCCGGGAGCCGGTCCGAACAACGGGCCGCAGAAAGCGGAGAAGGAGCCGGTGGTGAACACCGCCGCGGCCGAGGGCAATCCGAAGAACTCGGGCGGCCCCGCCGCTCCGACGAAGAAACCCTAGCCCTCGTCCCTCACTCCGGCGGCCCGTGCTCGACGCGCGGCGGGACCGGGTGCTCGGCGTAGAAATTCGTCACGAACTCCCACGCCTCGTCCGCCTCCTCGCTCCAGTGGATGAGGTCGAGGTCGTGCGGCGCGATGACGCCTTCGTCGACCATCGCCTGGAAGTTGACGACCCGGTTCCAGTAGTCGCGCCCGAACAGCAGGATCGGAAGCGGCCGCACCTTGCCGGTCTGCACCAGCGTCAACAGCTCGAACATCTCGTCGAACGTGCCGTAGCCGCCCGGAAACACCGCGACTGCCCGCGCGCGCAGCAGGAAGTGCATCTTCCTCAATGCGAAATAATGGAACTGGAAGCTGAGGTCGGGCGTGACGTAGCGGTTCGGCAGTTGCTCGTGCGGCAGGACGATGTTGAGCCCGATCGACTCCCGCCCGGATTCCCACGCGCCGCGGTTCGCCGCCTCCATGATCGACGGCCCGCCGCCCGAGCAGACCACGAAATTGTGCTTGCCGTCCTCGTCGCAACCGCAGCTGCTTGCGAGCCGAGCGAGCTCCCGCGCGACCTCGTAATAATGCGACTTGGCCTTGAGCCGCTCGGCGATCTTCTCCTGCTCCGGGTTGGCCGCGGCAGCGACCAGCGCATCGGCCATTTCCGGCGCCGGAATCCGCGCCGAGCCGTAGAAGACGAAGGTCGAGCGGATGTCCGCTTCGTTGAGGAACAACTCGGGCTTCAACAGCTCGAGCTGGAAGCGGACGGGCCGCAGGTCCTCGCGCAGCAGGAAGTCGGTATCCTGGAACGCGAGCTTGTAGGCGCTGCTCTCCGTCTGCGGGCTCGACGGGACGTGCCTCGCCGACTTTGCCTCGACTTCGGAACTCGGGAAGATGCGCTTTGGCGGTAACGGTCGTTCGTTCATCCGAAGCCGACTAGCGGCAAAGTTCGGCCGGGTCACGCCTGTGCGGGCGAGGGCCTCGGCGCACCCCAGTCGATACGCCGGGTCGCGTACATCACCCCGGCCAGCGCGGCGAACAGCAGCAGCGCTCCGATCAGCAGCGAAAAGGCTTCGAGGCTGAGCAGGATGTAGAGCACGGCGAACAGGCCCGCGAGAAGCCCGCCGATGAACGCCGCGCGCCTCCAGCTGCCGAGCACCGCGGCCGAATAAGCGGTGTTGAGCCCGGCAATCGCCGCCGACGCGAGCACATAAGCAAGCGTGAAGCCGATCACCTCGGCAAGGGCGAGCAGAAGCACGAAGAACAGCACCAGCGCCGCGCCCATCAGCAGATATTCGACACTCGAGACGCGCACCCCGCCGATCACGTCGAACATCAGCAGCGCAAGGAAGGTGAAGCCGATGAACAGGAACCCGTATTTGGTCGCCCGGTTGACCTCGGAATAGAGGTCGACCGGCTGGATCAGGCTGATCGCGGCGGTCTGGGCCTTGTCGTCGGCCGGCCCGGCGGAGTCGCTCGCGGCGAGAGCGGCGCCTTCGCTCGTGCCGACCAGCGATCGCCCGAGCGCGAGATTCCCGACGCGGTATGAGGCTTCGAAGCCGTTGCGCCCGACCGACCGCGCCTGCGGCAGGAAATCGCCGCCGAAGCTCGGCCTCGGCCACGACGATTTGACGGTCCAGCGCGTGTCCGCTGCTTGCGTCAAGAGGCTGAGCGATGCGTTCCCGCGGAAATCATAGGCGAACTCGACGGCGAGCGGTCCCGAAGCCAGGCTGCCCGCGTCGACCCAGGCGAAGAACCCGCGCCCGCCGCCGTTTCCGCTGCCCGGAAGCAGCCGCAGCGGCCGGCCGCCGATCGTCACCCGCGGATTGGCCCCGAGCCCGCGCGGATCGCTCAGGCCGAAGCGCAGCTCGGCGCGGCTCATGTCCATCTGCGCAATGTCGACGCCGGTGCGCACCAAGTCCGGCGGCAGCACGAAGCGCGCCTTGCCGGCAACGGCGGCGTCGTACAGCACCGCCTGATAGATCGATCGCCTGCGGACGTCGGGGCGAATGCCGGTCGACAGCTCGACGGCCTCGGGCGCGAGCGTCAGCTCTTTCGCGATCTCGCTGGCGCGCGTGACGCTCTGGCCGTTCTCAATCACCGTCTCGGTCGCGGCGGTGCGGTAGGGGACCACCAGCACCGGTCCGCTCATGACCTGCGCCCCGCCCCAGCCGGCGGTGATCGAGCGCGTTGCCTCCTCCTGCTGCGACTGCCGGTCATAGACCAGCAGCCAAACCGAGAAGAGCGGGATGGTGAGCGCTCCGGCGACCACGATCGAAAGGAACAGCTTGAACCCGGGCGTGCGCTCTCCGTCGATCCTGAACACGATTGGCTTCTCCCGTCTGCCGATTGCGGGAAGCTGCACGAGGCCAGCGGTGAGCGTCATGAGCGCCGCGTGAGCAATTGATGAAAGAGGGAGAGGGGCTGTGTCCGCGTTCGACCCATTCCTGCCGCTAGGTGGGAACGACCCATTGCTGCCCATTGCGGATGTTGGGAGCCATAGTATCCTCGGCGAGATGCGGAATCTCTCCACCGCCGTTGGGATCATATTCGCAGCCGGCCCGCTATCCGCCCAGCAGCCGATGCAATCGCTTCCGCTGTACCAGTCGGTCGAGGACCCGGCTGGGCAGCAGGCGAGAGAAATCACGGTCGATGACAATGTCTTAGCCGTCGGTCAATTGGGCGATGACGCGAAGAGCCTGTTGCGTTCTGACCTCGGCTTCCCGCTCTACTTTGTGAGAGTGGATGGCGGTGTGCGCGTGCGAGGTCAGCCTATCGTCTTTCCCAGTGGCTCTCGAACGCATTTCAACTTTCAGGATTTTAGCTGCCGTGTCCTCGGCGGTGGGCCCGGCGTCGACGTGCTGTGTAGGAGCAACGCTGATGGTCAGCTGTACCGTTCACGCATTGTGGACGGAGGCTTGGCGAGCTTCGAAATGAGGTGCTTCGATCAAATCCAGCGTGTTTGTCACTACGAGTTGAAGGGTGGGAGTCCGCTGCGACCGAGCAAAGTCGAAGCGGAATAGGGCCACTAGGCCAAATGTCCGCTTTCCACCGTCAACAGGTCACGCAAAGGGACGCAGAACCGCCATTGCGCGCAAGCGGGAGACCAGATTGAGTGCCAGTTAGGGCCTCGTCCAGCGGTCTTTGTCGATTGCGAGCCTCACTCGAACCGCAGTGAAGCCAGCCTTTAATGCTGCCTTACGACCGAGTTCGCCGCATTTCTTCGGAGTTGCTTTCGTGAGCAGCACCTCCAATCCGCGCGACTTATCATAGCCGCCTTCGGTCAACTTGGCTGTTACCTCAGGCGCACTCATTCCGGTGTCCGTTAGGAAGAACAGGCATCTGCCGCGATCCGCACCAACATCGAGTCCATAGCTGTTGGCGAATGATTGCTCTTGAGCGACGGCACCCGCTGGATGAGCGGAGCAACCAGTGAGCAACAAACACGGAAACATACGCGAGAAGCGGGTCACGAGCGCAGAGTGCCGCCGTGTCAGCTCGCGCGCAAGCGTCACGGGATGTTTTCCCGATGATCGCTTTACGCGACCTACAAAGCACCCATTCCTGCAATTAGGCCCTTCTGTTACGCTAACCTATTCGTCGGGGGGCGCTGGACATGCATCTTCATCTGCCGAAGCCGCTGCACGGCTGGCGCGCGTTCGCCGGAGAAGTCGGAGTCATCGTTCTCGGTGTCCTGATTGCGCTCGGGTTAGGCGAGGTTGCACAGGCGTGGAACGACCGCAGCAATACCCGCGACGCTCGCGATGCCATTCGCGCCGAAATCGCTTCCGATCTCGGTCAGCTGTCGTTGCGATTTGCTACCGAGAGCTGCATCGCCAAACGCTTGAACGAGATCGCCGACCATCTCGACGCCGCGTCAAGCGGGAGAGCGGTCGATCCGGTAACGTGGCTGGGCAAGCCCGAGCAGTGGAATATGGACACGTTTCGATGGGATGCGGCGTCGCAGTCGGGCCGGGTCAGCTTATTCCCGGTTGGCGAACAATCGTCATTCTCCGACATCTACGGTTCGCTCAAGGCCATTGGGGCAGCCCAGGCGGACGAGCAGAGATGGTGGGCGCAATTGCGTTCGCTGGAGGGGCAGAGGC
>JAICXO010000026.1 GCA_025980335.1 Sphingomonas sp. | reverse complement strand
CGGCAGCCTTAGCTTCGACCAGCTTCACGATATGGTCGATCATCTCGCCGTCTTTGACGTGATGGTCGGTGACTCCGGAGAGATAGACCATGTGCGTGCCGTTGCCGCCGCCGGTAATGCCGATGTCGGTCTCGCGCGCTTCGCCGGGGCCGTTGACCACGCAGCCGAGCACCGAAAGCGACATCGGCGTCTTGATGTGCTGCAGCCGCTGCTCGAGCGCCTCGACCGTGCGGATCACGTCGAAGCCCTGGCGAGCGCAGCTCGGGCAGGAGACCACGCGAACGCCGCGGCTGCGGATTCCGAGGCTCTTGAGGATTTCATAGCCGACGCGGACTTCTTCTTCGGGCTCGGCTGACAGCGACACGCGGATGGTGTCGCCGATGCCCGCCCACAGCAGGTTGCCGATCCCGATCGCGGATTTGACGGTCCCGCCGATCAGCCCGCCCGCCTCGGTGATGCCGAGATGCAGCGGACAGTCCACCTCGCCCGCAAGCTGCTGGTAGGCGGCGACGGCGAGGAACACGTCGCTCGCCTTCACCGCGACCTTGTACTCGCGGAAATCATGATCCTCGAGAATGCGGATATGGTCGAGCGCGCTTTCGACCAGCGCCTCAGGGCACGGCTCGCCGTACTTTTCGAGCAGGTCCTTTTCCAGGCTTCCGGCATTCACGCCGATCCGGATGGCGCAGCCGTTCGCTTTGGCCGCAGAGATGACCTCCTGCACCCGCTGCTCGGAACCGATGTTGCCTGGATTGATCCGGAGGCACGCCGCGCCTGCGTCAGCCGCCTCGAGCGCGCGCTTGTAGTGGAAGTGGATGTCGGCGACGATCGGCACGCTGGCCGCGCGAACGATTTCCTTGAGCGCTGCGGTTGCGCCGGCCGTCGGGCAGGACACGCGGATGATGTCGACGCCGGCATCTTCGCAGCGGCGGATCTGATCGATCGTCGCTTTCGCGTCCTCGGTCGGCGTGTTGGTCATCGTCTGGACGCTGATCGGCGCGTCTCCGCCCACAGGCACGGAGCCGACCATGATCTGCCGCGACTTACGGCGCTCGATATCGCGCCAGGGACGAATGGATGACATGAGTTCCTCTTGGCCCGCGCATATAGGCGCTTGCAGCGACGCGGCAAAGCCGTGCGCCGGGCCAACGAAAGTCAATCGCGACTCGTATCGCGTTGTGTTAACGAGGTTAACGGGACTCGCTCGGGGGTGGCCCATGGCTAAGCTTGCCCGATTGCCGCGACTGGAGCGGACGGCTGCTACGCTGCCGGCCGAGGGCCGCGCTCCGCGGCTTCGGACCCGCTATTACGCGTTCCTCAGCTACAGCCACAAGGACAAGGAGCTTGCCGACTGGCTGCACCGCGAACTCGAGAAGTTCCGGGTGCCCCATTCGCTCGCGGGCAAGCTGACGAGCAACGGCGTGGTCCCGCGCCGGTTGAGCCCTGTCTTCCGCGATCAGCACGACCTCTCCGCGGGCGACGACCTCGCCGTCGAGATCGAAGCGGCGCTCGCCGCATCGCAGTTCCTCGTCGTGCTCTGCTCGCCGACGGCCGCCACGTCGCGGTGGACCAACCTCGAGATCGAATCGTTCAAGCGGACGCGCCCGGAAGGCTGCGTGCTGGCGGCCGTCGTGGCAGGGGAACCGTTCGCGAGCGACATTCCGGGACGCGAGGACGACGAATGTTTCCCGCCGGCCCTCCGCTACAAATATGACCGGCGCGGGCACCGCACGAGCAAGCGCGCCGAGCCGCTCGCCGCCGACTTCCGCGCGGGCGGCGAGGGAAGGCGGATCGCCTTCCTCAAGCTCGTCGCGGGGATGCTCGGAGTCGGGCTAGACGAGCTGGTCCAGCGTGAGCAGACTCGCCGACAGCGGCGCCTCGCGCTGCTCGCTGCAGCATCGCTGGGCGGAATGGCGATCACCAGCACGCTCGCGGTCACCGCAATTCAGGCGCGCGACGCCGCGCGCGATCAGCGGCGTCAGGCGGAGGGGCTGATCGGCTTCATGCTCGGCGACCTCAAGGACAAGCTCGAGCCGATCGGCCGCCTCGATGCGCTCGACGGCGTGGGCTCCCGCGTGCTCGCTTATTACCAGCAGCAGGGCACGACCGACCTCACCGATTCGGCTCTGTCGCAGCGTTCGCGCGCACTCAGCCTGATGGGCGAGGTTGCAGTCCAGCGCGGCGACCTCGACGGTGCGTCGCGACTGTATCGCGAAGCGATGGCCGGCACCGCCGAGGCGGTCCGGCGCAAGCCCGGCGATCCCCAGCGCATCTTCGATCATGCGCAGAATGTCTTCTGGATCGGCCAGATCGCGATCTACAAGGGTTCGCTCAAGCAGGCGGACGTCGCTTTCCACGAATACAAGCGCCTTGCCGACCGGATGGTCGCGATCGACCCCGACAGCATCAAGTGGCGCATGGAAGTGTACAACGCCGATGCGAATCTCGGCGGGCTCCTCTCCGAAGAGCGCCGCTTCGCCGAAGCCTCTGCTCAATGGGGCCAGGTGTTCCGCATGATCAGCGCACTGACGAGCGCCGATCCGAAGAACCGCGATTACCGGCAATCATTGGTCGAGTCGATCGCCTGGTATGCCGACGCAGAGATGGACGCGGGCCACCTCGCGAACGCGACCGCGCTACGCGAGCGCGACGTTGCCCTGCTTTCACAGATGGCGGCGGGAAATTCGGACATCGTGTACCGGCAAAAGCTGATTCCGGCGACGCGCCAGCTTGGCATCCTCTATGCGAATCAGGGCCGCATCGACTTGGGAATCAAGACATTGCGCTCTGCCGCCGACCAGGCGGACCAGCTCGCCGCCCGGGAACCCGACAACAGCATGTCGCTCGAATATGGGTTCAAGGCGAAGTTCGACCTTGCGGCGCTCTTGCTTGCGACCGGAGCGCGCGACGATGCCGCAGGAGTGAACAATGCTGCCTGCACGACCGTAACCCAGCTTCTCGCGAAGGATCCGAAGGTGCCCAGCTGGCGCGTCGGCCTGTGGTACTGCTGGACAACCAAGGCGCAGCTCGCGCTCGCGAGTGGCAATAGCGCTGCCGCGGTTCAAGCGGCTGAACGCGCGACGGAAGTCGCGAAAACCGTCAAAACCACGGACCCGGCGGATGCAGCATTCAAGCTCGCGCGCGCGTTGCAACTCCTCGGCGATGCGCGGAATGCCGCTGGCGACAGACAGGGTGCGCAAAGCGCCTGGGCTTCCGCGTTGACAGCATTGCCGCAGGTTACCGCCGAGACTCCCGAAGAGATGCAGCACCACGCGCTCATCCTCGAACGAGTGAACCGGGGCGCGGAAGCGCAGCGGATCAATGACCAGCTGAGCGCAATCGGATATCGCCGTCCGCTCTTCAAGACCGTGTGACAAAGGAGGACGATGTGCGTGATTCATCCGTGACCGTGAACATCGAGGTCACCCCGAAAGGAATTCAGGGGGACAACGTCTTCTGTGAAATCAGCCCGGGGCAGGGCACCGGGCCCAACCACGTCAAAGGCGGCGTCATCAAGTTGCGCGACGCGGGAACCGATTATGTCCTGAATTTTCAGCTGATGCCCGACGATTCATTCCCGGACCTCGCCTGGGCAGCGGACGAGGGCGGCGAATGCAATGCATTCTGGTCCAACGGGGATGGATGTCCGAACAGCAAGGGGCAGGATCATCAGGTCACTCGCCCGCCAACCGTCGCGAGCAATGGCGACACTGTCACATTGCAGATCACGCCGAGGCAGGGCGCAAGCGTCATTCACTACAGGATGAACTTCGATCAGGACGGAACGGCGCTCCAGTGCGATCCCATCATCATCAATGGCCTCGGCACCGGGCACCTTCGCTGATCTCGATTTCAGTACCGCGTAAAAACCTCGAGAGAAAAGGGGTCTGAACCATGGAACAGCATCAGGAAATGCTCGAAAGGACCGAGACTGTGGGGAACGTCCAGCTAACTGCCAGTCTGGTCGGCGGCCAGGTGGTCATCACCGGGGATTCGAATGGCAATGCCAATGTCGGCAAAGGCCAGCCGCCGCAGCGGTTCACGTTCAACCTGACCGACAATACCGGGCTGAACGTTCAATTCCTCCCGACGCCGACCTTTTTGTGCGTCAACGAGCTTGGAACCTGCCCCGCAATCGGCTCGGGCATCCAGTCGGACCAGATCACGAACGTGGAGTCGAGCAACCGAACGGCGGCGTTCACGGATCAGAACAGCGAGGCGTGCACGCTCGGCTATGCGCTCTATTTCTCATGCGACAACGGGTCCAATCCGAGCTTTGATCCAATCATCGTCAATGGCGGGCAGACGCTTCGCTGAAGGACGGGGGCGATGAACGCCCCCATGACTGAACTGGATCGGGCGGCCGCGATTCGGCCGCCCGGCCCGCCGGCGATCCCGTTCGTCCTTTCCGTCGGCGTCACCGGTCACCGCGCCGAGGTGCTTGCCGAAGGCGATGTCGATCGCCTGCGCGAGCGGGTGCGCGAGACGCTGCTGCTGCTCGCCGACTCGGGACAGGCGCTGCTTGAGCGCGAACGCGACTGCTTTGCGCCAGGGCCGCCGACGCTGCGGTTCGTGTCGCCGATCGCCGACGGGGCCGACCAGATCGCCGCCGAGCTGGCGGTCGAGCTCGGGTGGGAGCTCCAGGCCATCCTGCCCTTCTCGCGCGAGGTTTACCGCGCGAGCCTCGCCAACGATGCCGCACGCGAGCGGTTCGACGCGCTGGCGGCGCACGCCTGCTGCCTGCTCGAGTTGCCCGGCGATCCCGACGACAGCCTCGATGCCTACATCATGACCGGCCGAGCGACCGTTTCGCATTGCGACGTGCTCATCGCCGTCTGGGACGGCAAGCCGCCGCGCGGCCGCGGGGGCACGGGAGAAGTGGTTCAGCTTGCGCTGACCCGCGGCACGGCGATCATCCACGTTCCGCTGGAGCCGGAGCAGGAAGCGCGCGTGCTGTGGGCTGCGTTCGACCCCACGGTGGTGACGATTGCCGATGATCCCGGCGTCGCGCGCCCGCTCGACCGGCACGATGTCGACGCGTTGCTGACCGGGCTGCTGATGCCGCCGATCGATGAGCGCGAACAGAACTTCCTCAAGGGCTTTGCGCGCGAGCGGCTGCGGCAATACCGGACGCGAATCGAATACCCGCTACTGCTTGCCGCTACGGGCGTGAAGCGCTTCAAGCCGCGCAACTACACCGACAAATATTGCGCCGCACAGATTCGCGAGGAGTGGCAGCGCTACCGCGTCGGCTGCGCGGATGCGCACAACATCATGGCGCCGATCGACCTACTGGAAGAGGCGTACAGCTGGGCCGACCGCCTCGCGACCCACTTCGCCCAGACCTATCGAAGCGGGCACATCTTCAACTTCGTTCTCGGCAGCGTCGCCGTGTGCCTTGGCTTGAGCGCATTCATGATGCCGCACCTCAAGCTCGAAGAAGCGCTGTTCGAGATGCTGATTACCATCGCGATCATCCTCAACGCGCATATCGGCACAAAGCAGGAGTGGCATCGCCGCTGGCTCGACTACCGCCAGCTCGCCGAGCGGCTCCGACCGATGCGCACCCTCAAGCTTCTCGGCATCGCCGCGCCGGACCCGCCTGGGACCGACACGAACCCGATCCCGAACCGGTGGATCGAATGGTACGCCGGCGGCATCTGGCGCGGCATGGGTTGCCCGTCGGGCAAGATCGACCGCGACTGCGCCGCCCGTCTGGGGCGCGCGATCGCCGATCACGAGGTCGAGCCGCAGGTATCCTACCACGAGCGTCATGCCGAGCAGATCGAGAAGCTCGATCACCGGCTCGAAAAGGTCAGTATGATCCTGTTCGTCGCGACCCTCGTCGCCTCGGTCGCAACCATCATCGCCTACGGTTTCAACCTTCCCTACGTGAACGTCTACGGCAATTGGTTCACTCTGGTGTCCGCCGGATTCCCCGCTCTCGCGACGGCGATATTCGGAATTCGATTCCAGGCGGACTTCGGCGGCGACGCGGTGCGATCAATGGCCACATCGAACACATTGGGGCAGATCGACGAGGAGCTGCGCAAGAACGTCACGCTGTCGCGCGCTGCCGATCTCGCCGAGCAGGCGGGGCGGATCATGCTCTCGGACCTAGACGAATGGCAGCTCGTCAATCAGCAGCGCGATCTGTCGGTCGGTTAGCGCTTCACGAATTTGACGACCGCGTCGACGAGCTCGCCGTCGACGGGGATCGAGGAATCGCTGTAGGTGGCGACGTTCGCTGCCCTGTCCTCGCCCGCAACGTCCTTCAGCACATGGTTCATCGCCGGAATCAGCACCAAAGTCGCCCTGGGCTGCGCCGCTGCCAGATCCTTTGCGTCGGCCGTGGTCACCTGAAGGTCGCGCTCTCCCTGGACGATCAAGAGCGGGACCTTGAGCATCGAAGCAAGCTTGGCCGGATCGTAGCGGAAGCTGTCGATCAGGAAGTCCTGCACCTCCGGCCTGAACAGCCGCTGGAGCGCCGGGTGCATGTTGGACACGTCGACATGCTGTCCGCGGTCGAGCGAGTCGAGCGCGGCCATGGCCGAATCGAGCACGGGCGCATTCGCCGGGTTCGAGCGCAGCTGCTCGCGGATCACATCGCTGAGCTTCCGCCCCACGCCCGAAACTGAAATGACTCCGCACATGTCGACCGGCTGCTGGGCCGCGGCAAGCGCCACGAGCGCGCCTTCGCTGTGCCCCAGCACCCAGACGCACGGCGCGCCAGTCCGCTTGCGAATCGCGGCAATCCAGCTGTGGACGTCGGCGGCATAGTCGCCGATCGTGACCTTGTTCGGGTCCGGGACGGCGGTCTTGCTCCCGAACATGCCGCGCTTGTCGATTCGGACGCTGGACACGCCCCTGCCCGCAAGCGCCTCTGCAAGGAGCCGGTACGGCGCGGCGGTGATTCCGAGCGGATTGTTTCCGTCGCGGTCCGTCGGTCCGGATCCCGGCACGATCAGCACCACGGGCGCATGGGCGCCGGCGTCGAGCAGCGTACCGGCGAGCGGCCCTTGCGGGCCCGGCGCCGTCATCGGAACGGCAACCGCCGCCGCCGCAAGCGCCATCATCGCTCCGAACATCATTCCTCCTGTCCCCAGCGCCAGCGCCAGCCGCCCTTCGTCGTCCGGGCGCATATCACGAGAAAGACCGCAGTGAGGATCGAAACGGCGCTCAGATATGCGACCGTCGAATGCCGCATGAAAGCGGAACCGAGTCCGACCAGGACGAGGTAGCCCAGCAGCACGGCCCAGCCCTGCCATGCGATCGGCAGTCCGGCGCCATAACCGTAGCGCTTGGGCGCGAACCAGTTTGGATCATCGCTCATCCGACGCTCAATGCGATGCCGATGCCCAGAAGAAGCAGCGAGAGCGCGGCGGCGAATAGCATCGACTTGCTCCGGCGGTTCAAATGAATGGCCATGAACATTTCATTTCTCCTTCCTCGCAGGCCTGCCGCGCTTGCGTGCGGTGGGCGCTTTCAGCCGCACGCCCCTGGCGCCCAATGCCTCGCGCAACAGGCATTCCACCTGCGCATTGACGCTTCGGAGCTCGGCCGACGCGCAGCGCTCGACCGCGGCCCACAAGGCCGGGTCGACGCGCAGCGGATAGGCCTTGCGATCGGCATCCGGCATGCCGGCCGCTCCTTACTGGTACAGGGTGCCGGTGTTGACGACGGGCTGCGTGTCGCGCTCGCCGCACAGAACGACCATGAGGTTGGAGACCATCGCTGCGCGGCGCTCGTCGTCGAGCTCGACGACGTTCTTGGCCGAAAGGGCGTCGAGCGCCATTTCGACCATCCCGACCGCGCCTTCGACCAGCGTCTTGCGTGCGGCGACGACGGCCTGTGCCTGCTGTCGGCGAAGCATCGCGCCTGCGATTTCCTGCGCATAAGCGAGGTAGGTGAGGCCGCATTCGTCGACCGTGATGCCGGCGACCGCGAGCCGCTCGATCAGTTCCTTGCGAAGCTCGGCCCCCACTTCGTCATGGTTCCCGCGAAGGCTGATCTCCTGATGCTCGAAGTCGTCGTACGGATAGCGTGACCCGACGGCGCGGATCGCCGCTTCCACCTGGACCCGCACGAACTGCTTGTAATCGTCGACGTCGAACAGCGCCTGGGCGGTGTCGACCACGCGCCACATGATCTGGGCAGCAATGTCGATCGGATTGCCGCGCAAGTCGTTGACCTTGATCTTGTCGGAAATGAAATTGTTGGCGCGGACCGACAGCTTCTTCTTTCCAAGCCACGGCCACACCCATCGGAGGCCGGTGCTTCGGTCGGTCCCTCGATACGCGCCGAACAGCGTAATCGCCGCTGCCTGGTTCGGCTGGAGCATGTAGAAGCCCGGCAGCACCAGGATGAAGACGATCGTCACGACGATTACGACCGCGATACCCCACGCATTATGATCATGGCCGAGCATCACGATGCCATAGATGTCGGCGAGGATCGCCAGCAGCAGGACGACGAGCATCGGGTAGCCGCTCGCCGTTGCCGCTCTGCGTTCGCTCGTCGGCGTGAGCGCGATCACCTTACCGTCGGCCATAATCTGTTCTCCCTAATTAGATATCACAATAATATAACAACATTGGTCGCGTCAACTGGCGCCGCGCAAGAGCGGCGGCTATGGCCGCGGCCATGACCGACATGCGGTGGCGACTGGTGGTTCATGGCGGCGCCGGGTCGATGCGCCCCGAGCGGCTCGACCCCGAGCAGGAGCGATGCGCGCGAGCAGGGCTCGAAGCGGCGCTCGAAGCGGGAGCGGCAATCCTCGAGAAGCGCGAAGATGCGCTCGACGCCGTCCAGGCTGCGGTGCGGGTGCTGGAGGAGGATTCCTGCTTCAACGCGGGCCGCGGAAGCGTGCTGACGGCGACCGGCTGCATCGAGCTCGACGCCGCGATCATGGACGGCCGCACGCGCGCGGCGGGGGCGGTCGCCGGCCTCAGGACCACGCGCGCGCCGATCGATCTCGCCCGCCTCGTGCTCGACGAAGGACAGCATGTGTTCGTCTCAGGCAAGGGCGCGGACGAACTGGCCCGCAACCATGGCCTGGAGCAGGTCGAGAACGGCTGGTTCGAGGTTCCCGAGCGGCGCCGTCAGCTGGAGGAGCTGCTCGCTGCAGGCGGCTTCGACGACGAGATCAAGTACGGCACCGTCGGTGCGGTCGCCGTCGACGTGGACGGCCATGTCGCCGCTGCGACCTCGACCGGCGGCCTCACTGCAAAGCGCTGGGGACGGGTCGGCGATTCGCCGCTGATCGGGGCCGGGACCTACGCCAGCGACAGCTCCGCCGCCGTGTCGGCGACGGGTTCGGGCGAATATTTCATCCGCGCCGTCGCCGCCCACCAGCTTGCCGACCGCGTTCGCATCGGCGGCCAATCGCTTCAGGATGCGCTCGATTCGACGCTCGCCGACATCGCCGCGCTCGGCGGCAAGGGCGGGCTGATCGCCGTCGCGCCGGACGGGGACGCCGCCTGGGGATTCACCACGCCTGCCATGTACCGTGGAATGGCCGATTCGAGCGGCCGCACCGTGCATCTCTACTCGGAGGAAGACGAACGGTAGGGCAACTCGCGCCGAAGCCATTCGGCTTCGTTTGCCACCGCGGCGCGC
Organism: Sphingomonas sp.; assembly: GCA_025980335.1. Classification (GTDB taxonomy): domain Bacteria; phylum Pseudomonadota; class Alphaproteobacteria; order Sphingomonadales; family Sphingomonadaceae; genus Sphingomicrobium. The sequence continues at coordinate 16,550 of JAICXO010000026.1, read as the reverse complement.
TCGCTGTCGAGGAAGTCCGCTACCGCTTCGCGGAAGCTTCGGTTCGGAATGAAATGCGCGCTCTTCGTGATCACCGGCTCATAGCCGCGCGCCACCTTGTGCTCGCCCTGCGCGCCCGCCTGGACCGAGCCGAGGCGATGCTCGATCGCCCATTCGATCGCCCGGTAATAGCAAAGCTCGAAATGCAGAAACGGCACCTCGTCAATCGTGCCCCAGTACCGGCCGTAGAGCGTGTCCGGCCCAACGAAGTTCAGCGCACCGGCGATCGGCAGGCCGTCACGGCAGGCGAGGAACAGGAGCACGCGGTCGCCCAGGCGCTGCCCGGCGAGATCGAAGAAGTCGCGCGTGAGGTACGGCCGGCCCCATTTGCGCGATCCGGTGTCCTGGTAGAAAGCCCACATCGCGTCCCAGTCGGCAGGCCCGATCTCGGCACCGCGCAGAATGCGAATCTCCAACCCGTCGAGCGCAGCCGCGCGCTCCTTCCGGATTGTCTTGCGCTTGCGGCTGCTGAGCGCGGCGAGAAAGTCCTCGAATGAGCCGTAGCCTCGGTTAAGCCAATGATACTGGAGGCCGTGGCGGATCAGCCAGCCGCGCCGCGCGGCTTCGGCTGCGCCGTCCTCGTCGACGAAGCTGATGTGCGCCGACGAGAGGTCATTCTGAACGGCGACCGCTTCGAGCGCGGCCAGCAGCTGCTGCGGGCGGCTGCCGAGCAGCCTGGGTCCGGGAACCGGCGTGAACGGCACGGCGACCTGGAGCTTGGGATAATATTGGCCGCCCGCGCGCTCCCACGCGTCCGCCCAGCCATGGTCGAAGACATACTCGCCCTGGCTGTGCGACTTCAGGTAGGCCGGAGCCGCTGCGACCAGGTGCGACGCCTCGTCCTCGATCAGGATCGGCGCGGGAGTCCAGCCGGTGCCCGGCCCGACGCTGCCCGAATCCTCGAGCGCGGAGAGGAACGCGTGGCTAAGGAACGGATCGTCCGCGCTGAGACGGTCCCACGCGTGCGCATTCAGGCCCGATACGCCGGACGCGATTTTCGCCAGCACCTCGGTTTCGCGGTCGGCCATGCCCTTAGGTGGGTAAGCCGTTGAAAATGAACTAGGGCTTCACCGCGACGATCGCATCGATCTCCACCGCAACCCCGAGCGGAAGCACCGGCACACCGACTGCGCTGCGCGCATGCCGGCCGAGCTCGCCGAACACTTCCTGCATCAGCTCGGACGCGCCGTTCGCGACCTTCGGCTGATCGGTGAACGACGGCGCGCTATTCACGAATGCACCGAGTTTGACGATCCGTTCCACGCGGTCGAGCGACCCCAGCGCTGCCTTCATCTGCGCGATCAGCATGATCCCGCAGCGACGCGCAGCCGCAGTGCCGCGCTCCAGGGTCATGTCCTCGCCGAGCCGGCCGAGAATGAGGTTCCCGTCTTCGTTGACGCTGATCTGTCCGGAGATGTGAAGCAGGCCGTTGCTTTCGACTGCGGGAACGTAGGACGCCACCGGCGCGGCCGGCTGCGGAATCGTGATGCCGAGTTCGGCGAGGCGATTGTCGATGCTCATGCCTTCGCTGAACACCTACAAACCCGCTCACGTCAACTATTTCCGGCTCACCGTGAAGCCGGCAAAGCTCTGGCTGACCGGCATCAGCTCGATCGTGTTGACGTTGAGGTGCGGCGGCAAATTGGCGAGCCACCAGAACAGATCGGCGAGGTCTTGTGCGGTCATCGGGTCCATCCCGGCATAGAGCTTGTCCGACGCCTCCCTGTCGCCGCCGGTGCGGACGACCGTGAACTCGGTCTCCGCCATCCCCGGCTCGACCGAGGTCACGCGCACGCCGCTGCCGGCGAGGTCGCTCCTCAAATCGAGCGAGAACTGGCGGACGAACGCCTTGGTGCCGCCATAGACCGCGCCGCCCTTGTACGGATAAGTCGCCGCGACCGACGAAAGATTGATGATCTGTCCTTTGCGGTTCACCAGTGTCGGCAGCAGCGCCCGGGTGAGCGCGACGAGTCCGGTGATGTTCGTGTCGATGACGTCCTCGATCCGGTCCCAATCGGTTTGCGGCAGCGGGTCCGTGGGCGGCGCGAGGCCGGCATTGTTGAGCAGCAGGTCGATGCCGTTCCACGGCGGCGACAGCTTGGCGAGGCTTTCGAGCGCGGCGGTGTCGCGCATGTCGACCTCGAGCGGAAGGAATGGTTCGCCGAGCTCCTCCTGAAGCTTCTTCAGCCGCTCGCCGCGGCGCCCGGTCCCGATCGCCCTCCAGCCGCCGGCGACAAACTTGCGCGCCGCCGCTTCGCCGAACCCCGCGGTCGCGCCGGTGATCAGGATCGTCTTCATGCCTTCCCTTCCTCGAGCTCGCGCCGAGCCTGTACGAGCACATCCGGCGAAACGCCAAGCTCCTCCGAAACGGCAATCAGGTCCGGCTCGTGCGCTTCGAGGAAGCGGACGAGTGCGGCGAGCAGCGCCGGTTCGCCGGCCCGCGCGCGAAGCTCGTCTGTCCCGATTCCGGTCAGGTCGACGAACCGCCGCGCCCGCCGCGGCTCGCCGAGCGTTGCCGCAAGCGCGGCAAGGGCGAGAGCGACGGAGTCATTTGGAGTCGGCGTCGGCAAGACCTAGATTGCTGCTGAAACGGCGAAAGGAAGCGAATTGGCCAGGATCCTGATCGTCGAGGACAATGCGCTGAACATCAAGCTGTTCTGCGACCTGCTCGCTGCCCACGGCCACGAACCGGAGGCAGTGACCGACAGCCGCAACGCGCTCGAAGCCGCGCGCAGCTTCGTGCCCGACCTGGTGATCACCGATATCCAGCTTCCGCACGTCAGCGGACTCGACCTGATCGAGCTGATCCGCGCGGACGAGAAGCTCGCCGAAGTGCCGATCATGGCGGTGACGGCTTACTCGGCGCGCGGCGACGAGGAACGGATTCGCGGCGCGGGCGCGCAAGCCTATGTGTCGAAGCCGATCTCGGTCGCGCGGTTCGTCCAGGAGGTCGACGCGCTGCTCGCGGGCAAGCACGAGCCAGCGGTGCAGGCCTAATTCGTCATTCCCGCGAAAGCGGGAATCCATCTTGTTTTCTTTGCAGATGGGCGCCGGCTCGCAGCCCGGGGTTGAATGACAGGTCGCGGCCTAGCCGCACCGCATCATTTGATCTTGGCTTCCTTGAACTCGACGTGCTTGCGCACCTTCGGGTCGTATTTCTTGAAGCTCAGCTTCTCGGTCTGGGTGCGCGGGTTCTTCTTCGTCACGTAGAAGAAGCCGGTGTCGGCGGTGCTGACGAGCTTGATCTTGACGGTTGCCGGCTTGGCCATGGGAGCTTCCCGAATTGCTGAAAAAAGAAAAGCGGCCTTCCGCCGCCCGTTGCGCGCGCTCTGATTGGCAGGCGCGCTTTTGTCAAGGTTCCACTAGTCGCCGGCGTCCTTCAGCGCGGCCTTTAGCGCGACCGCTCGCCGGGAAATCGAGTCGACGCTAATCAGCTTCTGGTCGAGATCGACGAGCTGCCGGTTGAGGTCGAGCGCGAGGCCGGGCCAATCGTGGACCTGGTTCACGCCCTTGCGCACCGCAGCGGGGTCCAGGCCGAGCTCGCATCGGTCGGCTGGCAGGATGATGTCGACGCCCCCGCGGCTGTTTTGGGTCAGCCGCTCGTTGCAGCGGGCCCGAATCGCCTGCTGCACGGCATAGGGCATCACCCGCCGGACAATGTCGCGATAGGGCGGCACGACCGCGATATTGGCACCGGAGACGTCGGAGGTGACGTAATAATTGGCGATCTTGTCGCGCAGCAGCGGGTCGCCGAGATTGGCCATCGCACCGGTCGACAGGACCTCGTCGTAAGTATTGCGCTTCAGCGCCCAGGGCTGGATTTGCGTCGCCTGATAGGCGTGGACGAGGAACTGCTGATCGAGCGAACTCGACGGCCGGTCGAGATCGGCGAGCGTCGCCAGCGCCTCCCGCCGGACCCAGCTGTAATAGCGCTTGCGGATCGCGAGATTCTCGAGATTGGCGTCGAGATCGTCGCGCAGCATCGTCCGGTATTGGCGCGCCTGCTGCCGATTGAGCCGCGCCTGGTTCCAATTGCTCGCCTGAAGTCCGAGGAACACGCCGGCGACGACGATCAGGAAATCGACCGCAACCGCGAACCAATTGTGCTCCGTCACATGGTCGCGAAACCGGCGAAGGACCATCGCGCACCCCCTTCGCTTCTTAACACGACGATGCTGTCGCGAACACAAGCTCGTAACCGCTGTTTAACCAATGTGAGAGACCCTCCGTTCAAGGGTTCCCGCGAAAGCAATACTTTCGTGGGTCCCTCACAGGAGGGAGTTCATGGCCACCGACCCGCTCGATGACGTGAGGCTGCAGGTCGCTTCGCGGGTCGCCGAAATCCGCGATGCGGCCCCGCGCCTCTCTCCCTTGGACCTCTACGCCAAGATGGATGCGATCCGGCAGCTCGCGGTCGCGAACGGGCTCGCCACGCTCGAAAGCCTCGCCCGCTGCTCCGCGCAGCTGGCGCTTCTTCCCGGACACCGCGTCACCGTGCAATCGTGCCTCGAGCATGTCGACGATGCGATCGACAGCCGCTCCGACGGCGACTGCGCTGCGATCCTCGCCGCGCTTGCGGTCCGGCTGCACTGACACTCTAGTCGAGGTTCGTGCATTAGAGGCGCAATGCGCGCCTTCTCGCAGCTGCTCGACGACCTCGTCTACACGCGTTCGCGCAACACCAAGCTTCGGCTCATTGGTGATTACCTGAGGCAAACGCCCGACCCGGATCGCGGCTTCGGACTCGCCGCGCTCACCGGCACGCTCAGCATTCCCGCGGTCAAGCATGCGGCAGTCCGTGCGATCGCCGAGGAGCGGGTTGATCCGGTCCTATTGTACATGAGCCGCGACTATGTCGGCGACATGGCCGAAACCGTGGCGCTGCTGTGGCCGAAGGCAGTCGACGAGCCGCCCGAGCTCGACGACGCGACAATCAGCATCACCGACGCGATTGCGCGGCTCCGCTCGGCTTCGCGGCTCGAGGCCCCGCGCGTGCTCGCCGCGATGCTCGACCATCTCGATGCCTCCGGCCGCTTCGCCCTCCTCAAGCTCGCAACCGGCGAGCTTCGCGTCGGAGTCAGCGCGCGGCTCGCCAAGCAAGCTTTCGCGGATGCGTTCGGGCTCGAGATCGAAGCAGTCGAGGAGGTGTGGCACGGGCTCGCGCCGCCGTTCGCCGAGCTGTTCGACTGGGCCGAGGGCCGCGCGCCACAGCCGACCGCGCGGGACGTGCCGATCTTCCGACCGTTCATGCTCGCCCATCCGCTTGACGACGCGCGCGTGTCGCTCGACGATTATGCGGCCGAGTGGAAATGGGACGGCATCCGGGTGCAGCTGGTTCATGCGGGTGGCGAGACTCGCCTCTTCAGCCGCACGGGCGACGACATTTCGCAGAGCTTCCCCGACGTGGCCGAGGCATTCCGCACGGCAGGCGTGCTCGACGGCGAGCTGCTCGTGCGCGGCTCGGAGCAAGGGAAGGCGGATGTCCACGGCGGCGCGGCGGCGAGCTTCAACGCGCTCCAGCAGCGGCTCGGGCGCAAGAACGTCAGCACCAAGATGCTCGGCGCCTACCCCGCCTTCGTCCGCCTCTACGATATCCTGTTCGCCGGGGACGAGGACTTGCGGGAGCTGCCGTGGCACGAGCGGCGCCAGCGGCTGGAGTCCTTCGCAGCGCAGCTCGATCCCGAGCGCTTCGACATTTCACAACTGATCGAGGCGCGAAGCTTCGAGCAGCTCGAGAATCTGCGTCTGAACGCGCGGGATGCGAGCATCGAAGGCATCATGCTCAAGCGCCGCGACAGCCAATACGTCGCCGGACGCCGCACAGGCCTGTGGTACAAATGGAAGCGGGACCCCCTGAACGCCGACTGCGTGCTGATGTATGCGGCGAGGGGCTCGGGAAAGCGATCGAGCTACTATAGCGACTACACCTTCGGCTGCTGGACCGAGGCCCCCGAGAGCGGCGGCGAGCTGCTTCCCGTCGGCAAGGCGTATTTCGGATTCACCGACGAGGAGCTGAAATGGCTCGACCGCTGGATCCGCGCGCACACGATCGAGCGCTTCGGTCCCGTGCGCGAAGTGGAAAAGAGCCTGGTGCTCGAAGTCGCTTTCGATTCGATCCACAAGAGCACGCGGCACAAGTCCGGGCTCGCGATGCGGTTTCCGCGCGTCAGCCGCATCCGCATCGACAAACCGGCGGCTGAGGCCGACCGACTGGCGACCCTGCAGGCGATGGTAACTTGAAGCGCGGCAGCACGGCGCGCTAAGCGTCGCTCTCTTCGGGGGAAAGGGGTCCCATGATCAAGCAACTGCTCGCCGGCGCGGCGGCGCTGGCGATGGCCGCGACGGCCAATGCCGCGACCTACGCAATCCAGGCCGGCCACCTCATCGTCGACGCTGCCCAGCCGGAGCGCGGCGCATCGACCGTGATCGTCGACAACGGCCGAATCAGCCGGATCGAGAACGGCTTCACTGCGCCGGCGGGAGCAACAATCGTCGACGAGCGCACCCACACAGTGATGCCCGGCATGACCGACGTCCACGTCCACCTCACCGGCACATCGGGCGAGCCTTGGTACGAAGGCTTCACGCAGAAATATTCCGTGCCTTATGCCGCAACCGTCGGCCTCACTCACGCGCTCGAAATGGCGCAGGGGGGATTCACCACGGTGCGCGATCTCGGCGGCGACACCAGCGCAGTGATCGCCGTGCGCGATGCCGTCGCCGAAGGGCGCTTTCCCGGGCCGCGGATCAGGGTCGCGGGCGCGCCGCTATCGATCATCGGCGGGCATGCCGACGAGGCGACCGGCCTTCCTCCGGAGCTCGCCGCGGCGGTCAACGAGGCCCACCTCAATCCGTCCGTGTGCACCGGCGCCGAAGAATGCCAGAAGGTCGTTCGACAGCTCGCCGCCGCGGGAGTCGACTGGATCAAGATCATGGCGACCGGCGGCGTGCTCGACCCCGGCACCCGCGGGCTCGAGCAGCATTTCACCGACGAGGAGATGAAGGCGATCTGCGACATGGCCCATTTCATGGGGCTCAAGGTCGCCGCGCACGCCCATGGCGCCAAGGGGATCGACGCCGCGGTCCGGGCAGGTGTCGATTCGATCGAGCACGGCACCTTCATCGACGACCAGGGCGTCAAGGACATGAAGGCGCGCGGCACTTATTATGTCGCGACTCTGATGGCCTTCAGCGGCGTCAAGAACCTGATCGGCACCGGAAAGCTCGCCCCCGCTTCCGAGCAAAAGGCCAAGGAGACGTTCGCCGTCTGGGGCAAGGGCCTCAACCTCGCCTATCGCAACGGCGTCAAGATCGCGCTCGGCACCGACAGCGCGGTCGCTCCGCACACGATGGCCAATCACGAAGTCGAGCTGATGGTCACCAAGGGCGGGATGAGCCCGCGCGACGCGCTGATCGCCGCGACCAAGGGCGGCCCCGACCTCATGAGCCTGTCGAACGAAACCGGCACCCTCGACCCGGGCAAATCGGCCGATCTGATTGCCGTCGACGGCGACCCGCTGGTCGATCCGACCGCGGTTCAGCGAGTCCAGTACGTGATGGTCGAGGGCAATCCCATTCCGATGAAAGGACAATGATGCGCTCGCTGATTGCACTCTCGCTCCTGCTGTCGAGCGCCGCCTATGCGGCCGACGACCAGCCCGCCGGCGACGTCCCGACCAAGGAAGCCAAGGCCGACGCTGCCAAGCCCGATTCCGATGCGGTCAAGGCGAGCGTCGAGGAAGATGCCCAGCCGGTGAAGCGGTCGATCCCGTTCCACGGTCACACCCTTAGCTACACGGTGACGCCGGGTCATCTCACCATCCGGAACGACAAGGGCGAGCCCTTGGCGAGCATGTTCTACGTCGCCTACACCATGCCATCGGCGAATGGGCGTCCGCGCCCGCTGACGTTCCTGTTCAACGGCGGCCCTGGATCGTCGACCATGTGGCTTCACATGGGCTCGTTCGGGCCGATGAAGGTCGACGCCTCGACTCCCGAGACAATCCCGGGTCCGCCGTTCCGCTACGGACCCAATCCCGACACCTTGCTCGATATTTCGGACCTCGTGTTCATCGATGCACCGACGACCGGCCTGTCGCGAGCGCTGGGGAAGACCGAACCGAAGGACCTGTTCGGCGTCGACAAGGACCTCGACGCCTTCACCCGGACGATCCAGCGCTACCTGACCAAATACCAGCGCTGGAACAGCCCCAAGTTCATCATCGGCGAGAGCTATGGCACCACCCGGGCTGCCGGCCTGTCGCGCTCGCTGTTCGATCAGGGCATTCAACTCAACGGAATCACGTTCGTGTCGACCGTGTTCAATTTCGCTGACTTTCAGGGCGATCAGGAGCTGGTCGATTTCCTTCCGACCTATGCCGCGGACGCCTGGTACCACGGCAAGATCCCGAACAAGCCGCCGCTCGACGCCTTCATCGAGCAGGCGCGGCAGTTTGCCAGCGGGCCGTACGCGGCTGCTCTGCAGAAGGGTAACGGGATCAGCGACGAGGAGAAGCAATCGATCGCGCAGCAGATGGCGCAGCTGACCGGCCTGTCGCCCGATTACATTCTACGTTCGAACCTCCGCGTGCAGCCGAACCGGTTCCAGCGCGAGCTGCTGCGCGACCGGCATGAAGTCATTGGTCGAATCGACTCGCGCTACGTCGGCACGGAGCCGGACAATGTCGGAGAGGGTGCCGACTACGACCCCCAGGGCAGCGCGATCACCGGCGGGTTCGTTGCCGCGCTCAACGATTACCTGTTCCGCGATCTCGGCTACAAGACGCCGCTGATCTACCGCCCGAACAATTATGCGGGGATCGGCGACGACTGGGACCTGACTCACAAGTCCGCCGAGGGCCCGCAGCAGATCGCGGACACAAGTGTCGATCTCGCCGACACGATGCGCCAGAACCCGCGGATGAAGGTGATGTCGGTCAACGGCTATTACGATCTGGCAACGCCGTTCCACGGTGCCGAATATGAGTTCGGCCACATGGCGCTGGAGCCGCAGCTTCAGCAGAACATCCGCTACCATTATTATCCGGCGGGTCACATGATGTACATCGACCCGGTCTCGGCGCAGCAGCTCAAGGCGGATTTCGCAGCCTTCTACTCGAGCGCGCTCTGAAAAAAGGAAAGGGGCCGGCGAAGCGTGACTCCGCCGGCCCCCTCGCCCCCAGATAATCGCGCTTAGCTGATCGGCTGCAGGTTCACCGCCGCCGTCTTGCCGCGCCGATCGACCTCAAGCTCGAATTCGAGCCGGTCGCCCTCGTTGAGCGTCGGGATGCCGGCGCGCTCGACCGCCGAGATGTGCACGAATGCATCCGGCTGGCCGTCGTCGCGCTGGATGAAGCCGAAGCCCTTCATCGCGTTGAAGAACTTGACGGTCCCGCTGGCCTTTTCGCCGGTCAGCTGACGCTGCGGACCGCGCTCGGCGCGCTCGACCGCCATCGGTTCGCCGTCGATCCTGAGGTTCGTGGCCGAAATCCGGCCGCCCCGATCGACGAGCGTGAACTCGAGCGGCTGACCGTCGGCGAGATCGGTGAGGCCCGCCTGCTCGACCGCGGAGATGTGGACGAACACGTCCTCACCGCCATCGTCGCGGACGATGAAGCCGAAGCCCTTCTGCGGGTTGAAGAATTTGACGATGCCTTTGCCTTCGCCGACGACCTGCGGGGGCATTCCGCCACCGCCGCCGCCACCGCCGCGGAAACCGCCACCGCCGCCGCCGCCGCGGAAGCCGCCACCACCGCCGCCGCCGTATCCGCCGCCGCCGCCGCCGAAGCCGCCGCGGTCACCGTACCCGCCGCCACCGCCGCCGCCGCTACCGAACCCGCCGCGGCTGCCATAGCCGCCGCGTTCCTGGCCGCCGCCGCCGAATTCCTGAAAACTGCCTTCGCCGAAACTTTCGCGCTTGTCCCGACCGCGACCACCGCGGTCTCCTTTGCGCCCTCTATCGAAACCCATATCCGTCCGAACTTGAAAGAGCCCGCCTACCCCTGAAACCAACGCGCTCGGGCCGAATGGCGCAACCGGTCATGACGCGCAAATCACTCACGCACCGCCGACGCCATTACAGCAAAAATGAAGGCGGCTCTAGTGACTCAAATATCAGCGAATTTCGACGGGGGTGGCAAGCCGGGCGCAAGGGAGACTAAAGCGCTTTTCGAACGCCCGATCCGAGGAGCCCCAATGGCCGTTTACCTGCACGAGGAAGACCTGCCCGCGGATGTCACATTCGCCGACGGGCCGATCGCCGTCGACACCGAAACCATGGGGCTCCACCCAGGGCGCGACCGGCTGTGCCTCGTTCAGTTGTCCGACGGCAAGGGCGACGAGCACCTCGTCCGATTCGCTCGCGGAAGCGATTATTCGGCGCCGAACCTGAAAGCGCTGCTGTCCGATCCGAACCGGCTCAAGCTCTACCATTTCGCGCGCTTCGACGTCGGCATCATGCAGGCCTACCTCGGGATCATGGCGGCGCCGCTCTATTGCACGCGTACGGCATCGCGACTCGTGCGCACCTACACCGACCGGCACGGCCTCAAGGACCTGGTCAAGGAACTCCTCGGTCAGGATCTCTCCAAACAACAGCAGACCAGCGACTGGGGCGCCGACGAGCTCACCGACGCACAGCGCGAATATGCGGCGAACGACGTGCGTTACCTTCATGCGCTCAAGGAGAAGCTCGATCAGCGGCTTCAGCGCGAAGACCGCGTCGCGCTCGCGCAGGCCTGCTTCGACTTCCTGCCGGCGCGCGCGCTGCTGGATATCGCCGGTTGGCCCGAGCAGGACATCTTCGCGCATGACGGCTGAGCTACGCTGTGCCTGACACTGCCATGCACCAGCGGGCGGGCAAGAACCGATGGGCAGTCCCCGGAAGCACGCATGACCGCCTGATTCGCTGGTCGAAGATCGCGCTTCCGGCCGCGGTCGGAGTCCTGATCGCCATCCTCGCGCTCGCGCCGCTTGGCAAAAAGAGCGACGTCAGCTTCATCCTCGACAAGAAGAAGGTTCAAAGCGCGCCGGAGTCGATGCGGGTCGACCAGGCCCGCTATGTCGGCACCGACAACAAGGGCCAGCAATTCACGATCGTCGCGAATCGCGCGATCCAGCCGAGCTCCAACATTCCGGTGGTCGCGATCTCGGGCATGTCCGCACGACTGAATCTCGCGCAGGGACCGCTGCTGATCGCCGCCAACCGGGGCCGCTACAATCTCGATACGCAGAAGGTGATGATCGACGGGCCGGTGAAGCTGGCAGGCGCCGGCGGCTATCGTCTCGCAACCCGCGACGTGACCGTGGATCTCAAGCAACGGCAGCTGGCGAGCGATGGGCCGGTCGCCGGGAGCATGAGGCTGGGGCAGTTCCAGGCCGGCCAACTTCATGCCGACCTCGGGGACCGGACCGTCGTGCTCGATCACGGTGCTCGCTTGAAAATCGTCCAGGGGGCGGTCAGATGATGCGCGTGCGGATTTCTGGCATCATCCTTGCAGCGAGTGCTGCAGTCACCATCGCCGCCACGACGGCGTTCGCGCAGGTGGTGCAGGAGCAGCCGCGCTCGGCGCTCGCCGGGCACAATACCAACGCGCCGGTGGATGTGACGTCCGACCGGATCGAGGTCCAGGACCGGGCGGACCGGGCGGTGTTCAGCGGGAACGTTCACGTGACCCAGGCCGATCTCACGCTCGATACCGAGCGGCTGACGGTTGCCTATTCCGGCGGCCAGGGCGCGAGCGGGCTCCAGATCAACCGGCTCGACGCGGCCGGCGGAGTCGTCGTTCACAGCCCGTCCGAAACGGCCAAGGGCGACTTCGGCGTCTATGATCTCGACCGCAAGCTCATCACGTTGATTGGCAACGTCCAGCTGACCCGTGACAACAACCGCGTGAACGGCTCGCGTCTCGTGATCGACCTCAATTCCGGCCGCGCGGTGGTCGACGGCGGCCCGCCGGGCGTGAACGCGAGCGGGGGTCGCGTCACCGGCCACTTCACCGTTCCGCAGCACCAGCAACCGCAGCAGCAATCGAAGTAGTGGCGGATGAACGAAGCGGTGACCTTTGCGCGGCCCTCGAACGAGGCGCAGCAGGTGAGCGCTGGGCTCGAGGTTCGTTCGATCGCCAAGTCTTACGATCGCCGCGCGGTGCTTCACGACGTCTCGCTCGACGTTCAGCGCGGCGAGGTGGTGGGCCTGCTCGGGCCGAACGGCGCCGGCAAGACGACTTGCTTCTATTCGGTCATGGGACTGGTGAAGCCCGACAGCGGGCGCATCTTCCTCGATGGGCAGGACATCACCGGTCTGCCGATGTACCGGCGGGCAATTCTCGGCCTTGGCTATTTGCCGCAGGAGACCTCGATCTTTCGCGGCATGACGGTCGAACAGAATATCGTTGCCGTGCTCGAAATCGCCGAGCCCGACCCGGAGGTACGCCGCGAGCGGCTCGAGCAGCTGCTCCGCGAGTTCGGAATCACGGCCTTGCGCGATTCGCCGGCCATGGCGCTGTCCGGCGGCGAGCGGCGCCGGTGCGAGATCGCGCGCGCACTTGCCGCGGAGCCGACGATCATGCTGCTCGACGAGCCGTTCGCGGGCATCGACCCGATCTCCATCGCCGACATCCGCGAACTGGTGCGCGAATTGAAGAGCCGCGACATCGGCGTGCTGATCACCGACCATAATGTCCGCGAGACGCTCGACATCGTCGACCGCGCCTGCATCATCTACGACGGGCAGGTTCTGTTCGCCGGCACGCCCGAGGCGCTGGTCGCCGACCAGGAGGTCAGGCGCCTCTACCTCGGCGAAAGCTTCGCCCTGTAGCGAGTATCCGGCATGGGCCTGGGCCCCTCCCTAAGCATCCGTCAATCGCAGCAGCTGGTCCTCACGCCCCAGCTCCGCCAGGCGATTCAGCTCCTCCAGCTCAGCAATCTCGAGCTCGATGCATTCCTCGCTGAGGAAATCTCCAAGAACCCGCTGCTCGAAGCGCGCTCGGACGAGCCGGATGAGCAGCCCGCGGCGGATTTCGCCGGCGACCAAGCCGCCGAGAGCGACGAAGCCCCGGACGATCCGGGCGCCGACGACCTGATCAGCGGCCAGGCCGACGACGACCGGCCGCTCGATGTCGATTGGCAGTCGGAAGCGCTGGAGACCGACAGCTATTCGGACGTCGTGACGTCAGCCGGCGGCGAGGAAGGGTTCGATTTCGACCGGCTCGAACATTCGGCTGGATCGCTTTCCGAGTACCTGGTCGAGCAGTTGCACGGGGTCTCGGGCGAGGTCGGCGATCTCGCCCGGATCGTTGCGCAGGCTCTCGACGAAACCGGGTATCTGACCGTCGACCTCGAGCAGATTGCCGCCTTGTCCGGTGCGCCGCTGTCGCTCGTGGAACAAGCCTTGGAGGTGGTGCAGGGCCTTGAACCCGCCGGTGTCGGCGCCCGCTCGCTGGCCGAATGCCTCGCGCTTCAGGCGAAGGCGGCGGACCGCTACGACCCTGCGATGGCGCGACTGATCGACAATCTCGATCTGCTGTCGAAGGGGCGCACCAACGACCTCAAGCGCATCTGCGGAGTCGACGACGAGGATCTCGCCGACATGATTCGCGAGCTCCGGGCCTACGATCCCAAGCCCGGCTGCCGCTTCTCCGGCGGCGCGGCCGAGGAAGTGACGCCCGACGTCTTCATCCGCCGCACACGCGCCGGCTTTGCGGTCGAGCTCAACCAGGCGACCCTGCCGCGGCTCCTGGTCAATCGCCGCTATTACCAGGAGCTGAAGTCCGGTCCGCAGGACAAGGCCTCGCGGGCGTGGCTCAGCGAATGCCTTCAAAGCGCGAGTTGGCTGGTCAAAGCGCTCGACCAGCGGGCGCGGACCATCGTCAAGGTCGTGTCCGAGATCGTGAAGCGGCAGCAGGGCTTCTTCGAGCGCGGAGTGTCGGCGATGAAGCCGCTCACCTTGCGCGAAGTCGCCGAGGCGATCGGAATGCACGAATCCACCGTCAGCCGGGTCACCTCGAACAAATATTTGCTGTGCGACCGCGGGCTGTTCGAGCTCAAATATTTCTTCGGCTCCGGCGTTCAGTCGGCCGAGGGCGAGGGTGCGGCCGCCGAAGCGGTGAAGGCCGCGATCAAGCAGCTGATCGAGGGCGAAAGGGACATTCTCAGCGACGATGCCATCGCCGGCCTGCTCAAGGAGAAGGGTTTCGACTGCGCGCGCCGCACGGTCGTCAAGTACCGCGAGGCAATGGGCATCGGCTCCTCGATCCAGCGTCGCCGTCTGCGGAAAATCGGGGGATAATTCTGTCCGTTGGGAGAGGGGTCACGCACTCACCCGCGCCCAGATCGGCAGATGATCCGACGCGCGTCGCGCCGCGATGCTCATGTGCACGCCGGCCGCTTCGATATTCAGCTCCCTGTCGACGATGATGCGGTCGAGTTGCGCGACCGGGTGGCGGGCGTGGAAGCTCGGCCCCGTCGGCGCGATGTGGAAATCCGGTTCGAGGTCGTTGAGGCAGCCGGCGATCGTCCGCCATTCGTTGGTATCCCCCATCAGCACCGTCGGCATCCGCTGCGGCCGCCGCGCGACCGTTTGGAGGATCGCGCGCATCTGCCGTCGGCGCCACAGGCCGGAGAGGTCGAGATGCATGCCGATGACCCTCAGCGGCGTATCGCCGACGAGGAGCTCGGCCATGACCGCGCCGCGCGGCTCGAGCATCGGCAAGTCGAGCGCGGCGCAGTCGAGCACGCCGATATGCGGCTTCACCAGGATCGCATTGCCGTGCCAGCCGATGTTGCGCGTGTTGACCTTGAGCAGCCGGTCGGCGTGCCTGCGGGCCGATTCGAGCACCCGCTTGTGCCGCACCCCAAGGTGCACCGGCTTGTACATGCCATGGCTGTCGATCAGCTCATGTGGCACGGTCGAGCCGCGGCCGCCGATCCGCTTGTCGGCTTCCTGCAGCGCGACGACATCGGCGTCGATTTCCTGAAGCACGGTGAGGATGCGGTGCGGGTCGCGCCGGCCGTCGAGCCCAACTGCCTTGTGCATGTTGTAGCTGGCGAGGGTGATCGAAGCGCTCATTGTCCCTTCAATTACCGCCTCCACGAGCGGTTCCCGTTGCGCGCTTGTCTGTGTGGCATGCAGAATGTATATACATAGTAGAAACGAGCCGAACCATGAACCAGCACGTCAAGAAATGGGGCAATAGCCTCGCCGTTCGAATTCCTGTGTCTCTGAGCGCGGAGATCGGACTTCGGGAGAATGATCAAATCGAAATCCGGCGCGATGGCGATTCTCTGAAGATCGAGAAGATTGAAGTCGATGATCCGACGCTCGACGAATTGTTGGCGAGGGTCACGCCAGAGAACATCCATGAGGAGTTCGATTGGGGGCCCGCTGTCGGAAAAGAGATTTGGTAAGCCGTGACTGGGTGCCCGACTCGGGTGACGTCATCTGGATCAGATTCGATCCGCAAGCGGGACGCGAACAGGGCGGCCATCGACCTGCAGTTGTGCTTTCGTCGGCCCGATACAATGGGCTCGTTGGGCTGCTTGTCTGCGTGCCCTTGACCACGCGCGTGAAGGATTATGCTTTCGAAGTTCCAATCGGCGGCAATCCGGCAAGCGTCGCCCTCGCCGATCACATCAAATCATTCGACTGGCGGGCTCGATCCGCTCGGCCCAAGGGACAAGTCTCCGCAATCGAACTTACGACGATCAAGGCGCGTGTGCGCCGCGTGATCGGCTGAGGTGCTTCACACATCGAGGTTCGCGACGCTGAGCGCGTTGTCCTGGATGAACTCGCGGCGGGGTTCGACGACGTCGCCCATCAGGCGCGTGAAGATCTCGTCGGCGACGTCGGCCTGGGCGACCTCGACCCGGAGCAGCGAGCGATTGGCGGGATCGAGCGTCGTCTCCCACAACTGCTCCGCATTCATTTCCCCAAGACCCTTGTAGCGCTGGATCGACAGGCCCTTGCGCCCGGCAGCGAGCACCGCGTCGAGAAGCTCGGACGGGCGGGTAACGGTGACCGGCTTGCCCTTGGTGTCGGCTGCGACCTCCTCGGCCGCATCCTCTCCTTCGCCCTCGCCGAGCGTCGGCTCCTGCTCGACCGAGGCGCCCTTCTTGAGCGTGCGCAGCGTCGATGGGGTCGCGTAAGCGGCTGCCTGTTCCTTCGCGAGCGCGTCGAGCTTGCGCGCTTCGGCCGAGACCAGGAAAGTGGGTTCGATGATGTAGGCGTCGGTCACGCCGCGCCACAGGCGCCGCAGCAGATAGCCGCCCTCCTGCGCAACCTCGCCGGACCAGCTCGCCTCCGGATCGCCGGCGTTGAGCCAGTCGGCGACATGGACGATCGCCTTGTCCTTCGCGGCGCGATCGAGGTTCGGACGAAGCGCGCCGTTGGTTGCAAGCGCCTCGACCAGTGCAGGATCGTATTTCCGCGGCGCGTAGCGCATCAGCGTGCGCATCCGGCGCGCGTGATCGACGAGCGCCTTCAAATCCATGCCGCTGCGCTGGCCTTCCGGCGT
>JAICXO010000057.1 GCA_025980335.1 Sphingomonas sp. | reverse complement strand
GTGGTCGTAGCTTCCGCTGCCTTCCTCGAAGGTCACGAGGTCCTGATCGTAGAGCGACTCTCTGCTCTCGCGACCGATCTCGCCGACTGGCTGGTGCGCGAAGCCGACGTGCCGTTCCGCGAGGCACACCACATCACCGGCCGCGCTGTGAAGGCGTCGGAGGAGCGCGGATGCGGGCTCGCCGATTTGCCGCTCGACGCGCTGCGCGCGATCGACCCGCGGATCGACAGCCGAGTGTCCGACGTGCTCAGCGTCGACGCTTCGGTCCGCAGCCGGACCAGCTACGGCGGGACAGCTCCGGAGCGGGTGCGCGAGCAGATTGCGGCTGCGAAGGCGGAGCTGAACTCGTCATCCCGGACTTGATCCGGGCGCCTGCCTGCTTTCTGCCCTTACAAGACAAAAGCGGGTCCCGGCTCAGGGCCGGGATGACGATCAAGAGTTCCGCCGCTTGCGCTGCGCGATTGTACGGAGCCGCAGGGCATTCAACCGGATGAAGCCTGCCGCATCGCGGTGGTCGTAGCTTCCGCTGCCTTCCTCGAAGGTCACGAGGTCCTGATCGTAGAGCGACTCTCTGCTCTCGCGACCGATCACCGTCGCGTTACCCTTATAGAGCTTCATCGTGACGCGGCCGCTCACATGCTCCTGACTATTGTCGATCGCGGCCTGGAGCATCTCGCGCTCGGGCGCGAACCAGAAGCCGTTGTAAATGAGGCTCGCGTACTTCGGCATCAGCTCGTCCTTGAGGTGCATCGCACCGCCGTCGAGCGTAATGCTCTCGATGCCGCGATGGGCAGCGAGAAGGATCGTGCCGCCCGGAGTTTCGTATACGCCGCGCGACTTCATGCCGACGAAGCGGTTCTCGACCAGGTCGAGTCGGCCGACGCCATTGTCGTGACCGAGCTGGTTGAGCTTGGTCAGCAGCGCTGCCGGAGACAGCCTCTCGCCATCGATTGCCACTGGATCCCCGCGCTCGAAGTCGATGGTGATGATCGTCGGCGCGTCCGGCGCATCCTCCGGCGAGATCGTGCGCTGGTGGACGTATTCAGGCGCGTCCGCGGCCGGGTCCTCGAGCACCTTCCCTTCGGACGAGGAGTGCAGCAGGTTCGCATCGATCGAGAAGGGCGCTTCGCCGCGCTTGTCCTTGGCGATCGGAATCTGGTGCTTTTCGGCAAAGTCGAGCAGCGCCTCGCGGCTGGCGAACTCCCATTCACGCCAGGGTGCGATGACTCGGATGTCCGGCTCGAGCGCATAATAACCGAGTTCGAAGCGGACCTGGTCGTTGCCCTTGCCCGTCGCACCGTGGCAGACGGCGTCGGCGCCGACCATCCGCGCGATTTCGATCTGGCGCTTGGCGATCAGCGGCCGCGCGATCGACGTGCCGAGCAGATAATCGCCCTCGTACTGGGTATTGGCGCGGAACATGGGGAAGACGAAGTCGCGGACGAACTCCTCGCGCAAATCGTCGATGAAGATGTTTTCAGGTTTGACGCCGAGCGTCTCCGCCTTGCGCCGCGCCGGCTCGACCTCCTCGCCCTGGCCGAGGTCGGCGGTGAAGGTCACCACCTCGGCATCGTATTCGGTCTGCAGCCATTTGAGGATGATCGAGGTGTCGAGCCCGCCCGAATAAGCGAGGACGACCTTCATTTTCTTCTTTGTCATCGGGCTTGTTCCAACATCCACAACATGGCGCCGCGCGCTGTGTGCATCCGGTTCTCGGCCTGCCGCCATACGGCCGAGCGGGGTCCGTCGATGACCGGGGCGGTGACTTCCTCGCCGCGTCGGGCCGGCAGGCAGTGCATGAACCAGGCGTTCGGCGCCAGCGCCATCAGGGCCTCGTCGACCCGGTAGGGTTCGAACGCGGCGCGGCGCTCCTCGCTGTCCTCGCTCCCCATCGATACCCACACATCTGTATAGACGATGTTGGCATCCTTGACCGCGGCTGCCGCATCGGTTGTCGATCCATCGAGACCGTGGCCCGCCGGGCTGCAGCTTACGAACTGCGCTCCCGCGAGCGCACAAGCCTGCGCCAGCGAGCGCGAGACGTTGTTCCCCTCGCCGACGAAGGCGACCTTCACGCCTTCGAGGCGCCCCAGCAGCTGCCTGATGGTCAGCAGGTCGGCGAGAGCCTGGAGCGGATGGTCGGTCGCAGAGAGCATGTTCAGCACCGGCGCGGCGTTAGCTTCCGCCATCTGCTCCAGCAGCGCATGATCGAAAACGCGCGCGGCGATGATCGCATGATAGCAGGAGAGGGTGCGGGTCACGTCGGCGACGCTCTCGCGGCTGCCAATGCCAAGCTCTGCGGGCTGGAGATAGACCGGATGCGCGCCGAGCTGCGCGGTGGCCAGCTCCATCGAGTTGCGGGTGCGCGCGCTCGGCTTCTCGAAATAAAGCGCAACGCCCTTGTCCTGAAGCCTGCGCTCGGGCGGCTGCTCCGAGAGCGCGAGGATCGTCTCCAGATCCGCAGCCGTCAGATCGGCAATGGAGAGGAGGTGCTTCACCAGCTCTTCTCCTTGCGGATCATCGTTCCGACGCCGTGATCGGTCAGAAGCTCGATAAGCAGCGAATGCGGCACCCGCCCGTCGATGATGTGCGCGAAGCCGACGCCCTGTTCGACCGCGTCGGCGCACGCCTTCAACTTCGGGATCATGCCCTTGCCGACCGATGCCGAGCCCATCCGCTCCCGAAGCTCTGCCGCCGTGAGTCGCGGCACCAGGCTGTGTTCGTCTTCGACGTCCTCGAGCAAGCCGGGCGCCGCGGTCAGGTACACGATCTTCTCCGCGTTCATCGCGACCGCGATTGCGCGCGCAGCCTCGTCGGCATTGACGTTGTACGGCTGGCCTTCGGCATTCGCGCCGACCGTTGAAATCACCGGGGTCAGTCCATCGTCGAGCAGGCGGTGGATCAGCTCGGCGCGGACCTTCGTGACGTTGCCGACGAACCCGAACGCAGAGTCCGCCGGGGTCACCGTCAGCAGCCCCGCATCCTCGCCCGACACGCCGACCGCGACCGGCTCATTTCCGGCCTGGCTGTTGATCGTCGCGACGAGGTCACGATTGATCTTTCCGACCAGAACCATGCGCACGATCTCGAGCGTCTCCGCGTCGGTGACCCGCAGCCCGTCCCTGAATTCCGGCTCCTTGCCGACCCGGCGCAACATCGCGTCAACCTGAGGACCGCCGCCGTGCACCAGCACGCAGCGCACGCCCACGCTCCTCAGCAGCAGCACGTCTTGAGCGAGCGCAAGGTCGGACTTGCGATCGATCGCAGCGCCGCCGAGCTTCACCACGACCGACTTGCCTGCGAACTCGCGGATGTAGGGCAGCGCCTCGACCAGCACGGTCGCGATCTCCGACGGCAGAAGGACGATCTTCATGACGTCCTGCTGTTCTCTTTGATGTAGCCGGGGCCGAGGTCGATCCCGATCATCCGCGCGCTGTCGCTGCCGGCGCCGAGGTGGACCTCGATGGCGATTTCCTCGCCCATCATGTGCTCGGCCAACGCCTGTCCGTCGTGGGGCACCGCTGTGCCGCCCTCCGCGACGGTGATCCCGCCGTAACTGACCCGCGAGCGGCCGACGTCGAGCGCGACTCCGCACGAACCGGCGGCGGCGAGCAGCCGTCCCCAATAAGGGTCGCCGCCGTACCAGCTGCACTTGACCAAATTGTTCTCGGCGATCGCTTTGGCTGCGATCCTGGCCTCGTTGTCGTTCGCCGCGCCGGTGACGCTGAGCCGCGCGATCCGGGTCATGCCTTCGGCGTCGCGCGCCATCGCCATCGTCAGCGCCTCGCAGGCGGCGAGCACCGCATTGCCGAACTCCTCAAGGTCGGGCCGCCCGCGCTTCCCCGAAGCGAGCAGCATCGCGGTATCGTTGGTCGACATCGCGCCATCCACATTCAGCGTGTTGAACGTCGAATCCGCGGCGCTCCGCAGAATCTCCTGCATCACATCGCGCGGCACCTCGGCGTCGGTGGTCAGGAAGGCGAGCATCGTCGCCATGTTCGGCGCGATCATTCCGCAGCCCTTGGCCATTCCGCCGACGGTGAAGCTCGATCCGCGGATCGTGATTTGCTTGGGCTTGTGGTCCGTCGTCAGGATGCCGCGCGCCGCGTCCTCGGCGCCGTCAGCCGACAGCTTCTCCGCGAGCTTCGGAGTCGCATCGATGATCCGCTCGATCGGCAGGGGTGTCCCGATGATTCCGGTGGAGCAGACCAGCACATGGCTGTTCGCGACCTGGAGCGCTTCTCCCGTCGCGGCGGCCATCAGCTGTGCATTCTTGTAGCCGGCCGCGCCGGTGCCTGCATTGGCATTGCCCGAGTTGATCACGACCGCAGCGGCTTTTCCGCCGTTCGCCTTCAGCGTCGCCCGATCGAGGTCGACCGGCGCCGCTGCGAACCTGTTCTGGGTGAACACGGCGGCACAGGCGACGGGCTGGCGGTCCTCGCTCGCGATCATCGCCATGTCCAGCCGCCGGCGCTTGATCCCGGCGTGGATGCCGGATGCGACGAAGCCTTCGGCCGCGGTAACGCTCATGGGTACACTCCGATCGTGGTGAGGCCGGCGGTTTCGTCGAGGCCGAGCATCAGGTTGGCGCACTGGATCATCTGCCCGGCCGCGCCCTTGCCGAGATTGTCGATCGCCGACAGCGCGAGGATTCGCCCGGTCCGCTCGTCGCGCCGCGCGGTCAGAACGATGCCGTTCGACCCCGCGACCCACTTGGTCGCCGGCGGCTCGGCGGTCACATGCACGAACGGCTCGTTTGCATACGCGTCGCGGAGGATTGCGAGCGGGTCGCTCGGAGCGACCGCTTCGCCGTAGCAGGTGGCGAGAATGCCGCGGCTCATCGGCGCGAGATGCGGCGTGAACAGCACCGTCCCGCTCAGCGCCATCTCCATCTCCGCCGTGTGGCGGTGGCTGAGCAGTCCGTAGGCGGAGAAGCTTCCGTCGGCGGTGCAGAAGGCGCTCGGTTCCCTCGCTTCGCGTCCGGCGCCGCTGACGCCCGACGCGGCGTCGACGATCAGGGTATCGCGGTCGACCAGCCCGGCATCGGCCAGCGGCTTGAGCGCGACGATCGCCGCGGTTGCATAGCAGCCGGCGGCAGCGACCGCTTTCGCGCCCCGGATTGCCTCGCGGCCAACCTCCGGCATTCCATACACGAATCGGCCGAGCAGCTCAGGCGCCTGGTGCGCGTGGCCGTACCAACGCTCGTAAGCCGCTGCATCGTCGAGCCGGAAATCGGCCCCGAGGTCCACGAACGGGATGCCGCGCTCGAGAATGGCCGCCGCAATCTTCTGCGTCTGTCCGTGGGGCAAGGCGGCAAGAACGAGGTCGATTCCGTCGAGCGCATCCTCGGCATACCGTTCGAAGCTAGCATCGGGATAGGCGAACGCCAGATGCGGGTGCACGGCCGCGAGCGGCTGCCCCGCCTTGCTGTCGCCGAACAGCTTTGCGGGCACGAGCACCGGGTGCGCGGCAATCAACCGCAGCAGCTCGCCGCCGACATAGCCAGAGGCTCCGAGGATCGCCGTCCGAATCATGAAGCGCGGCCCTATGCGGCTGATTGCATGATTATGCAAGGTAATGTATATTCATGCACATGAACGATCTCAAGGTGCGGCGCCAGCGGGCGATGGCGGATCTCATCCGCTCGCATAATGTCACGAGCCAGGAGGAGCTCTCGGAGCGGCTCGCCAGTCAAGGGTTCGCCGTCACGCAGGCGACCGTTTCGCGCGACCTCGACCAGATCGGCGCGGTGAAAGTGCGCCGCGGCGGGCACCTCGGCTACGCGCTGGCCGACCAGGTGCAGCCCGGCGCTCCGGACATTGCCGCGCTATTGCGCGATTTCGTCCGCTCGATCGACACCGCGGCGAACCTCGTCGTGATCAAGACCCCGCCCGGCTCCGCCCACCTGATCGGCGTTGCGCTCGATCAATCGGGTCTGCCGGAGATCGTCGGCACCATCTGCGGAGACGACACCATTTTCGTTGCCTGCGCCTCGGCGGCTATAGCCGCACAGCTCGCGACGAAGCTCAGGTCCGCGGCCGGCGGATTGCAGTAGCGAGAAGTGGTGCCGCTTGCGTGACTCGAACACGCGACCCCATCATTACGAATGATGTGCTCTACCAGCTGAGCTAAAGCGGCTTGGCTCTTTTGAGATGCCGATGCGGGAGCAGGTCCGGGGGACCGGTTTCCGCGAGGCACGCCCACTAACAGCGAGCCGCCGCCCGGGCAAGCACCCGCCGTCCCAGACACCCGCAACAAATATGCTTAACGCTTTGGTAATGCTGCTCGGCCATTTTCATCCTGAACTGGAGGGAAGTGGGGCCAGGTTAGGCGATGGACAGCTACCGCGAACATCCGGGCGATTTCGACGTCGCCTCGTCGACCGAGAGTGCGCCGTCGCACGACGTGTCCGCCGCGATCGGCACGGACGAGCGGCGCATGCACGTCCGGGCGTATAATTACTGGGTTTCGGTTCTCGAAGGCCGCGACTTTCCCTCGATCGAGGATCTCGAGCCCGCGGACGTCACCGACTTCGCGGCCAACAGTGTGCTTCTCGACTTCACCTGCGGGCGCGACAATCCCGCGATCCCGTACATCGGCACCGCGATCCGCGAGGAATGCGGACTCGACGACGACACGCAGACGATCGCCGACGTGCCGAGCCGGTCGCTGCTCTCGCGGCTCACCGACCATTACATGCAGATCATCGCCAATCGCGCGCCGATCGGCTTCGAGGCCGAGTTCGCGAACCAGCGCGAGGACATCATCTGCTACCGCGGCATCCTGATGCCGTTCTCGTCCGACGGCGAGACGATCGACTTCATCTATGGGGTGATCAACTGGAAGCGGGTGGGCGGAGAGGCTGTCGAGGAGCAGCTGCCCGCGCCCCAAGTCGATCTCCCGCGGATCGAATTCGCGACAGCGGATGCCGAGGACCAGGATGAGGAGGAGCAGCCGCTCGAGCTTACCGAGATGCTTGCGCCCGAGCCCGCGCCTGTGGCCCAGATGTCGGCTGAAGAGACGGTCGAGATCGCTTCTATCGGCGATGCTTCGGACGTGCCCGCTGTCCATTTCTCGTGGGAGGACGGACCGCTCGCGGACGTCGACGCGGGGGAGCTGCCGAAGGTCGAAATCGACGAGAATGCCGGACTTGCCGACCGCCTGTGGGCGGCGCGTGAAACCGCCGAAGCCGTCAAGGCGGGAGAGGGCCGCACGCGCACCGCGCTCTATCGCGCCTTGGCGCTGGCCTATGATTTTGCATTGTCGGCGCAGGAGAATGCCGACGACTATGCCGAGCTGCTCGAGGAGTCGGGCGTCAAGGCGCAGGCGCGCGCGCCGATGACTCCGATCGTCAAGCTGGTCTTCGGGATCGATTACGACAAGGCACGGCTGACCGAGTTCGCTGCCGCTCTGTCCTACGCGCTCCGACAGCAGGTCCATTTGGGCGGCTTCCAGGACCTGATCGAGAAACAGGCCGGTGGACTGAAGGCGCTGGTCGCTGCCGAGCGCCAGGCACGGCGTCCCGAGCCCAAGAGCGACACGAAGGGCGAGATTGCCCGGGCACGCCTCCGTACCGCGCCCGCGATTTCGCTGGCCGAAGTTCCAGCCGAGGAAGAGTTCGCGGTCGTGGTCACGCGCCGCGGAGCCGATGGACGGCACGAGGCCATTGCGATCGTCGACGACGACGCACTCGTCGAACGCGCGATCCGCCGCGCCGCGTAGTCCGAGCAGCCGAGCGGCCCTCGCGGGGTTGTTCCCTTGCGGAGCGCAGGTCTATAGGCCCGCCAGCCTCAAGAGAGCCCCCGGAGTAGAATTTTCATGACGGCCCACACGCGTCTGGACCCGCCGCTGGTCGAGTCGATTCAAAAGGCGCTGACCGGACACGCACTTCCAGGAGAAACCCAGGGCCTTAGTCGGGATGGCGAACGCGAGGCTGCCGAGTTCCTCGCCCATGTGGCGGCCAAGCGGCGCCGCGGCGAGCTTGCGCTGCAGATTCAATCGACTGGCGGCGAGGCCGGCCGCCGCCGCATGCGCATCGGCATCGTCAACGACGATATGCCCTTTCTCGTTGACTCGGTCGCCAACGCGATTGCGCAGCGACAGCTGACCATTCATCGTCTTCTCCATCCGGTGGTCTGCGTTGAGCGCGACAAAGCCGGCGAGCTCGAGCGCGTCGAGCCGCTGTGCGGCGACAAGAACCGCCGCGAATCGATGATGTACGTCGAGCTCGACCGGGCCGACGCGCGCGGCCGGCAGGAGCTCGCGGCCGATCTTCGCCGCGTGCTCGGCGACGTCCGGCTCGCAGTGCGCGACTGGGAGAAGCTGCAGGCGCGGATGCGCGCCGATGCGGCGAAAGCGGAGCCGGAGGGCGCGGCGCTTCTCAACTGGTTCGCCGATGGGGCCATGACTCTGCTCGGGTACCAGGTGGAGAAGCCATACGAGACGCCGTCCGACACGCTCGGGATCTTCAGCATTCCGGGCGCACCGACCGACGAAGGTGGTTGTCTCGGCGCGATGCGCTATTTCCAGGAAGGCGGCGAAGTGCCGCTGATGGCGAAAGCCGAGCGCAAGTCGACGGTCCACCGGCGCGTGCCGCTCGATCTCCTCGTCGTTCCGATCAAGGAAGGCGACAAGGTCGTGGGTATCGGCGTTCACGCAGGTCTGTGGACGAGCGAAGCCCTGCGCGTGCCCCCGGAAGATGTGCCGGTGCTGCGCGCACGGCTGAAGCAGCTCGACAAGGACTTCGACTTCGATCCCAAGGGCCATTCGGGCAAGGCGCTGCGCCACGCGGTGGCGTCGCTTCCGCGCGACCTCGTGATTGCGATCGACTATGCGTCGTTGCGCGATCTGGTGATGATGGCGATGTCGCTCGCCGACCGCCCCCGCCCGGCGCTGCTGCAGGTGCGCAGCATCTTGAAAGGGCAGCTGTTCACCTTCGTCTGGTTGCCGCGCGAAGAGCTGAGCACGACCCGGCGGCTCGCGATTGCACGGCTGCTCGAGAGCGAAATCGGACGCGAGATCACGAGCTGGTCGGTCGAGCTCGGCGATGCCGACCTCGCGCTGATCCGCTACACGCAATATATCGACGAAGACGCCGGACCGCCGGATGCAGCGGCGCTCGACGCGGCCGTGGTCGAGATGGTGCGCGGCTGGGCTCCGGCGGTCGAGGCCGAGCTGATCGCGAAAGCCGGTGCCCCCCGCGCGACCCGCCTTGCGCTCACATACATCGGCGCCTTCCCCGACGCCTATCGCTCACGCAGGGCACCGGAGGAAAGCGCGGCCGATATTCTTCGACTCTGCGCACTGACCGACGACAACGACCGGGACGTGCGGATTTCCCGGCTGCCCGCCGACGGGCCGCGCCAGCTTCGGCTCAAAATGTATCGGAAGGAGGGCCTCATCCCGCTGTCCGAAGCGGTGCCGGTACTCGAGAACTTCGGCTTCCGCGTGCTCGAGGAGCTTCCGACCGAGCTCGCCGGCGGCATCGGCTACATCCACGACTTCCACGTTGAGGTCGGACCGGAGGCGGACCTCGCGTCGATCCTCGACCGCACCCACGATATCGAGCGCGCGATCGCCAACGTGTTGTGCGGATCGGCCGAAGACGACGAGTTCAACCAGCTCGTGCTTTATGCCGGTCTCGACACGCAGGCAGTCGTCTGGCTCCGCGCCTGGTTCCGCTATTTGCGCCAGACCGGGAGCAGCTTCAGCCTCGTCACCGTCGTCGATGCGCTCCGCCGTGCCCCCAACGCCACCCGTGCGCTAATCGGTCTGTTCGTCGCCGCTCATGACCCGTCCGGCACCAACCGCGACCAGCGTAGCGACGAATGCCGGCAGCAGCTCGACCGTTCGCTCGCCAAGGTCCGCTCCATCGACGACGATCGAATCCTTCGCCGCATGCGCTCACTGGTCCTGGCGATCGTCAGGACCAACGCCTTCGCACCCGCCGCGGACGAAGCGCTCGCGTTCAAGATAAACTCATCCGAGGTGCCGGGTCTGCCCCCACCCGTTCCGTGGCGCGAGATCTGGATCTACAGCCCGCGGGTCGAGGGCATTCACTTGCGCGGCGGCCCGGTCGCCCGCGGCGGAATCCGGTGGTCGGACCGCCGCGACGATTTCCGCACCGAGATCCTCGGCCTGATGAAGGCGCAGGTGGTGAAGAACGCCGTGATCGTGCCGACCGGCTGCAAGGGCGGCTTCTATCCCAAGCAGCTGCCACCGGTGACCGACCGCGACGCGTGGCTCGCCGAAGGGACGGAGAGCTACCGCATCTTCATCCGTTCACTGCTGTCGATCACCGACAACCTCGTCAACGACAAGGTCGTTCATCCGCAACGCGTGGTCATCCTCGACGGCGACGATCCCTATTTCGTCGTCGCCGCCGACAAGGGCACCGCGAGCTTCTCGGACATCGCCAATGCCATCGCTCTCGAGCACAACTACTGGCTCGGCGACGCATTCGCGAGCGGCGGCTCCAACGGTTACGATCACAAGGAGATGGGGATTACCGCAAGGGGTGCGTGGATCTCCGTCCAGCGGCATTTCCTCGAGATGGGAATCGACGTCCAGTCGGACGATATCACGGTCGTCGGCTGCGGCGACATGTCGGGCGACGTGTTCGGCAACGGCATGCTGCTGTCGAAGTCGCTGAAGCTGATCGCCGCCTTCGACCACCGCCACATCTTCATCGACCCCAACCCCGACCCGGCGAAGAGCTGGGCCGAGCGCAAGCGGATGTTCGATTTGCCGCGCTCGAGCTGGGACGATTACGACCGCAAGCTGATCTCAAAGGGCGGCGGGGTATATCCGCGGACGGAGAAGTCGATCCCGCTGAGTGCCGAGGCGCGTGCAGCGCTCGGTGTCGACGCGAAGGAAATCGAACCGACAGCGCTGATCAACGCGGTGCTCAAGGCTCCGGTCGACCTCATCTGGTTCGGCGGCATCGGGACCTACATCAAGGCCTCGATGCAGAGCCAGGCCGACGTCGGCGATCCGTCGAACGACGTGCTCCGCGCGGACGCAAGCGAGCTGCGCGCCAAGGTCATCGGCGAAGGCGCGAACCTCGCCGTCACCCAGGCCGCCCGGATCGAGTTCGCCGAGCGCGGCGGGCGCATCAACACGGACTTCATCGACAACAGCGCCGGCGTCGACTGCTCCGACAATGAAGTGAACATCAAGATTCCGCTCAACCGCGAAATGCGCGACGGCATTCTTTCGCTCGACAAGCGCAACAACCTGCTCGCGCGGATGACTCACGACGTTGCCGAGATCGTGCTCGAGGACAACCGACTGCAGACCTTGGCGCTGTCGATCGCGGAAGCGGGCGGCGCGACTGCGCTTCCGGCGCACGTCCGGACGATCGAGCTGCTGGAAGTGTCCGGGCGGCTCGACCGCAAGGTCGAAGGTCTCGCTTCGAGCGAGGAGTTGCTTCGCCGAATCCAGGAGAACCGCGGGCTCACGCGGCCCGAACTCGCCGTCGTCCTCTCAATCTCCAAGCTCGTGCTCCAGGACGCGGCCGAGGATCTCTGCCTCTCCGACGATCCGCTGATGGAGCCGGAGCTGTTCGACGCTTTCCCGAAGCCGATGCGCAAGGCCCATGCCGATGCGATCCGAGCGCACCGACTGCGCAACGAGATCATCGCGACAAAGGTCGCCAACCGCCTCGTCAACCGCCTCGGCCCTGGCGTCGCGTTCGACATGACGGAGGAGGAGGGCGCGTCGCTCCAGCAAGTCGTCTCCGCGTTCCTGGTCGCGGAACGGCTGCTCGATCTCGACAAGCTGTGGCAGGAGATCGAGGACGCGGAGCTTCCGGAAACCGTACGCATTGAACTGTTCTCGATCGCTGCTGCAAGCATCACTGCCCACCTGTCCGACATCCTCCGTGCCGCGGGCGGCGAGACCCGCATTTCGGCGCTGTGCAAGATGCTCGAGCCCGGCGTGCGCAAGATTTCCGCGGCAGCGGCCAAGCTCATCCGTTCAGAGGTGCGGAACGAGGCGGCAGCGCGCCGCGACCGCTTGCTTGCGCTTGGCGCGAGCGAGGAGATCGTCCGCGGCCTCGTGCGCCTGTACGAGCTCGACGGCGTGTTCGGGATCGCCGCGCTCGCGGCGCACCAGAAGCTCGACGAACTGGCGGTCACCCGTGCGTACACGCGCCTCGGTGAAGCGCTCGGCCTCGACTGGGCGCAGCAGCAGGTCGCGCGATTCGTGCCTTCGGACCAGTGGGAGCGGTTGCTCACCGCCGGGCTCGCTCGCGATTTCGAGCAGCTGAGGATCGAATTCCTGTCGCGGTGCAGCGGCAAGGACCTCGATGACTGCGTCGAAGGCTGGATCGAACATCATGGTCCGCGGATCGAGCAATTCCGCGAGCTGGTGAAGCGCGCCCGGAGCGAAGGCCATGTGAGCGCCCCCATGCTCGCCCAGATCGCCAGCCAGGCGCGGATTCTCCTCGGCCGCTAGATGCGCATCGCAGTGCTGGTGCCCGCGCCGGATTATCCGGAGCCCTGGGCATGGACATACGACGTCGAGGCGGCTGCACTGGCCGAGGCAGGCGCGCAGGTGGAGGCGGTTCCCTGGACCGACGCCGGGGACCTGTCGCGTTTCGACCTCGTCCTTCCGCTGGTGGCCTGGGGCTATCACCTCGACTACGCGCGTTGGCTCAATTTTCTCGATCGCGCCGAACGCGAAAGCCTGCCGTTGATCAATCCGGCCGCACTGCTGCGGTGGAACAGCGACAAGATCTATCTCGCCGAGCTCGGTGACGCCGGAGTGCCGACGGTGCCGACGCTTGTGGTCGAGTGCTGCTGCGACGCCGATCTCAACGAAGCACGGCGCCGGTTCGCGACCGAGTGGCTGGTGATCAAGCCGCCAGTCTCCGCAAGCGCGACGGGAACGCACCTCGTCGGACCCGGCGACGAGACTCCCGCAGAGAGCCGCGGCAAGACGATGATCGTTCAACCGCTGATGGAGGAGGTCGCGCGCAGCGGCGAGTTCTCGCTGATGCTGTTCGACGGCGAGTTCAGCCACGCGGTCGTGAAGCGGCCGAAGAGCGGCGATTTCCGCGTCCAGACTCACTTCGGTGGGGCCACACTTGCCTCCGAACCGCCGCCGGGCGGGATCGAACTCGCAAAGCAGGCGCTTGCCGCCGCGCCCGCCCGCGCGACCTATGCCCGCGTCGACATGGTCCGCGACACTGACGGAAAGATGCGGATCATGGAGCTCGAGCTGATCGAGCCGGCGCTGTTCCTCGACCATGCGCCCGACGGCGGCGTGCTGTTCAGCCGCTCGATCCTGACCGCCGCTCGAACAGCCACTGCCTGATCGCCGAGGTGAGGTTCGGCGGCTGGTCCGAATCGAGGCGCGCGGCGTCGATCTGGGCGACCAGCGCATTCACCGGAGAACCGAGCTCGTCGGCCGCGCTTTCCAGCGCCTTCCAGAACATCGGTTCGAGGCTGATCGACGTCGCGTGGCCGGCAATCAGGACCGACCGTTTTTTCGGCGGAGCGTAATCGGGCTCCATCAGTACATGTGCTGGCCGCCGTTGATCGACAGAGTCGAGCCGGTGATGAACCCGCCGTTCTCGTCGCACAGGAAGGCCACTCCGCGCGCGATCTCCTCAGCCCTCCCGAGCCTTCCGACGGGAATGCGCGCGACGATCTTGGCGAGGACTTCCTCCGGAACCGCGGCGACCATGTCGGTGTCGATGTAGCCTGGCGCGATCGCGTTTACCGTGACCCCAAACCGCGCGCCTTCCTGCGCCAGCGCCTTGGTGAACCCGTGGATGCCAGACTTGGCGGCCGCGTAGTTGACCTGCCCATATTGGCCGGCCTGCCCGTTGATCGACCCGATGTTGACGATCCGCCCATAGCCTCGGCCCGTCATGCCTTCGAACACCGCTTTGGCCATGTTGAAGCAGCCGCCGAGATTGGTGTCGATCACCTCCTGCCATTTCTGCCGGTCCATGCGCTTCATCGTCGTATCGCGGGTGATACCGGCATTGTTGACCAGCACGTCGACCGGGCCAAGATCGGCTTCGACCTGCCGCACGCCCTGCTGGCAGGCGTCGTAATCAGCGACGTCCCATTTGTACGCCTTGATTTCGGTGCGATCGGTGAAGGCGCGTGCGCGTTCGTCGTTGCCGGCATAATTGGCTGCGACCTGAAGGCCCATGTCCTTGAGCGCGATGCTGATCGCCTCGCCGATTCCGCGCGTGCCGCCGGTGACGATCGCAACCCGTGCCATGTTGTTCTCCCGCTTGAGCCGGTGCGGCGCTTAAGCGCGGGGCTGCCACCCCGCAAGTTCGCGCTCGATCAGCCGTTTGAGCATGGCGATGCTTTCGGGCGAATCGTTCAGGCAATCGAGCAGCGCGAACTTCTCCCCGCCGCCATGGAGGAAGCTGTTGCGCCCGCGAATTCCGAGCTCTTCGAGCGTTTCGAGACAATCGGCGGAAAATCCCGGGGTGGCAACCGCAACTCGCCTGATCCCGTCGCGCGCATATTGTGACAGCGTCGAATCCGTCGCCGGACCGAGCCATTTGGCGCGCCCGAACCGCGACTGGAACGACACATCCACGTCGCGTCCGAGCGCTTCGCCAAGGAGGCGCGCCGTCTTTCGGCAATGGCAGTAGTACGGATCGCCGAGCTCGCGCGTCCGCTCGGGCATGCCATGGAAGCTCAGCAGCAGCCGGTCGGGCTCGAAGTCCAGTGCTGACAACTGGCGCGTGAGGTTCTCGCGGAGCGCGTCGATATAGATCGGATCGTCACGATAGGGCGGCAGCGTTCGGATCGCCGGCTGCCACCGCATCCGCGCGAGAACGCCGAACACCGCATCATTGGCAGTCGCCGTCGTCGCTGCGCAATATTGCGGATAGAGCGGTGCAGCGAGGATCCGGGTGCAGCCCTCGTCCGCCATCCGTTCCATCGCCGCCGCGATCCCCGGGTGGCCGTAGCGCATTGCGTAATGCACGCTGATTCCGGGCAAGCGGCTGCGCAGGGCTTCGGCCTGCCGATGGGCGATTACCCGCAGCGGCGAGCCTTCGTTGGTCCAGATCTGGTTGTAGGCTTCGGCAGATCGGCGCGGGCGCGTCCGTAGCACCAGACCATGCAGGATCGGCTTCCATGCGAACTTCGGAATTTCGATCACTCGCGGGTCGCTCAGGAACTCGGCGAGGTACCGCCGGACGGCACGCGCCTCGGGCGCATCCGGCGTCCCGAGGTTGATCAGCAGCACGCCGATCCTCGAATCAGGCAGCTCGGGATGATCGGCGGGCCGGCTCATGCGGCGCTCATGACATCGAACGGCAGCGACCGCATCCGCTTGCCGCTCACCGCGTGCACGGCGTTCGCGACAGCAGGTGCGAGCACCGTCGTGCCGAGGCCGCTGATCCCGCCCGGCGGATCGCTGCTCGGGATCATTTCGACGATAATCTGCGGCACATCGCCGATCCGCGGCAACCCTAAGGCGCCGATCGGCCGCGCCCGCGGCATTCCGGCGATCCATTCGGGCGACGGCACCGTCGCCTGAGCGAGCGCCCAGATCAGGCCAGCCTCGATCTGCTGCACGGCGATGCCGCTGTTGACCACGCGGCCGCAATCGACGGCGGCGACGAGCCGGTCGACCTTCACGCGCTGGTTGCTTCCCAGGCTCGCGCTCGCCACGAGGCCAATGTGCGACCCGAACGCGGAGCAGCCGGCGATCCCCATCGCGCTGCCGGAGCCGCCGCCGTCCCATTGTGCGAGCCGCGCAGCGCCCTGAAGGCAGCGCGCGAGGCGTCCGTCTTCCCCGAGCAACGACATTCGGAACGATAGAGGTTCGACTCCGGCGGCGCGCGCGAGCTCGTCGATGAAGCTCTCGGTGAAGAAGGCGAGTTCGCGCTGCGGCGAGCCGCGCATGTAGCCTGCGGTGAAAGGCAGCTCGGCACGGACCGCGTCAATTTTCACGTTCGGAATTGAATAAGGCGGGGCCGATCCGTCGAGCGCCGTCCGTCCGAGCTTGTCCGGCGCGTCCTGTTTTCCGAGGCGCGCCAGCGCCGCGCCGAGCCCGTCGGCGGTCGCGACCCGCATTGCCCACGCTGCCGTGATTCCACCTTCGCCGGGCAGCGCCGTCATTCGGGCAAGCGCCCCAGGCGCGACCCGGTCGTGGTTCTGGCTCGAGGATTGCGAGAGGACTACCTGCACGGGGCGCTTGAGCTCGCGCGCGAGGTCGATTGCGATCGGCACCGCGTCTGCCTCCAACGCTCGTCCCGCGGGCTCTCCTGCGGGGAGCGGATAGAGCACGTGCTCGGCGGCGAGAAAGCTCGGCGCTTGCGATGCTGCCCAGACCTCGACATCCGACCCGACGACGCG
>JAICXO010000030.1 GCA_025980335.1 Sphingomonas sp. | reverse complement strand
TGACCCGGGCGGACGTCGCTCAGCACTGTCGCAGGGTACCAGGCGCCGGCCCGCTCGGGAATCGTGCCGCCGAGCAGCAGCCGCGCCCCCGCGGCGATGCTCTGCGTCACCTGCGCGTGAATTTCGTCGCGCGCCTTGACGCTGACCATCGGTCCGAGCTTCGTTGCGTCGAACAGCGGATCGCCCATCTCAAAACCGCTCATCGCCTTGACCAGCGCGCGCTCGAACGGTTCGAGGATCGGCCGAAGGACAATGAAGCGCTTCCCGGCGATGCAGCTCTGCCCGCCGTTGACCATCCGCGCCGTTGCGGCGACCTTGGCCGCGGCTTCGATGTCGGCATCTTCGAGCACCAGATAGGCGTCGGACCCGCCGAGCTCGAGCACGCACTTCTTGAGCACCGACCCGGCGGCGGTCGCGACGCTCCGGCCCGCCGCAACGCTTCCGGTAAGCGTCACCGCGGCGACATTGTCGTCCTTGATCAGGGCCTCGACCTCGCGGCTCGGCAGCAGGAGGGTACGGAAAAGATCGCGCGGGATTCCCGCCTCGTGAAGCACCTCCTCGATCGCGAGCGCGCACCCGGGGACGTTGCTCGCATGCTTCAGCAGCGCGCCGTTGCCCGCCATCAGCGCGGGCGCGGCGAAGCGGAACACCTGCCAGAAGGGGAAATTCCACGGCATCACCGCGAGCACCACGCCGAGCGGGTTGAAGGTCACGAACGTCTCGCCCTGACCGAGATCCACCGGCTCGTTGGCAAGGTAGTGCTGCGCGTGGTCGGCGAACCAGTCGCAGTGGAAGGCGCATTTCTCCACCTCTGCGCGGCCGTCGGTGACGGTCTTCCCCATTTCCTCGGTCATCAGCCGAGCGAACTCGTCCTCGCGGGCGCGGAGGATCTCCGCCGCTTTGTGGATGACGGCACTGCGCTGAGGGAAACTGGTCCGGCGCCATTTGAGGAACGCCTCGTGTGCCGAAGCGGCGGCTGCCCGCGCCTCCTCGAGCGTGGTTTCGCGGTACGTTTTCCCGGGCTGACCTGTAGCGGGGTTCACGGTCTGGATTGTGTTGGTGGTGCCGGGACGAGTGAGTTCGGCTTGCTCGGTCATGGCGCGACTCCTTGCGCGTGACATAGGCGCGAGCCGACGGCGGACCAAATGAAGCCCCGATCACTCGCGCAGATTCAACGGTGAATTGCCGCCCTTTGGGTATGCTCGTGCGCTGAACGCTCGACCGTCCGCCAGACGGCCTGCGCGTGGAGCGGGCGAAGGGATTCGAACCCTCGACCCCAACCTTGGCAAGGTTGTGCTCTACCCCTGAGCTACGCCCGCTCTGAGCTGCGCCGGCGCGTCTCATTGCGGCCCGGCGGAGGTGAGGCGCGCGCCTAGCATGCCCCCGTTCGGATTCGCAAGGCTTTGTGAAGCCGCGCTTGTGAGCGCCGCGCCGGCTGTCCATATGGGCGCCAAGCGTCGCTTGTTAAGGAGTAAGCCAGCCGTGGCGACCCTCGGAATCACCGAAGCCGAACGCGAATCGATCGAGCGATTCGAGCAGGACGTCATCCAGCCGTCGATGACGGCGCTCGTGATCCTCGATTTCTGGGCCGAATGGTGTGGCCCGTGCAAGCAGCTCTCGCCGATCCTCGACAAGGTCGCCGCCGATTACGCGGACAAAGGCGTCAAGCTCGCCAAGATCGACGTCGACCAGGAGAAGCTGCTCGCCGCTCAGTTCCGGATCCAGTCGATCCCGACAGTCTATGCAATCTACCAGGGCCAGCCGGTTGCGGACCTGACCAACTACCGGACCGAGGGCCAGATCAAGAAGGCGCTGGACCAGCTCCTCACGCAGCTCAAGATCACCGCGGAGGGCGCGACGCCGCAGGCCGAAATCGAACCGCTGATCGCCATGGGCGAGCAGGTGCTGGCGGAAGGCGACGCGGCGCGGGCGGTGAACATCTTTCGGCAGATCGAGGAAATGGCACCCGATGAGCCGGCGGTGATCGGCGGACTCTCCCGCGCGCTGATCGCCGCCGGCGAGATCGCCGACGCGCGGGCAGTGCTCGACGGCGTCGGCGAGCAGCAGGCGAACAAGCCCGAGATCGCCAGGGCACGCGCGGCGCTCGAGGTCGCATCCGCTGCGCCCGCGGCGGACACCGGTGCGCTCGAGGCGCGGCTCGCGGCGAATCCGGAAGACAATGAAGCGCGCTTCGAGCTCGCCTCGGCGAAGATGGCGGCCGGCGATCGCGACGCCGCCGCCGATGCGTTGCTCGACATCATTGCCCGCGACCGCGACTGGAACGACGGCGCAGCGCGGCAGCGATTCCTCCAGCTGCTCGAAGCGCAGGGACTGGAAGACCCCTGGTCGGGCGCTCAGCGTCGCCGCCTCTCGGCCGTGCTCTTCACGTGAGCCGAATCATCCGCGTCCCGCTGTTCCCGCTGGCGGGCGCGATCCTGTTCCCGCGCTCGCAGCTCCCGCTCCACATCTTCGAACCGCGCTACCGCGAGATGGTCCGCGATGCAGCCGATGGGCCCGGCAGGATCGCCATGGTCCAGCCGCACCGGCTCGACGACGATAATCGCGCGCCGCTGTTCGACGTCGGATGCATCGGGGAAATCGTCGGTGTCGAAGAACTGGAGGACGGTCGCTTCAACATCGTGCTGCTCGGTTCGAACCGCTTTCGCCTGATCCGCGAAACGGAGTTCGATGCGGCCTATCGCTGCGCAGAGGTCGATATCGAGGCATTCGACGACGAGGAGCCGCCGCCGCTGTCGCTTGCCCAGCGCGCCGAAGTCGAGCGGGAAGCGCGGCGGCTCGGCGACGCGATGGGCCTGGCAGTCGACTGGGACGCGGTCAGCCGGCTCGACGACGAGATGCTGGTCAACGCGATCGCTCAGGTCGCGCCGTTCGACGTCGGTGCCAAGCAGGCGCTGCTCGAGCAGGCGACGCTCGACGCCCGCGCCGATTTGCTGGTGCAGCTGATGCAGTTCCACCGCGCCGCGGTGAGCGGCGGAGTCGAGGTCGAGCCGACGATTCAATAGCTAAATGGAAAGGCCCCTCAGCAGCAGCGGGAGGTCGCCGCTGGTGCCGCGGGCTTCGTTCATCAGGCGATCGCGCAGCGGCGAAATACGGCCGACCACGCCCATGCCGAGGCGGCGGATCGCCGAAGCGGTCTTGCCCCGCACGCCGTAAAGCCGCGTCAGGCTGTCGGTTGCGAATGCCACCGAAAGCGCGTCGAGCGAACGCCAGCGCTGGTAGCGGTCGAGCAGCTGCTTATCGCCGAGATCGAGCCCGAGCCGCGCGCCTTCGACCAGCACCTGCGCAAGCGCAGCCACGTCGCGGAAGCCGAGGTTCAGGCCCTGCCCGGCGATGGGATGGATCGCGTGAGCGGCATCCCCGACCAGCGCCAGCCGTTGCGCGGTGATCTGCGCCGCGTGGTGGAACCCGAGTGGGTAGGACGATCGCGGCGCGAGCATCTCGACCTTGCCGAGGAACCCGCCCGTCGCGGCCGCTGCCTCGGCTGCGAAATCTTCATCGCTGAGCGAAAGCCAGCCGGCGGCATCCGCGTTCGGCACCGACCAGACGATCGCCGACCGGTGCCCGACGGAATCGTCGTTCATCGGCAGCAGCGCGAACGGACCCGACGGGTAGAAGATTTCGTACGCGACATGCTCGTGCGGGCGCTCGTGGCGCAGGACCGAGACGATCGCTTGGTGGTCGTACTTCCAGCGCGCGACGTTGATTCCCGCCGCTTCGCGAGTCTCGGAGCTGCGGCCATCCGCGCCGACCAGAAGCGGCGCGTGCAGCCTGCGCCCGTCCTCGAGCGCTACCATGACGCCAGCTTCGCCGCGATCGACGGCTGCCACGCGCGACTTCCACATCAGCCAGATGTTCTTGCCTAGCTCGGCGCGCGCCTGGAGTGCGGCATGCAGGTGCCGGTTCTCGTTCATGTAGCCGAGCGGCTCTCCATCGTCGGGATCGAAGTGAAGTCCGCCGGGCTTCAGCCCGTCCGCGACCGCGATCCGCCAGATCGGGCAGCCGTGCTCGGCAAGATGATCGGCGACCCCGATCGCCTGGAGCATGCGCATCGAGCTCGACGAAACCGCGCTGGTGCGGCCGTCGAACGCTGCGCCTTTGCGCGAAGCCGGATCGGCCGGGTCGACAACGATGGTTGAAAGCCCGCTCGAATCGAGCGCCGAGGCGAGCGCGAGGCCGACGAGCCCGCCGCCGAAAATGATAGCGTCCGCGCGATCCATTCGGGCGCCCCTACCCCGTTCGTCGCGAGGAGGCCACGAAAAGGCCCCTCCACCATCGAATCTTCCTTCGATGGTCCCCCTTCCCCAGAAAACTGGGAGAGGGATGCTTGACCCGGGAGTCCGCGTGGAGGATTCTTCGCCCGGGAAAACTCTGGGGTGGGATGATGGCGACCTTGGCCACGCGCGCGCCGAAGCGCGAACTGGCGCCCGACTGGCGCGATGCACTCGCGGGTGCAGTGCGTCGATTCGCAATCCGCAGCTGGGGCGCGATGCTGCTCCTGCTGAGCGTGGCGGCCGCGGTTGCACTTGCGACCCACAACCCTACCGACCCGTCGTTCAGCACGGCCGCCGGCGGCCCTCCGGAGAACTGGATCGGAGCGCCGGGCGCCTATTTCAGCGACGCGCTGCTTCTGCTGTTCGGAATCGCCTCGGCGCTCTTCGTGCCGGTGATCGCCATGGCCGGGTTGCGCATGATCCGCGTCCAACCCGCCGGTGGCACCGGGCGCGGGCTGCTGGTCGCCGCAGCCGGCGCCGTCCTCCTCGGAACCGCCCTCGGCCTGACCAGCGGCTCCGCGGTCTCAGGCCTTCCCGGCGGCTGGGGCGGAGCGTTCGGCCTTGCCGCCGCGCATGGCCTCAACTCGGCGTTCGGGCTGATCGGCAATCCCCAGGTCGCCGGTCCGGCGCGACTCGCTACCCTGCTTCTGCTTGGCGTGGCCGGTCTCGTCCTCGGCTATTTCGCGATGGGACTGAAGGAAGAGGAGCGCGGATGGCTCCGCGGCCTGTTCCGCCGCGGGCAGCGCGAGCGCCGGCCGCCGCCTCGGTCGACCGAGATCAAGGACGATCGCGCGATTGCCGCAGCGCCGCCGAAGACGCGACCGGTGGTCGCGGTTTCCGAGCCGTCGCGACCCGTCGTTCCCGCCGGCCGGCCGAAGGACCGCAAGTCGGTCGCTCAGCCGAGCCTCGCGCTCGGCGACAATTACCAGCTGCCCACCGTCGAACTCCTCTCGCCGGCGCCGAGGGATGCGCGCCAGCAGGTCGACCGCGCCGGACTCGAGCGCAATGCCCGCCTGCTCGAATCGGTGCTCGACGATTTCCACGTCCGCGGCGAGATCGTCGAGGTCCGGCCAGGACCCGTCGTCACCATGTACGAGCTCGAACCCGCGAGCGGAATCAAGGCGAGCCGTGTCATCCAGCTCGCCGACGACATAGCCCGCAACATGTCGGCGCTCTCGGCGCGTGTCGCGACGATCCCCGGCCGAAGCGTGATCGGCATCGAGCTCCCCAACCCGAAGCGCGAGATGGTCTCGCTTTCGGAGCTGATCGGGAGCCAGGCGTTCGAGGATCAGAACATGGCGCTGCCGCTGATCCTGGGCAAGAATATCGCCGGCGATCCCGTCATCGCCGATCTCGCGCCGATGCCGCACCTGCTGGTCGCCGGCACCACCGGCTCGGGCAAGTCGGTCGGTCTCAACTGCATGATCCTGTCGCTGCTCTACCGGTACGGTCCGGACGAGTGCAAACTGATCATGATCGATCCGAAGATGCTCGAGCTGAGCATTTACGACGACATCCCGCACCTGCTGGCGCCGGTGGTGACCGAACCCGGCAAGGCGATTCGGGCGCTCAAGTGGACCGTCGAGCAGATGGAGGAACGCTATCGCAAGATGGCCAACCTCGGCGTTCGCGCGCTGCCGAGCTTCAATGCAAAGGTCCGCGAGTCGAAGGGCAAGGGCTCCAAGCTCAAGCGGCGAATCCAAACCGGCTACGACGCCGACACCGGTCAGCCCGTCTATGAGGACGAGGAATTCGATTATGAGGTGATGCCGCAGATCGTCGTCGTGGTCGACGAGCTCGCCGATCTGATGATGACCGCCGGAAAGGAGGTCGAATTCCTCATCCAGCGCCTCGCCCAGAAAGCGCGCGCCGCCGGGATCCATCTGATCATGGCGACCCAGCGGCCGTCGGTTGACGTGATCACCGGCGTCATCAAGGCCAATTTGCCGACCCGGATCAGCTTCCAGGTGACGAGCAAGATCGACAGCCGCACCATCCTCGGCGAGCAGGGCGCCGAGCAGCTGCTGGGGAAGGGCGACATGCTCTACATGCCCGGCGGCAAGCAGATCATCCGGGTCCACGGTCCGTTCGTCAGCGACGAGGAGGTCCGCGCCGTCGCCGAGCATTGGCGCAAGCAGGGCGCGCCGGACTATGTCCAAGCGGTGACGGAGGAGCCGGAAGACGGCGGCTATCTGTTCGACGGACAGCCGACCGGAGAAGACGACGCCGAAACCCAGCTTTACCGCAAGGCGGTCCAGATCGTCGCCGAGAGCCAGAAAGCATCGGTGTCCTATCTCCAGCGCCAGCTGCGCGTCGGCTATAACAGCGCCGCGCGCCTGATCGAGCGGATGGAGAAGGAAGCGCTCGTCGGTCAGCCCGACCACGTCGGCCGACGCGAGGTGCTGATCGACCCCGACGGCCACCCCATTTGATTCCACTCGTCCGGTCGCCGACTCGCCTGGCCGCAAGCGGCTTGGCCGCTGCGGCGAAACGTGCGATTCCGTCGACGTGCCGAGCCGGAGGTCAGCCATGAACATGAGCGCGCTCGCCGCAGAGGTCGATCGGAACTACGATTTCTTCCAGCGCCATATGGCGGAATATTTGCCTCGCGAATTTGGGCGGTACGCGTTGCTCAGAGGCGCCCAGGTGGTCGGCTTCTTCGGCAGTGCGGATGCGGCTGAAGAGCGGGGCGAGGAGTTTGGCGACGGAATTTATTCAATCCAGCTGGTCGACCCGGCGCCGATCAACCTCGGCGCCTTCTCGAATGGCTGAAGTTTCCTGGAAGCACTCCGGTCATCGTCTCGTGCTCCCAGTTGCAGTCCTGCCGTCGGCAGCTGCGCAGAACGCCCATGCGATAGAAGTTGTAGAGGCCCTGATCGATACTGGGGCGACCGGGACCGGGTTACGTCCGGACGTTGCAGCAGCTCTTGCTGTTCCGGGTCGCGGCAAGCGCCGCGTCGTCACAGCGAACGGCGATATGCTCGTTCCCGAATATCGAGTTCGGCTCGGGTTCTACTGCGGTGAATTCGAAGGCGACCCCGTCGCGCAAGGTAGCCCTTACGTGCTCGAGTTCGGATTGCTCGTTCACGCACTGCGCGACCAGTTCGCTTATGCGATGCTGATCGGTATGGATGTCCTCAACCAATGCGATCTTCACCTGCGCCGTGATCGCTCCGCCATTCTCTCGCTGCCCTGACGCTGAACGGAACGGAACCGCAAGGTTCACGGCGCATTCAATGGGTGAACGCCAGTTTCCGGCGGACAAATCCAGGAGCTTTTGCATGAGTTTTTCGACGAACTTCGCGCGCGCGCTCGTGCCGGCGGCGATCGTCGTTGCCGCCGCGCCCGCGGCAGCGTCCGATTCAGCGGATATGGCGCACCTGAAGGCGCACATCGCCGGCGTGCACACGATGACGGCCAACTTTACCCAGACCGACTCGCGCGGGCGTACGTCGACCGGCAAGATGGTGCTCGAGCGCCCGGGCAAGGTGCGCTTCGAATATGGCAGCGGCGACTTGCTGCTGGTCGCCAACGGCAAGA
Organism: Sphingomonas sp.; assembly: GCA_025980335.1. Lineage (GTDB taxonomy): Bacteria > Pseudomonadota > Alphaproteobacteria > Sphingomonadales > Sphingomonadaceae > Sphingomicrobium. The sequence continues at coordinate 16,402 of JAICXO010000030.1, read as the reverse complement.
CGCTGACGCTGGTCGATTACCAGGTTGGGCAGAAATCGAGCTGGCCGCTCAACCGGACGCCGCTCGGCGTGCTCCTTTCGAATTCGCCCGACCTCAAGGGGCGCGCGCAAATCGTTCCGAGCGACAGCCCGAACGTGGTTTCGGTCCGTGCGCGCGACCCGACTCAATATGGCTCGCTGACGCTGGTGTTCCTGCGCAGCGGCGCCGCGCCGGGCGGGCTCCAGCTCTATGGCTGGACCGCGATTGACGGGCAGAACCGGCGAACGACGGTCAAGCTGTCGGACGTCCGCTACAATGTCGGTGTGCCGGCGAGCGCCTTCACTTACGCCGAGCCCAAAAAGAAATAGGTTAAAAAGTTTCATTTTGCGACCTGTTCATCGTCGCGTCAGGCTCAAGGCCCTAAATAGACGCTCGATTCTGCAAGTACCCGGGGTTTCCCCCTGTTACCCGGGGTCCGCAGGATCCCTTGCGTGACGAACGCTAGGCGGCCCTCGCTCCATGCCCCCGGAGCGGGGGCCTTTTTCTTGTCGGCTCAGGCGGGCTAAGCGGGGCTTGTGGGCACACTGAAGATCGCGTCCTGGAACATCAACTCGGTGCGCGCGCGCATGGCGCTCGTCGAGCGGCTGATTGTCGAGCAGCAGCCGGACATCCTCTGTCTTCAGGAAACCAAGGTGGTCGACAGCATCTTCCCGGCCGAGATGTTCGACCGTGCCGGCTACGTCCACCGGCAGCTCAACGGGCAGCGAATGCATCACGGTGTCGCGATCCTCAGCCGGGTGCCGCTGAAGGATCCCGGCAAGCACGATTGGCAGGACAATGGCGAGGCGCGGCATATCGGCGTGATGCTCGAGTGCGGCGTGCGGCTAGAGAACGTCTATGTGCCGGCGGGCGGCGACACGCCCGACCGGACGGTCAATCCCAAGTTCGGCCAGAAGCTCGACTTCATCGAGCGAATGACGCGCTGGTCCGAACGTCTCAGCGAACCGACGATCATCGTCGGCGACTTCAACGTGGCGCCGCTCGAGTGCGACGTTTGGAGCCACAAGGCGCTGCTCACGGTCGTCAGCCACACGCCGGTCGAGGTCGAGGCGCTCACGCGTCTGAGGCAGGCGCACGACTGGACGGACATCGGGCGGCGCTTCGTCCCCGCCCCCGAGCGCTGCTTCACCTGGTGGAGCTACCGGTCGCCCGACTGGACCAGGAACGACCGCGGGCGAAGGCTCGATCATATGTGGTGCTCGCCGGAGATCTCCGCGCACGTCACCGGGCATCGCGTACTCGAGCCTTGCCGCAACTGGGAGCGGCCGTCGGACCACGTCCCGCTCATCTGCGAGGTCGAAATTTGAACGGCCCGGGCCCGGTTGGCCGCGCAGTCGCGATGCTTCGCTCGGGGCGTCCGGTGCGGATCGACGGCGACCGGGATCTCACCGTTGCAGCGGTCGAAACGACGACTCAGGAGCTGCTCGATGTACGCGACCCCAATCATCGCGCGCGGCTGATGATCAGCGGCAACCGTGCTGCGGCGCTCAAGCTCGCCAACGAGCGCGAAGCGGCGGACCCCGAGGCGCCGGTGGTGGTCGACCGCGCGCCGTGGCTCGATGCCGCAACCGCACTGGAGATCGCCGATCCCGGCCGCGATCTCGACCGCGCGCCTGTCGGCCCGTTTCATCCCGTGGTCCCCGATTGCATCGAAGCGAGCCGCGCAGCGCTGATGCTCGCTCGGTCGGCCGGTCTGCTTCCGGCGCTGTGGATACTGGAGGCTGCGCCCTCGGATGCTGTGGTATCGCTCGACGAAATCACCGGCTTTCGGCCGGCCGTGAACGTGATTGCGCGTGCGAAGCTGCCGCTCGACGGTTTGCCGCCCACCCAGATCGTCGCCTTCCGAGCTTCGGACGATGGTCAGGAGCATGTGGCGCTGGTCGTCGGGACCTTTGCCGGCAAGCCGCCGCTCGTCCGCCTCCACAGCGAGTGCCTGACCGGTGACGTGTTCGGTTCGCTCAAGTGCGATTGCGGGCCGCAGCTCAAGGAAGCGCTCCGAATCATCGGCGCGGCTGGCGGCGGGGTCCTGCTCTATCTGCGCCAGGAAGGCCGCGGGATCGGTCTCGCAAACAAGGTGCGCGCCTATTCGCTGCAGGACCGGGGACTCGACACTGTCGATGCCAACCGGCGGCTCGGCTTCTCCGACGACGAGCGCGACTACGGACACGCCGCCGCGATGCTCCGCGCATTGGGGATCGATCGCGTGCGCCTGTTGACCAACAATCCGGGCAAGGTCGCGGGGCTGGAGTCAGCGGGGATCGAGGTCGTCGAGCGCGTCGCGCACCAGATGCCTGCCAATCCGCACAACGCCGACTATCTCGCGACCAAGCGGAAGAAGAGCGGTCATTTGCTGCTTTGAGGGAAGGATAGGAGTTCCGCCAACTCGTCGAAGCTGTGGGCGACGTGCGCGGCGCCGGCCGCACGGAGCATGTCCTCGTGCCCACCGAAGCAGTGCCGCCCCGCAGCGAACCCGATGACCATCGCGCCCGACGCGGCCGCGCCCTTCGCTCCGACCTCCGAATCCTCGACGATGACGGATCGGCCGATGTCGATACCGAGCTGTTTCGCGGCATGGAGGTAAATGTCGGGGGCAGGCTTTCCGCGCTGAACATGCTCGCGGCCGCTGTAGATGTGCTCGCCGAACGCGTTCGACAGACCCAGGTGGTCGAGGTGGCCGCGGATCCACCGAGTCGAACTCGACGAGGCAACCGCCTTCGGCAGCCCCGCCGGCAAGGAGCGGACGAACTCGACCGCTCCCGCGACCGGGTCGATTCCGTCCTCGAGCGCGCGAATGCTCTTCTCCTTCATGCGTTGATGAAAATCCGGCGGGAGCACCGCGCCCGTCCTGCGTTCGATCGCGCCGATGAAATCCTCTCCGTTGAGGCCGGTGTAATGGCGGATGGCTTCGGCGGGAGTGTGGGGATGGCCGAGCTCGGTCAGCAGCCCCGCAAGCTCGATGTTCGCCTCGAACTCGCTCTCGAGCAGCACGCCGTCGAAATCGAAAATGAGTGCCGCGGCCTCGATCATTGATCCTCGAACAGTGCGGTACCCACGCGAACCGCCGTCGCGCCAAGCATCACCGCCGCTTCGAAATCGCTCGACATCCCCGTGGACAGGCCGGCGACGTCATGCCGCCGGGCGAGCTCCGCAAGCAGCGCGAAGAAGGGCGACGGCTCGAGTCCGAGCGGCGGGATCGCCATCAGGCCCGCGAGCGGCAGCGGCGACGCACGGATCGCGCGAACGAGGTCGCCGACATCGCCGATCGCGCAGCCGCCCTTCTGCTCCTCTTCGCCGATGTTGACCTGCACGTAGACAGGCGGGCGCCTTCCCGACTCCTCGGCTTGCTTGACCAGCGCATGCAGCAGAGACGGCCGGTCGAGCGAGTGGATGGTGTCGAACAGTCGCACCGCTTCGGCCGCCTTGTTCGACTGCAGGCGCCCGATTGCGTGGAGGCGCAGATCGGGATGCCGCGCGAGCAGCGCAGGCCATTTGGCGAGCGCCTCCTGAACCCGGTTTTCGCCGAAGTCGCGCTGGCCTGACTCGATCAGCGGTTCGATCTCTTCGATCGAGCGGCCTTTGCTGACCGCGATCAACTGGACATCGCCGGGGTCGCGCTTCGCCAGCGACGCCGCGCGCGCGATCCGCTCGAGAATTCGGTCGCGTCTCTCTGCTGCGCTGGTCACCGGCAGCGCTATAGGAACGGCCATGCGCCGCCGCCAGACCGCCCCTCGCGAATGGCTTATTGTCGCGGACGCGGCGAGCAGCGCCTCCGTCCGCCGAGTCGGGCGCCGCGGCGGCGTGCTCCTGCTGACGGCGCTTCCGGCCGCGGAGGTGCGACGACTGCGGCTGCTGGCGCGTCAGCGGGGCCTCACACTCATTTTGGGCGAGCGGAGAAGTGCAGCGCGCGTCCACAACCTGCCCGAACTGCGCGCCGCGCTTCTAGCGCGCACGGCCCTGATTTTGCTGTCGCCGATCTATCCAACCGCCAGCCATCCGGAGTGGGCTCCGATCCCGCGGATGCGCGGCGCGGCCATGGCGCGACTAGGTGGACGCAGGCTGATCGCGCTCGGCGGAATGGACGCGCGCAGGTTCGCGCGGATCAGCGGCTTAGGGTTTCAGGGCTGGGCGGGAATATCGGCGTTCAGAACTTGAACGCGGTTCCGATGTACACCGCCTGGCTGTCGCGGCGGTCGTCCTGGAGAGCCGACAGCCGGTCACGCTCGACATTGTAGCGAACGCCGCCGTTCACGGCGACGCGCTTCGAAAGCGAGTAGGAGCCACCGACGTCGAGCGAATAGGTGTCGCCGCGGCGAAGCGCCGCAAGACCCTTGCTGTCGGACCGGTCGGCGCCGACGGCGACCCGGCCGGTGAACTTGCTCAGCGAATAGCTGACGCCGACGATGGCGGTCTCGCGGCCGGCGATCGCCGAATCCGCCTGCTTGGTCTTCGAGACGTCGCCCGAAACGGCGAAGCGGCGCCAACCGACCGCGACGCCGAGATTGTAGCTGGTCGGCGTCAGCGCGTTGACCGCAGCAGTCGGCGCACTCGCCTGCGCCAACGCCGTCTCAGCCGGCGCGTTCACGCGGGCGCGGATGGCGACGCGGACCTGCGACGGCCGCCCCTTGGCCGGCGCCGGAGTGAACTTGAAATCCGTCAGCGACAACGACTTGCCGGCAAGCGCAGCGGCGAGCTTGGGGTCGGCATTGGCCGGGGTGAATGAGGACAGGCTGTCGAAGCTGAGCGAAACGGCCGGAGCGCGCTTCTTGGAGCTGGTCGCCGCGAACGCAGGGGTCAGCACGAGACCGGCCGCGGCGAGCGCCGCAGCCAGACCGGCTCCTCTACGTCTGGCGAGACTCAACAACGAACAATTCTCCCTGTTCGCGAGTCGATATAGTCCCGCCGGCCTGAAGGTTCCATGAGCGGAGTCGTTTCGTTCATCGCCTGTTGCCGAGGAAGCACATAGTCACGGCGCAGCGGGCGCCGCTTGCGAGAGATACGCCAGCAATATAACGCCCGCCTGAACGCCCGTCTGAACGCCCTTTCGACAAGGACCATCGATGAATCGCCTGCACACGACCGCTGCCGCACTGCTGGTGTTCGCCCTCGCCGGCTCCGGCTGTGCCCGCAACAAGAACCTTCCGACGCGGCTCGCGCCGTCGCGGGTCACCACGATTGCCGTGAACAGCTATTTGTGGCGCGCGGCGGTGGACACGGTTTCGTTCGCCCCGCTGCTCCAGGCCAACCCGGCGAGCGGCGTGATCATCACCGATTGGTACACCAACCCCAAGGCTCCCGGCGAGCGGATCAAGCTGACCGTCGCCGTGCTCGATCCCGACCTTCGCGCGGACGCGTTGCGTGTGACGGCGGCGCGGGAGGTCAACCAAAATGGTGCCTGGGTCGAGGCGCCGGTCTCCGCGGCCACCGTCCAGAAGCTCGAAGACATCATCCTGACTCGCGCCCGCGACCTCAGGCGCTCTTCCGTTCCAGGCTAAGCCGAGGTCGTCGCCATGAACGGGCGTTTCGACCCGAACGAGGCCGACCGCAAATGGCAGGCGCGGTGGGCAGAGGAAGGTTCTTTCTCGGCTGACAGCGGCAGCGACAAGCCGAAGACCTACGTGCTCGAGATGTTCCCCTATCCCTCGGGGCGCATCCACATGGGCCACGTGCGCAATTACACGATGGGCGACGTCATCGCCCGGTTCCGTCGGATGCAGGGTCATGAAGTGCTCCATCCGATGGGCTGGGATGCATTCGGCATGCCGGCCGAGAATGCAGCGATGGAGCGCAAGGTTCATCCCGGCGCATGGACCCGGGCCAATATCGAAGCAATGCGCGAGCAGCTGAAGCGGATCGGGTTCGCGATCGACTGGAGCCGCGAGCTCGCGACCTGCGATCCGAGCTATTACGGCCACGAGCAGGCGCTGTTCCTCGACCTGTTCGACGCCGGCCTGGTCTATCGCAAGGAAAGCGAGGTCAATTGGGACCCGGTCGACATGACCGTGCTCGCCAACGAGCAGGTGATCGACGGCCGAGGCTGGCGTTCGGGCGCGCCGGTCGAGCGGAGGAAGCTGTCGCAATGGTTCCTGAAGATCACCGACTTCGCCGATGAACTGCTCGACGGGCTAGAGAGCCTCGATCAATGGCCGGAAAAGGTCCGGCTGATGCAGGAGAACTGGATCGGCAAGAGCCGCGGCCTGCAATTCCGGTTCCGGCTGGCGTCTCCCCTACCGCTTGCGGGAGGGGAAGAGGCGCGAAGCGCCGAAGGGGTGGGCGTGTCAGAAACTGAAACGTACCCACCCCTAACCCCTCCCGCAAGCGGGAGGGGGATAGACTCGGTGGAGGTCTTCACCACCCGGCCGGACACGATCTTTGGCGCGAGCTTTGTCGCGGTGGCCGCCGATCACCCGATTGCGCAGTCTGTCGCCGCTTCGGACGCCGGGGCCGCCGCATTCGTCGCCGAGTCCAGGGCCGGCGGCACCAGCGCGGCGGAGATCGAAACAGCGGAGAAGAAGGGCTACGCGACCGGTCTCGAAGTGGTTCATCCGCTCGATCCCGAGTGGCGGCTACCGATCTATATCGCGAACTTCGTGCTGATGGATTACGGCACCGGTGCGCTGTTCGGCGTTCCGGCGCATGATCAGCGCGACTTCGAATTCGCGACGCGTTATCATCTGCCGATCCGCCGGGTCGTTGCGCCGAGCGCCGATCTCGCCTCCGAGCCGGTCGGCGACGAGGCCGAAAGCGTGCCCGGAGTCGCAGTCAATTCGCGCTTCCTCGACGGCTTGAGCACAGCGGAAGCGTCAGCCGAGGTCATCCGCCGCGCCGAGGAGGCGGGTTGGGGCGAGAGCAAGGTCCAGTACCGGCTTCGTGACTGGGGCGTCTCTCGCCAGCGTTATTGGGGTACGCCCATCCCCATCATTCATTGCCCGCGCTGCGGGGCGGTTCCGGTCCCACGCGAGCAGCTGCCGGTGACACTTCCCGAAGACGTGGAGTTCGATGCGCCTGGCAACCCGCTCGACCGCCATCCGACGTGGAAACATGTGGCGTGCCCCAGCTGCGGCGGCGAGGCGACGCGCGAGACGGACACGCTCGACACCTTCGTCGATTCGAGCTGGTATTTCATCCGCTTTGCGAGCCAGCCGGCGGACAAGCCGTTTGATCGCGCGGAGGCGGAGAAATGGCTGCCGGTGGCGCAATATATCGGCGGCGTCGAGCACGCGATTCTGCACTTGCTCTACGCGCGCTTCTTGACTCGCACCTTGCAGCGGATGGGCAAAATCGCGATCGCCGAGCCATTCAGGGGCCTGTTCACGCAAGGGATGGTGACCCACGAGACGTATCGCGCCGCGGACGGCAGCTGGCTCAGCCCCGGCGAGGTCAAGCGCAATGGCGACGATTGGGTCCATATCGAAAGCGGTCATCCGGTGACGCCGGGACGCGTCGAGAAGATGTCCAAGTCGCGGCGCAACACCGTCGATCCCGAGCCGATCCTGGCGAAGTACGGCGCGGACGCGGTGCGCTGGTTCATGCTCTCGGACAGCCCGCCGGAGCGCGACCTCGAATGGTCCGAGGCGGGGATCGAGGGCGCATCGCGTTTCGTGCAGCGCGTGTGGCGCCTCGCGAACAGTCCCGCTCAGGGCGACGGCGAGGACAAGGCGCTCGAACGCAAGCTCCATCGCACGATCGCCGCGGTCGGCGAGGCGATCGATGGACTTCAGTTCAACAAGGCGGTGGCCCAGCTGTACGAGTTGACCACCGCCATTGAGAAGGCGAAGCCGTCGGCTACGCGCACGGAGGCGATCCGCACGCTCGTCCTGCTGATTGCGCCGATGGCACCGCACCTCGCGGAGGAATGCTGGGCGCTTCTGGGCCAGTCCGGCATCATCGCCGACGCTTCCTGGCCGAGCTTCGATCCGGCGCTACTCGTCGACGAGCAGGTGACGCTCGCGGTCCAGGTCAACGGGAAGCTGCGGGATACGATCGAGGCGCCCCGCGGCCTCGACCGCGCAGCCGCCGAAGCACTGGCGCTCGCGTCGGAGAACGTTCAGCGCCAGCTCGACGGCGCGGTCCCGCGCAAGGTCATTGTCGTTCCCGACCGGCTGGTGAATATCGTCGCATGATGCGGCGGCTCGCAATTCTTCCGTTTCTCCTGCTGCTTTCGGCGTGCGGCCTGCATTCGCTCTACGGCGGAGGTGCGGGAAGCCCCGTGTCAGGCCTGCTGCGATCGGTCGAGGTTGCGTCGATTCCGGGACAGGAGGGCTGGCTCGTGCGCACCAAGCTGGTCGACCGCCTCGGCGAGACGGGGAGCAGCACGCCATTGTATCGCCTCGACGTCACGCTCGACGACAACATTACCTCTTACGGTCTTCGCGCCGACCGCGCCGCGACCCAGGAGCGCGAAACCCTGCGCGCGCGCTACCAGCTCGTCGACCTGTCCAACGGCTCGGTCTTGCTCGACGAAACGGCCGGATCGGACGCGAGCGTCGATGTCGTCAGCAGCGAATATGCAACCGTCGCGGCGGAACAGACCGCGCTCGAGAACCTGTCAGGCATCGTCGCCGACCAAATCGTTGCCCGGCTGGCGATCTACGCCGCCCGGACCACGCACCGGACGTGAAGGCGCAGAAATCGTCGATCGGCCGCGCGGTCGACCAGCCGGATTCAAAGATCCGGTTCTATTTGCTGCTCGGTCCGGACGAGGCCCAGTCGCGCGGGCTGGCGGCACGGCTGCTCGAGGCGCTCAGCGCGCAGAAGCTCACGATCGCCGCGGCCGCGATCAAGTCGAACCCGGCGCTGCTCGTGGACGAAGCTGCGGCGCTCAGCCTGTTCGGTGAGCGGCGGCTGATCTGGATAGAGCCGGCCGGCAACGACATCGTCGAGGGAGTCGAAGGGTTGCTTGGCGCCGGGAAGATCGAAAGCCCGGTCGTGGCGATTGCCGGTGCACTGCCAAAGTCTTCGGCGCTCCTCAAGCTCGCCGAAGCATCGCCGCATGCGCTCGCCTTCACCGCCTATGTGCGTGAGAGCGACGACGCGGCGCGGATGGTGTCCGACCTGGGCCGCCGCGTCGGACTGAAGATCGCGCCGGCCGTCGCAGCACGACTTGCGAGCGCCTGCGGCAACGATCAGGCGATCGCGGCGCAGGAGCTGGAGAAGCTTGCACTGTACATCGACGCATCGCCGCATGCGCCGAAGGAGCTCGGGCACGAGTCGATCGATGCTGTGGGTGCGCAAAGCGACGCCGGAGATTTCCTGCGTCTCGCGGACCTCGCGCTTCTCGGCGAGATCGACGAACTGGCAGAGGCCATGGCCGAACTTCCAGTGGCCGGCTCGGAAGCGGTTCCGGCGATCCGCTCTTTGCAGCGCCGGCTTCTGTTTCTTGCGCCTGCGCGGGCCAGGGTCGAACGCGGAGAGAGCCTCGATGCCGTCATGGCGTCGTTTGGTAAAGCCCTGTTCTGGAAGGATAAAGATCGCGTCCAGACAATGCTTCGAAAGTGGCGCGCCGGCGATCTGGCGACCGTCGCCGAGCGCGCCGGCGGATTGGAACGCGACCTGATGTTCGGCGACGCGCCGCCGACCGAAGCACTCGGCGAGGAGCTGCTCGCAATCGCGCGAAAGGCGCGCAGCCGCGCCTAGACGATTAGATCGGTTCGCCGCTGAGGCGCTGACAGATCATGTCGAGCTGGTCGAGGCTCGAATAATGGAGAGCCACCGATCCGCCCTGGCCCTTGTGGATCACCTGCACCTTGAGGCCGAGAATATCCCCGAGCTGCCGCTCGAGCGCCTGAAGGTCCGCGTCGACGGTGTTCGCGGCCCTGCGCGCGTTTGCGCGTGCGAAAGCGCTTCCAAGCGGCTTGACCTTCTCGCGCCGGGCCTGGTCTTCGGCCTGGCGCACCGACAGGCCCTTGCGGATCACCTCGCGTGTCAGCGCTTCGGGATCCGGAGCGGTCGCGACGGCACGCGCATGCCCCATGCTGATATCGCCTTTCAATAGCGATTGGCGCACGAACTCGGGAAGCTCGAGCAATCTCAGCAGGTTGGCAACGTGACTGCGCGATTTGTGCACGATCTGCGCGACGCCGTCCTGCGTGTGGCCGTGGCGCTTGATCAGCTGCTTGTAGCCTTCCGCTTCCTCGAGCGGGTTGAGGTCCTCGCGCTGGATGTTCTCGATCAGCGCGAGCTCAGCCGTCGTCGACTCGTCGATGTCGCGGACGATGGCCGGGATCGTATGCAGCTGCGCCCGCTGCGCCGCACGCCAGCGGCGCTCTCCTGCAACGATCATGTAGTCGTCACCGGCCGGACGGAGCAGGATCGGCTGCAGAACGCCGCGTTCGCGGATCGATTGGGCAAGCTCGTCGATCGCATCCTCGTTGAAATGAAGCCGCGGCTGCTCGGGGTTGCGGCGAATTTGCGAAATCTCGATCTCGCGAACGCCGCCGCGGGACTCCGCTCGCTGCGCCTCGGAACTGGGAGCACGCGCTGCTTCGCCGAGGAGCGCCTGGAGGCCCATGCCCAGCCCCTTGGCCGGACGCTCGCTCATGCAGCCTCCGCAAGTGCCGGAAGGCGGCCGATCAGCTCGCGGGCGAGACGGACATAGGCTTCGGAGCCGGGGCATCTCAGATCATAGATCAACGCCGGCAGCCCGTGACTGGGCGCTTCGGACAAGCGAACGTTGCGGGGAACGATCGTTTCGAACACCGCTGGGCCGAGGCACGCGCGGACATCTTCCGCAACGGCCTGCGAAAGGTTGTTGCGGCGGTCGAACATCGTCAGCGCGACGCCGAGGATCGACAGCTCGGGATTGAACGCGCCGCGGATGCGCTCGACCGTCTGGAGCAGCTGGCTGAGTCCCTCGAGCGCGAAAAACTCGCACTGGAGCGGCACCAGCAGGTGGCGCGCCGCGACAAGCGCATTGACGGTCAGCAGGCCGAGCGACGGCGGACAGTCGATGATGCAAATGTCCCAGCGCCCCGGCGGCGCTGCACCGAACGCCTTGTCCAGTCGATGCGCACGATCGTCGAGGGCCACCATCTCGACCTCCGCGCCCGACAGATCCACCGTCGCAGGCAGCAGATCGAGCCGCGGCACCCGCGTCGGGATTGCAGCCTCGGTCGCCGATGCGGTGCCGATCAGCACGTCGTAGCTCGACCGTTTACGCTGCGAGGCGGCGACGCCGAGTCCGGTGGACGCATTACCCTGCGGGTCGAGGTCGGCGAGCAAGACCCGCCAGCCGATCGCCGCGAGCGCCGTGGCGAGATTGATGCAGGTCGTGGTCTTGCCCACGCCGCCCTTCTGGTTGGCTACCGCGATCCGGATCATGTCTTCGCCCTCACCCCTGTCGCGACGACGATGAAACTGTCGCCGTCGGTGACACTCGGTTCCAAGTGGAAGTCACCTTGCCACGACCGGCGGGCTTCGGCCAGTTCCCCCTCCGCGCTGCGCCCCTTGGGAAGCGCCCAGACGGTATTTCTTGTGGACAGATGTGCGGATATCTTCAGCAATTGGCCGAGCGGCGCGACAGCTCTGGCGGTGATTACATCGAACGCTCCCTCTACGCGCTCGGCTTTCGCGCAGATCACCGATGCCCTCAATCCGAGCGACTCGACGGCCTTGTGGAGAAATTCGGCGCGGAGTCGCCGCGGCTCGACGAGCGTGACCGGTCCAGCGACGAGGCACGCGAGGACGATGCCCGGAAGTCCAGCGCCAGCTCCGATGTCGATCCACGAAGCGCCAGGGCGCGGTTCGTACCGTACGAGCTGCGCCGAATCGAGAATGTGCCGGTTCCAAACGTCATTCAGCGTCGCTGCCGAAACGAGGTTTTGTCGCCCGGCTTCGGCGCGAAGCAGGTCAACATACCGCTCGAGCCGGCCGAATGTTTCACGTGAAACAGGCCGGCCGGCGACCTGCTCCAGCTGATCCATCATGCGGCTGCTCGCCTGCTGGCGGCGACGAAGAGAGCCGACAATGCTGCAGGCGTGACTCCAGGAACCCTAGACGCATGGTCCAGCGTCTCCGGTCCCGCAGCGGACAGTCTTTCCACCATCTCGTTGGAGAGTCCCGGTACCTCGCGATAGTCGAAGTCACGAGGAATCCACACGCGCGAGTCGCGCTGAACCGCTTCCCATTCACGTTGCTGGCGCTCGACGTAAGGAAGATAGAGCGCGTCGGCCCGCCCCTCCGCCGTTTGCGCCCAGGCGGGACCGGACCGCAGCACGAAATGATCCTCGATCTGTCGTTTCCGGCGCTGCGACACACATCCCGCTGCGAGTGCGGCCTCGCCGAGCCGTGTCGTCGCATTGTCGGCGCGGAGCGCGAGGCGAAACTCGGCGCGAGCGGTCATCATGCGATACGGCTCGGTCACCCCCTGCAGCGTCAGGTCGTCGATCATGACGCCGATGTACGAAGTGCGGCGATCGAAGCGGACTTGATCCAGCTCGAGCGCCGTCGCGGCAGCGTTCAAACCGGCTGCGAGTCCCTGAGCGGCGGCCTCCTCGTACCCGGTCGTTCCATTGATCTGCCCCGCAAGGAACAGCCCCGGCAGATCCCGCACCTGCAGATTTTGGTTGAGCCGCCGCGGATCGACGAACTCGTACTCAACCGCGTAACCCGGCCGCACCAATTCGGCGCGCTCGAGCCCTTCAATGCTGCGCACGAAATCAAGTTGAACGTCGGCAGGAAGCGAGGTCGAAATGCCGTTTGGATAAATAAGGTGGCCGTCGAGGGCCTCCGGTTCGAGGAATACCTGGTGGCTGTCACGGTCGGCGAACCGCTTCACCTTGTCCTCGATCGACGGACAATAGCGTGGCCCTCGTCCTTCGATGGCGCCGGCGAACAGCGGCGATCGTCCAAAGTTTGCCTCGATGATCTCGTGCGTCCGCGAATTGGTCCGCGCGATCGCGCATCGGAGTTGCGGCCGCCGCGTGCCGTCGTCGAGCGCTGACATGGTCCAGCGATCCTGGTCGGAGGGCTGATCCTCAAGCCGTGCCCAGTCGACCGTCCGTCCGTCGAGCCGCGGCGGAGTCCCAGTCTTGAGCCGCCCCTGCGCGAGCCCGATGTCGCGGACCTGGTGCGCAAGCGCATGCGAAGCGCGTTCGCCGCTTCGGCCGCCTTCAATCACCTGTTGACCGACGAACATACGCGCATCGAGGAAGGTCCCGGTCGCGATCACGACCGCGCACGCCGAAAGCAACCCGATGCTCGTATCGACCGCTGCTATCTCACCGCGGTTGATAACCAGGCGACGAGCCTCTGCGGTCAGCACTTCGACACCGCTCTCGCGAAGAAGGCCGCGAATGGCTTCTCGGTAGAGCTTGCGATCCGCCTGCACCCGCGGTCCCCAGACCGCCGGCCCCTTGCTGCGGTTGAGCATGCGGCGATGGATCGCGGCCCGGTCCGCCGCGCGCCCCATCAGCCCGTCGAACACATCCAGCTCGCGCACGAGATGTCCCTTGCCGACGCCGCCAATCGACGGATTGCACGACATCTGGCCCGCGTCCTCGGCGCGGAACGTCAGCAGTCCGACCCGCGCGCCGCGCCGGGCTGCGGCAGCAGCCGCCTCGCACCCGGCGTGGCCGGAGCCGATGACCAGAACGTCATACATCGACGGCGCCTTAGCTCAGGATTGTTTCACGTGAAACACGGCTACTTCCCGAGACAGAACCGGCTGAACAGTGCGTCGAGCAACTCCTCGACTCCCGCGCGGCCCGTCAGCCGGTCGAACGCGCTCCGCGCTTGCCGCAAGTCTTCGGCGATCAGCAACAGGTCAGATGTCGAGCCCACATGTCCCAACGCCTCGGCGGCTTCCTCGATGTGCCGGGCCTGGCGACGGTTGAGCGCGATCACGTCCTCATGAGGAAGGACCGTCCGCGCGGCCTGCTCAACCGCGACAAGCAGCTCGCCGATTCCGGTGCCATTTGCCGACGAAACCGCGAGCGAACCAACGGGTGCGACTTCCCGCTCCGGCAGATCGGCTTTCGCGTGGACGAGTATCGCGCGCGGGTGCTCCGGAACCTGGTCGGGTTCGCCGAGCCACACCAGCACATCGGCCGCCTCGATCAGGCGCGCCGCGCGGGCGACGCCGATCGCCTCCACCTCGTCCTCCGATTCCCGCAGGCCCGCGGTGTCCGTCAGCAACACGGGCACGCCGCCGAGCGCGAGCGGCACCTCGATGTGATCGCGCGTCGTCCCTGGAGCAGCAGTTACGATCGCCCTCTCCTCGCCAGCTATGGCATTGAGAAGGCTGGATTTCCCGGCGTTCGGCGGTCCCGCAACAACGACTCGTACGCCCTCTTTGAGGCGCTCCACACGGGGCTGCTCGAGCCATGATCCGAGCTCGGCCGCCAGCTCGTCGGCAGCAGTGCGGAGCGCGGGGTCGACCCGCTCGTCCGCTTCGTCGTAGTCGATCGCGCGCTCGGCATCGGCCGAGAGTGCCAGCACCCGCTCCTGCCACCGAGCGACCTGCGTCCTGAGGCCACCTTCCGCGAGCGCGAGCGCCGCCCTCCGCTGCGACTGGGTTTCGGCTTCGATCAGGTCCGCGAGGCCCTCGGCTTCGGTCAGGTCGATCCGGCCGCTCTCGAACGCGCGGCGGGTGAATTCGCCCGCCTCCGCGCCCCTCAGTCCATCGAGCGACGCCAAGGCGTCAAGCACAGCATCGACCACGGCTCGTCCGCCATGGCATTGAAATTCAACCACATCTTCGCCGGTAGAGCTCGCAGGAGAGTCGAACCGGAGGACCAGCGCCTCGTCCAGCAGCTCGCCGGTCGTCGGATGTCGAAGCTCCCGGACAGAAGCCGTGCGCGGGTCAGGGAGGACTCCCGCGATCCGTTTGCCCGCGTCATGCGCGCGCGGACCGCTGATGCGGATTACCGAAACGGCAGCCGGCGGCCGCCCGCTGGACAGCGCGAAAATGGTGTCTCCAGCCACGCCGCTTCAGCTGAACAGCGGCGCAACCACCGGCGCGAGGTGCCCTGCCCCTTCGTAGATCATCTTGCAGGCGACCCACAGGATCACGACCAGCCCGACCCAGGCGATCCAGCGATATCGGTCGATGTAGCGCGCGATGAAATTGGCAGCCACGCCCATCAGCAACACCGAGAGGATCAGGCCGAAGATCAGCACATAAGGGTGCTCACGCGCCGCGCCTGCGACCGCGAGGACGTTGTCTAGGCTCATGCTGACGTCGGCGAGCGCAACGCCCCAGGCGGCGCTTGCAAAGCTCTTCGCGGGTCTGAGGCCGGAATGCTCGTCGCCGGAGACTTCGTCCGAGCCGGCGCTCTCGTCCTTGTGGCGGATCTCCCGGTACATGCGCCACGCAACCCACAGAAGCAGGATTCCACCGGCGAGGACGAGGCCGACGATCTGCAGCAGTTGGGTGACGAGCAGCGCGAAGCCGATCCGCAGCACCAGCGCCGCAAGCACGCCGACCAGGATGACCTTCCTGCGCTGCGGTGGCGGGAGTCCGGCAGCCAGCGCCCCGACGACGATCGCATTGTCGCCGGCGAGCACGATGTCGATGAGCACGATCTCGACGAAAGCGGCGAACGCGCCGGCGCTGATCAGGCTAGGGTCCATGCGTCAGCCTAGCCGACCCCGAGCACGCTCCTCAACCCCAGCACGTGCTCGCCGCCGACCCAGCCCTCATAAATCATGTTGAAGGCAACCCACAGGATGACGCCGAGGCCGAAATAGTTGAGCCACGAATAGCGCTCGATCAGGCGCGCGACGTAGTTCGCCGCGAAACCCATGAAGAGCACGGAAAACGTCAGACCGATGAACAGCAGCGCCGGGTTCTGGCGCGCGATCGACGCGACCAGCAGCACGTTGTCTAGGCTCATGCTGAGGTCCGCGGCAGCGATCGCGATCGCCGCCTGGAAGATGCTCTTGCTCGGCGGCGGTCCTTCGACCGCAGCGGTGTCGGGATCGTCGACGACGACCGGCGCGCGCGGATGAAGCTCGCGCCACATGTTGTAGGCCACCCACAGGAGCAGCAGGCCGCCCGCGAACACCAGTCCGGTGACCCTCAACAGCTGGGTCGCAATCACCGCAAAGACGATCAGGCAGACGAGCGCCATGCTGACGCCGAACATCAGCACCTTGCGCCGGTCGCGCGGCGGCAGGCCGGAGGCGAGCGCGCCCATGATCACGACATTGTCGCCGGCCATGGTCAGGTCGCCGACGATGATCTGCCCGAGCTTGACGAGCCCCGCGGCGGTGAAGATCGCGCCGAAGTCGAAGCCCTGAAGCATCGGCCCTGCTTAGCCGCCGATGCGGCTTCGGCACAGAGGCCGAGGCCGCACGGGCGCGAACTCTACTGGTTCATCGAAGCGAAGAAGTCCTCGTTCGACTTGGCGTCCTTCATCTTGTCGAG
>JAICXO010000089.1 GCA_025980335.1 Sphingomonas sp. | reverse complement strand
TCGAGTCGCCGTGCCAGCCGTCGAGGATCGGGGTGACGTCGATGTTGACGATGTCGCCTTCCTTGAGCGCGCGCTGCTCGCTCGGGATTCCGTGGCAGACGACGTGGTTGATCGAGATGCAGCAGCTATGCGTGTAGCCGCGATAGCCGAGCGTCGCGGGGACGCCGCCGCCCTCGAGCGTCATGCGATAGACGATCTCGTCGAGTTCCTGAGTGGTCACTCCGGGGACAACATGCGGCGCAAGCCCATCGAGGATCTCGGCAGCGAGCCGTCCGGCGCGGCGCATGCCCTCGAACGCGTCGGCCCCGTGAAGCTTGATGATGCCGTTGCGCGATTCGGCGCCGTCGTAGTCGGCAGCGACGCTGATGTATTGGGTCATGCGGCCTAATTAGTCGCGAGGCCGAAGATTTGCACCCCGTCAGCGGAGGAATTGCATCGCGTCGACCAGCCGCACGTCCTGCATCATGTCGAGATAAGCGTCGAGATAGCCCTTGTGGGTCGCGCCGATAATCGAGAGCACGCGTGCATCGGGAGTCTTCTGCAGCGTCGAGCGGATGTTCGCGGCGATGCGCAGGTTCCGGGTCTCCCACCAGGCGACATATTGCCGGCCGTAGGGCTGGGCAGCGGGATCGGAGACGGCGCGGCCCATGTCCGAGGCAATCGTCTCGCGCTCGCTCTCGGGCGCATTCATCAGCCGGTAGAGCGCGACCACGTCGGCGCCGGTGTGGAGATTGGCTTCGAGCCGGTCCTCTTCGCCGCGGACCGGGGGCGGGGGCTTGTCGTGCCAGGCGTGCTCGATCGCGGCAGCATAGGCCTTCCCTTCCGGGCTGTTCTCGTCGAGCGGCGTATCGGCGAGATGATCGTCCACTTCATAGATGCGCTCGAGGCCGAGCCGCGCTGCAAGGGCTGCAGCGATCGTGTAATTCTCGTTGAGCGGCTTTCCCTTGCGGTCGAGGACGTCGACCATCGGTGGCGTGAGACCGTCCCCCGCGTGCCGTTCCGCTTGCGCAAGCCGCAGCCACTGCACCATCGCCGACCCGCGATCGTTGGCTGCGAGGAACAGCATGGCGAGGTGCCGGCGCTGCGCCGGAGCGGGCGAGGCCGGCCACGCGGCAAGCGCGCGGTCCGCTTCGGCTTGCGCGTGCGACACCGTCAGCCCGGTCGCTTTCTCCAGCTCGTCGGTCGGCCAGCAATAGGTCTCCCAGGTGTCGGCGCCATGCTGCGGCTTGAAGTGAAGCAAGGTCTCGCATTCCTCGCCCGACAGGCCCTCGACCGTGATGATCTGCGGTTTGAAGCGGGCGAGACGGTCGAGCAGCGGATCGAACAGCTTGGGATCGACCTGATGCGGCAGCTGGGAAAGGTGAGTGGTTCCAAGGACGAGCACTTCCGCGGGCCTGCCGGCGATTTCGTTCTTGTGCCGGCGCGGGTCAAATGCGGGCGTGCCGGCGGCGAAGGTCTGGACGGCGGCGAGTGCAAGCAGTGCGAAGGGCATTCGGAACCTCTGCGGCTACATTTGTAGCGGTGTATTACATGTGTAGCTCAGTAGTGCAAGCCTGTTGCGCGGCTCGCCGGGCGGGCTAGGGCGAGGCGATGCATTCCGACCGCGTCTGGACGGCTGCGCTGGTGGTGATCGGCGACGAGATCCTTTCGGGCCGCACGCAGGACAGGAACGTCGCGCAGATCGCGACATGGCTGAACGACCAGGGCATCAGGCTTGCCGAGGTGCGGGTCGTGCCGGATGACAGCGCGGCGATCGGGGACGCGGTCAACGCGCTTCGCGTGAAGCATGATTATCTCTTCACCACGGGCGGGATCGGGCCGACCCACGACGACATCACGGTCGACGCCATCGCCACGGCCTTCGGCGTTCCGGTGATCGTTCACCCTGAGGCGCGGAAAATCCTCGAGGATTATTATCGCGACCGGCCCGGCGGACTCACCGAGGCGCGGCTGAGGATGGCACGGACGCCCGAAGGCGCCGAGCTGCTGCGCAACCCCTATTCGGGCGCGCCGGGCATCAGGATCGGCAACGTCTATATCATGGCCGGCGTGCCCGCGATCACCGCGAGCATGCTCGAGGCACTGACCGGCAAGCTCGAGGGCGGCCGGCCGGTCGTGTCGGTGACCGTCGGCGCGCGTGCGGCGGAAAGCGACATCGCCGACCTGCTGCGCGAAACCGAGGAGGCGCACCGCGGCGTGGCAATCGGCAGCTATCCGTTCTTCAAGGACGGCGGCCATGGCGCCAATTTCGTCATCCGGTCGGTCGATGGGGAACTGGCGAACGCCACGGCGGCCGTACTCACCGAGCGTCTGCGAGCGGCTGGATACGACCCGGTCGAAGGCGGCATTTGAGCGGCACGCTTGCGTCCGAGCGTCTAGACGGGCAGCGTTGAGCCTGACGGGGGGGGCCGTGTGGCGAAACTGTTCCTGAGCTATTCGCGGAAGGACGAGGGGAGGGCGCGGCGCCTCAGCGAGTGGCTGGAGCGCGAAGGTCATGACGTGTGGCGTGACGAGGACGATATCGGCGGAGGCGCGAGCTTCTCGTCGGAGATCGAGAAGGCCCTGAAGGATTGCGATGCCGTCCTCGTGCTGTGGTCAGCCGACTCGGTGCAATCGATGTGGGTGCGCGACGAAGCCGGCTATGCACGCGACGCCGGAAAGCTGATTCCCCTGTCGCTTGACGGAACCGAGCCGCCGCTCGGCTTCCGCCAGCTGCAGGCGATCGGCCTGTCGTATTCCAAGGGGCATCGCGAGCCTGCCAATGCCGAGCGGATCCGGCGCGCTATCGAACGGATCGCGGCGATTCCGTCGGCAGCACCCGCGCCCGCTTCGCCACAAGATCGGCCGCGGGCGAAGATGCGGCTTCCGACGCGGGTGCTGGGTGGAGCTGCGATCGCGCTCGTCGCGGCCCTGCTCGCGATCTTGGGCTGGCATCGCTGGTCGGGCGAGCAGGAAATCGCGATCACCGTCGCCCCGTCGCCGGCTTCGGCAGACAAGGCGATGGCAGCCGATTATGCGAACGTCGCCGCCGGGGACATGGCTGCGTTCCTGCCGCGACGGTTCGATCGCGCGACGGTTATCGCGCCGGCCGACGCCAGTCCGTCCGCCTCCGGGTACAGGATGCTCATCTCGACCGATCCGCACGGTGCCGGAGCGAACGCCACGATCACGCTTTCGGACGAGGACGGTCACACGACGCTGTGGTCACAGAATTGGAGCGTCGTGGATGCGGCGGGTGCCGACCTCAAGGGACAAGTCTCGGCATCGGCGTCGAAGGCGGCGCTGTGCCTGACCGATGCGCGAGGGGGAAGGGCGCGGCTGACGCAGCCTGCGCTGGGCCTATATCTGAGCGGCTGCACCGGGCTCGGCGAAAACGGACTCTCGAACGACGATTTCGTCAGAATCTTCGAGCGGGTGACGACGCTCGCGCCGGACTTCGCACCCGGCTGGGGTTATCTCGCTCTCAGTCGCTCGTGGATTGCAGAGGGGCTGCGGGACAGTTCGTCGCCCGGTTATGCGGCAGCGCTCAAAAGTGCCCAGGATGCCATTATGACGGCTCGAAAGCTCGATCCCCGGAGCGCGCTGACCTACGACGCGGAATATCACCTGAACGACAACAACTCATTGCGAGCGCTGCAGATTCTGGAGAAAGGGGCAGAACGCGATCCCGAATACGGGATGATCCAAATGCATCTATCCACCGAGCTTCGCTCCGTGGGACGACTCTCGGATTCAGTCGCCGCCGCGGCAAACGGCGTGAGTCTCGAGCCTGGCTCGTCCTTCACGCGATACGAGTACATCCTTGCGCTGATCTATTCCGGACAATTCTCGAACGCGAAGAAGGACATTGCCGACGCGCGCAAGAAATGGCCGGACGACGATGCGATCGATCTGGCCGATTTCGCCCTTCAGTTCCGTTATGGCGACCCGCGAGCGGCACTTCAGCTGCTCCCGCAAGCCATCCATTCGAGCGATGCCGACATGGACCCTTACCGCAAGCTGATTGCCGCTCGACTGGACCCGAGTCCGGGCAACGTCGACCAAGCGATAGCGTCGCTGAATGGGCGGCCCTCGAACGATCCAGCGATGCGCAACGACGTGCTCGAGGCACTGGGGACGTTCGGACGTGTCGACCAGGTGTATCAGCTCCTCGAAGAGCCGGGATTCGAGCCGGCGGTCGATCGCGGCATCTTGTTCAGGCCCGATTTCGCTGGCGTGCGGTCGGACCCGCGCTTCATGCAGGTCGCCGCGCGGCTGGGGCTGGTCCGCTATTGGCGGCAGAGTGGATATTGGCCGGACTTCTGCACCAGCGAGAAGCTGCCGTACGACTGCAAAACGGAAGCGGCGAAGTACGGCTGAGCCTTGTTCAACCGCGCAAAACCCGCGCGCGTTAAATTGAAAGTTGCCGTCTTTTCAAAAAGGTGGAACACCGCCGCAGTCAATTCGGGGGGACTCGCAATGAAACGGCTTATTGCACTGTTGTGTGGGACTGTTGCATTCGCTCCTGCTCTGGCTGCGGCGCCGCCGGCCGAGCCGCCGGTGCCGCCGGCAAAGCCCGTCACCGAAACCCTGTTCGGCAAGTCGATCACCGACCAGTTCCGCTATTTCGAGCAGCAGGGCCCGAATGTCGTCGACTGGATGAAGGCGGAGGGCCGCTACACGCGCTCGTTCCTTGACGGGCTTCCCAATCACGACGCGATCCTCGCGAAGCTTGCGGCGATGGGCGGATCGTTCGACGTCGTCCAGTCGATCACGCCGGTCGGGCCGCGCGTGTTCTACGAGCAGCGCAGCGCGGGTTCGGACAATTTCGACCTGATGGTCCGCGATTCCGATGGAAGCGTGCGCAAGCTGGTCGATGTCGCAGCGATCCGCGCGGCGCACGGCGGCGAGCCGTTTGCAATCAACTATTTCACGCCGTCGAACGACGGGACCAAGGTCGCGCTCGGCATTTCCGAGGGCGGCTCCGAAGATGCTTCGCTCTATGTGTACGACGTCGCAACCGCAAAGGCGATCGCCGGGCCGGTGCCGAACGCGCAGTTCGGCGGAGTCAGCTGGCTTCCCGACGACAACAGCCTGTTCACGACGCTGCTGACGCCGCTCAAGGCGGGCGAGCCGGAGACGGACAAGTACAAGAACAGCAAGGTCTATCTGTGGGATCTCAAATCGGCGCCTGTGCCGATCCTCGGGCCCGGCGTGTCGCCGAAGGTCGAGGTGAGCCCCGAGGAGTTCCCCTATGCGGGAACGGTGCCCGGCTCGCCGATCGCTTTCGCCGGCACCGCCAACGGCGTCCAGAACGAAATCGCCTTGTGGACTGCACCGGTCGCGGCTGCCGGGTCCGTGGACGCACCGTGGGTCAAGCTGGCCGGGCGCGACGACGACATCACGAGGCTCTCGGTCGTCGGCGACCACATCTTCCTGCTCAGCCACAAGGACGCGCCCACCTTCAAGGTGCTCGAGGTCGAGGCCGGACAGCCGCTCAGCACGGCGAAGGTGGTCGTCGCGGCTCAGCCGGGGCGCTTGATCGAGGGCATTTCCGCCGCTTCGGATGGGCTCTACGTGAGCGCGCGGCGCGGCGTCTATTCGGAACTGTTCAGGATCCCGCTCGACGGCGGTCCCGAGCAGCCGGTGGCGCTTCCGTTCAAGGGATCGATCGGCGAGATCGCCACCGACCCGCGGACCGCCGGGGTGAAGCTGATCGAGGACAGCTGGGCAGTCCCGCCCAGAACGATCGCGTACGATCCGGCCGCGGCGCACTTCTCCGATCTCGGTATCGGAAGCCAGCCCAAGGGTTTCGATCCGTCGCGCTACGAAGCGCTGGACCTCAAGGCGAAGGCCAAGGACGGGGTGGAGGTGCCCTTGAGCTTCGTGACCGAGAAGGGGGCGAAGCACCCGCGGCCGGTGCTGCTGTGGGCGTACGGATCGTACGGAATCTCGCAATTCCCGGGCTTCGGCAGCCGGACGATGGTCACCCTTCCCAACGGCGTCGATCTTGCGACCTGCCACGTGCGCGGCGGCGGCGAGCTCGGCGAGGCGTGGCGTCTCGGCGGCAAGGACGCGAACAAGCCGAACACCTGGCGCGACCTGATCGCCTGCGGCGAGCAGCTGATCGCCAGCGGCTACACGACCAAGAAGATGCTGTTCATCGGCGGCGGATCGGCGGGCGGGATCACCATGGGGCGGGCGATGGAAGAGCGGCCCGACCTTTGGGCCGGGGTGTTCGACCTGGTGCCGGCAGCCAATGCCACCCGTTCCGAATTCAGCCCGAACGGGCCGCCGAACATCCCCGAGTTCGGGACGATCGCGAACGAGCAGGGGTTCGAGAATCTGCTCGCGATGGACTCGGTCCAGCATGTCGAGAAGGGGGTGAAATACCCACCGGTGATGATCACGACCGGCCTCAACGACCCGCGCGTGTCGAGCTGGGAACCGGCCAAGCTCGCCGCGACGCTGCGGGCGGCAGGCGACCCGAGCCCGGTGCTTCTGCGGGTCGACGAGAAGGCCGGTCACGGGATCGGCTCGACCAAGGCGCAGACCGACGCCCTCTACGCCGACGTCGTCACGTTCATTCTGTGGCAGTCGGGCAAATCGAAGTAGCGCAAGGGAGCGCCGCGACTCGTTGACTGCGAATTGCGGCGCACCTAACTGACCGCGGCGCCGCGGGTATGATGTAATGGTAGCCTGTCAGCTTCCCAAGCTGAACGCACGGGTTCGATTCCCGTTACCCGCTCCAGCATAGCCAGTCCGGGGGACTGGCGTATTGCAGGAGCGCGCTGTGCTTTAGCGCAGCGGCGACAACGCCGGCATGCCGGGGGCATGCCGAAGCG
The DNA here is from genome assembly GCA_025980335.1 of Sphingomonas sp. Lineage (GTDB taxonomy): Bacteria > Pseudomonadota > Alphaproteobacteria > Sphingomonadales > Sphingomonadaceae > Sphingomicrobium. The sequence continues at coordinate 3,854 of JAICXO010000089.1, read as the reverse complement.
TTGGAGCGCACGCCGCCAAGCGGCGGGGCGACAGCATAGCCAGTCCGGGGGACTGGCGTGTTGCTGGAGCGCGCTGTGCTTTAGCGCAGCGGCGACAGCTTTGATCGGCTGGGAAGAAGAAAAGGCGGGTCCCGGATCAAGTCCGGGATGACGCGTGGCGGCGGGTCCCGGATCAAGTCCGGGATGACGCATGGCGGCGGGTCAGCCGATCTCGTCCTGATATTCGAACAGATGGTGCTCGCGATAGAGGCCCGCGCGGAGGTAGGGGCTGGCCTTGACGAGCGCTTCGGCGGCGGCGCGGTCGTCCGCCTCAAAGATCATCATCATTCCGGCGCGATGCCCTTCTGGGTCACGCAGCGCGCCGGCCGCGCGGATGGAAATGAACGGCTGCTGGAGATAGGTTGTGGTCTCCTGCTGCACCTCTTGATCGGGCTCTTCGCCTGCGTTCAGGAAGCCCATCCACACGAACAGCATCGGCACGTCTCCTTCGCTGTAGGCCCCCAAAGCACCACTCGGGCGTTGGTCGCAAGCGCCGCCCAGAATTGATCTTCGCAAAAGGAACAATGTCGCTGTTCAAGCATTGCTCAATATAAGCAAGCTTATTATATCGGTTGCCGATGGAAACGCTCCCCTTCGAAATCGGAGAGACGGCGCACGCGTTGCGCAAGGCCTTCGACCGGCTCGCCGTCGGGCTGGGGGTCACGCGCGCGCAGTGGAAGGTGCTGTTCAAGCTCACCCGCCACCCGGGCCTTCGCCAGGTCGAGCTCGCCGACATGCTCGATCTGGAACCGATCACCTTGTGCCGCATCGTCGACAGGCTCGAGGAAGCCGAGCTCGTAGAGCGCACGCGCGATCCGGAGGACCGGCGCGCATGGCGGCTGCACGTCACCGCAAAGGCACAGCCGCTGATCGAGAAGCTCCAGGAAGTCGGCGCCGTCCTCGTGGCGCAGGCGTTTGCAGGAATCGACGAAAAAGACATCGAAATCGCACGGAAAGTGCTCGCGCAGGCGCGCGAGAACGCCGCCCGCTGCGCAACAATCAACAGGGTATCGAATCAATGAACAAGATGGCGACGGAACCGATGACCGGCGCGGCCGAGGCCGAGAAGCCGAAGTCGAAGCGGAAAGTGAAGCTGCCGGCGGGCAAAGGTTCGCTGAAGACGATCCTGATGCTGATCGTCCCCGTGCTGCTGATCATCGGCGGCGGCTATTATTGGCTGACCAGCGGCGGCAGCGTGTCGACCGACGATGCGCAGATCAAGCAGGACATCGTCTCGGTCAGCGCACAGGTGACCGGCCCCGTCAGCCAGGTGTTCGTGCGCAATGGCAGCGACGTGAAGAAGGGCGACGTGCTCTTCAAGATCGACCCGCGGCCGTATCAGGTGGCGCTCGAAAATGCGCAGGCGCAGCTCGCCACTGCGCGGCTGCAGACGACTCAGCTCAAGACCCAGGCGGCCGGGACCGGCGCGGACATCACCGGGTCCGAAGCGAACCTCCAGATCAAGCAGAACGCGCTGGCGCGCCAGACCGCGCTGCTCAAGCAGGGCTTCACCACGCGCTCGGACTATGACGATGCGCTCAACGACGTGAAAACCGCCGAGCAGCAGCTCGAGGACGCGAAGGCGCGCGCGGCGAACGCGCATGCCGCCATTGCGCCCGGGCAGCAACCTCAAGTCGCGCAGGCACAGGCGGCGGTCGACAAGGCCAAGCTCGACCTGTCGCGGACGACCATCCGCGCGCCGATGGACGGCACGGTCGAGAATGCCGACAACCTCCAGGTCGGCCAGATGGCGGCCGAGGGCCTCGGCATGCTGTCGCTCGTGCACAGCAAGAACGCGTGGGTCGAGGCGAACTTCAAGGAGAAGGACGTCGGGCGGATGGTGCCGGGCCAGCGCGCGGAAATCACCGTGGATGCCTATCCCGGAATGAAGTTCCCGGCGCATGTCCAGAGCGTCGGCGCGGGCACCGGAAGCGAATTCTCGCTGCTTCCGGCGCAGAATGCGAACGGCAACTGGGTCAAGGTCACCCAGCGCGTGCCGGTGCGGATCGCGTTCAACGGCAACCCGTCGAAACCGATGATCGCGGGCCTGTCGGTCAACGCGACCGTGTTCTTCGACGACAACGGCAAGAAGTAGGCGCGAGGGGCCGATGGCCAGCGCGGCCGAAGCAACCCATCCGCTACCCACCGGGCAGCGGCTGATCGTTACCGTCGGCATCATGGCGGCGGTGCTGCTCCAGGTGCTCGACACGACGATTGCCAACGTCGCGCTGCCGCACATGCAGGCGAGCCTCAGCGCGACCCAGGACACGATCAACTGGGTGCTGACGAGCTACATCGTCGCCTCGGCGATCGCATTGCCGATCAGCGGCTGGCTGGCCGACAAGGTCGGCCGAAAGCGGCTGATGCTGATTTCGGTGGTCGTGTTCACGGCCGCTTCGGTGCTATGCGCCACTGCTACGTCGCTGACCGAGATGGTGCTCTTCCGCGCGATCCAGGGCGTCGGCGGCGCGTTCATCGTGCCACTGGCCCAGGCGACCTTGTTCGACATCAACCCGCGCGAGAAGCACGGCCAGGCGATGGCGCTGTTCGGCGGCGGGGTGATGATCGGGCCGATCCTCGGCCCGGTGATCGGCGGGTGGCTGACCGACAATTACGACTGGCGCTGGGTGTTCCTCGTCAACCTGCCGGTCGGCATCCTGTGCATCCTGATCATGCTGCCGTTCATGCCCAAGTCGGGCACGCACGAGCGCAAGTTCGACATGTTCGGCTTCGCGCTGCTGGCGATCGCGCTCGGCTCGCTTCAGTTCTGCCTCGACCGCGGCGAGCAAAAGGATTGGTTTTCGAGCTGGGAGATCATCATCGAGGCCGGCCTTGCGATCGGCGCAGGATGGATGTTCCTGGTGCACGAGATCACGGCCAAGCATCCGTTGTTCGAGCGCGCGATCTTCATGGACCGCAATTTCGCGGTGAGCGTCGTCTTCATGGCGGTCACGGGCGTGCTGCTGCTCGGCGGCCTCGCCTTGCTGCCGCCGCTGCTGCAGAACCTGTACGGCTATTCGGTGCTGCAGTCGGGATTCCTGACGGCGCCGCGTGGCCTGGGCACCTTGTTCTCGATGCTCATCGCCGGCCGAATGACCGGGAAGATGGACGCGCGGCTGCTGGTCGGCACCGGGGTCATTTTGATGGGCGTGTCGCTCTACATGATGACCGGCTTCGCGATCGAGCAATCATCCAAGCCAGTGATCGTCAGCGGTATCGTCCAGGGGCTCGGACTCGGGCTGATCTTCGTGCCGCTGCAGACGCTCGCGTTCGAGACGCTGGCGACGCGCTTCAGGACGACCGGCGCGGCGCTTCTCAACCTCTCGCGCAACATCGGCGGGTCGATCGGGATTTCGGTCGTCAGCACCGAACTCGTTCGAATCACCCAGATCTCGCATGCCGACATGGCCGCGAACATCACCCAGAACAAATTGCCGCTGGCCAATTCGGTGCTGCTCGAGAATCTCGGGCGCTACGGCAATGCGGCGCTCGCCTACATCAATGCCGAGATCACGCGGCAGGCCTTGTTCATCGCCTATCTCGACGATTTCAAGCTGATGATGATGGTCACCTTCGTCATCCTGCCGCTGCTGTTCTTCATGAAGCGCGGCAGCAAGGCGGATGAGACGCCGCTGGTCCACATGGATTGACGGCAGTGCTTTCCGTTCGGGTCAGTCCGCACTCGGCAAAGCCGGGGATCGGCGGCTGTCGCGCCGGGGCGAACGGGCGCGACGAGCTCGAGGTGCGGGTCGCCGAAGCGGCCGCCGATGGGACGGCGAATGCGGCGGTGGTGAAGCTGATCGTGCTACGCGCTC
>JAICXO010000014.1 GCA_025980335.1 Sphingomonas sp. | reverse complement strand
GCTCGATCAGCTCGCGAGCGCGGTCGATCGCGCCGGACATGCCCTTTTCCTTCGGCGTCAGGTCGAACTGTGCGCCATAAGCGAGCATCAGCCGCCGCCGTTCGACGCTCATGCTCTCGGGCATCACCAGGATCAGCTTGTACCCTTTGACGGCCGCGACCATCGCCAGCCCGATGCCGGTGTTGCCGGACGTCGGCTCGATGATCGTGCCGCCGGGCTTCAGGGCGCCGCTGCGCTCCGCATCCTCGACCATCGCCATGGCGATGCGGTCCTTGATCGAGCCGCCGGGGTTTGCCCGTTCCTGCTTGATCCACACGTCGGCGCGACCGCCGAACAGGCGGTTGATCCGGACGATCGGCGTATTGCCGATGGTCTCGAGGATATTGTCGGCTCTCATCGAGCGGGCTCCTCCGGTTGGGAAGAGCGCAAATCAGGTTCGTCGAAGCTTTTTGCAAGCCGCAGCTCGGGGAACCACCAGGACCACAGGAACACCACTGCGACCGCGCCGATCCCGCCGGCAATCACCGCAGGAACCGGACCGATGAGCGCGCCGAGAAAGCCGCTTTCGGTTTCGCCGAGCTCGTTCGATGCCGAGACGAATAGCGACGAGACCGCTCCGACGCGGCCGCGCATTTCGTCGGGCGTGTAGAGCTGGATCAGCGACTGGCGGACATAGACCGAAAACATGTCCGCGGCGCCGAGCAGCGCCAGGCACGCGAGCGACAGCGGCATCGAACGCGAGAAGCCGAACACGATCGTCGCTGCGCCGAACACCGCCACCGCGAAAAGCATCTTCAGACCGACGTTATGCTTGAGCGGCCGGGCGGAGAAGAAGGCCGCGGTCAGCGTCGCTCCGACGGCGGGCGCCGCACGAAGATGCCCCAGCCCTTCGGCCCCCGAATGAAGCACGTCGCGGGCAAAGACCGGGAGCATCGCCGTCGCACCGCCGAGGAGCACCGCGAACAGGTCGAGGCTGATGGCGCCGAGCACCAGCCGATTGCGGCGGACGTATTTCAGCCCCTCGACCATCTGCGCCCAGGGATTCGGCCCGCGCGCAAGGCCCGTGCGCGGCACCGCCGAGATTGCGAGCAGGCAAAGGAAGGCGACCAGGAACAGCACGCCGCTGACCGCATAAGGCGCGTAAGGCGCGTAGGCGTAGAGATAGCCGCCGAGTGCCGGGCCGAGGACGGCGCCCGTCTGCCAGGCAATCGACGACAAGGCGATCGCCCGCGGGAGGATCGCGCGCGGGACGAGGTTCGGTGCGAGCGCCCCCAATGCAGGCCCGGCGAACGCGCGGCCGACGCCGAGCAGCGCGGCGACGACATAGAGCACGAGAAGCGTCGTGCTGTGGGTCCATGCAAGCCAGCCGAGCGCGGTGGCGCAGCCGAGCTCGAGCGCAACGGCGCCGCGTGCGATCCACCGCCGGTCGAGCCGGTCCGCGGTCCAGCCGGTCACCAGCGTCAGCAGGAACAGCGGAATGAACTGCACCAGCCCGATCAATCCGAGGCGGAGCGCCGCTTCCTTGAGCCCCATCGTGTGGCGGGCGATGTCGTAGACCTGCCAGCCGATGACGATCACCATCGCGAGGCTGCCGATCGTCCAGCTCAGCCGCGCGAACCAGAACAGGCGGAACTGCGGAATTCGAAGGGGTTCGGGAAGCATGCTCACCCGGCGGTGACTAGGGGCGCACGGGTGCAGCGGCAACTTTCCTCGACGCACGGCTGCGGGTGAGTCCGAGCCGCTCGACCAGCCACGGCATCGTCAATCCCTGCACGAAGACCGAGAAGGCCACGACCACGAACGCGCAAAGGATGATGGCGCCGCGCTCGGGCACCGAGACGGGAACCGTCAGCGCGAGGGCGAGTGCAAGCGCCCCGCGAAGCCCGCCCCAGAACAGCACGTTCTGAAACGCGAACGGCACCTTGAGCTTGGTCGGGCGGAACAGGTTTGCAAGCGGGTACACCGCGACCGCGCGGCCGACGAGAACGAGGAGGATCGCGGCTGTTGCCGTCAGCCAACCCAAGCGACTGATCGGAACGCCGACCAGCTGGATTCCGATCAGCAGGAAGACGAACGAATTGGCGAGAAAGGCGAAGAACTCCCACGCGGAGAGCACATGCGGACGGCCGCTGTCGGAGATCGCGCCCATGCTTCCGAAATTGCCGATGATCAGGCCGGCGGTGAGCGACGCGAGGACGCCCGACGCGTGCAGCCGCTCGGCGATAAGGAACGATCCATAGGCCGCCAGCGTGGTGAGCGTGATCTCGACCAAATGATCGTTGGTTCGTCCAGCAAGGAGAAGGATGAGGCCGCTGACGATCGCGCCGATCAGCGCGCCGCCGAACAGGGTCCACAAGAACGCCGGAACGACGCTGCCGATCGAGGCGGAAGCGCCGCCGGCCACCGCGACGAGCACCGCGAACGCGACCGCGACAACGCCGTCGTTGAGGAGGCTCTCGGACTCGACCAGCATGCACAGCCGCTTGTCGGCGTTCATCTCCTTGAATGCGGCGATGACCGCGACCGGATCGGTTGCTGCGATCAGCACGGCGAAGAGGCTCGCGCCGATCCAGCTCCACGCCAGTCCGTAATGGAGACCCGCGGCAACCACGGCTGCGGCCAGGCCGACGCCGATCAGCGCGAGAGTAAGAGTCACCGGCAGCTCGCGTCGAAACTCCTTCCAAGGGAGCTGCAACGCAGCTTCGAACACGAGCGGCGGAAGCAGGACGTTGAAGATGAGGTCGCGCGAGAGTGGAAGCTGCGGACCTTCCGGAACCAGCGCGATGAGCAGACCGGCGGCGACGAGCCCCGCGCTGTACGGCAGCCCGATCTTGCGCGAAATCATCGCGATCAGGCAGGCGACGAGGAGCAACAGGCCGATCGGCGCAAGCGAAATGCCATCCATCAGTGCGGCATATCAAGGCTTTCCGTCGAGGTCTGCCCTGCTGCTGCTGGTCGGGAAGTTGCGCGGTTCGCCGCACGAGCTAGACAATTCAAACGGCCGCCGACGAGGGGCGCCAGCAAAAAGGAGGAGAGCGATGACGCGCACCATGCTGATTGCAACGGCGGCGGCGCTCGCGCTCGGCAGTTGCAAGGCGTCGACCACGTCGCAGCAAGCGACCGGCAACGGCGCCACTGAGCCCGCCGCGGCCGGCTGGACGGCGTTCGTCAACGGCTTCATCGACCAGTGGTTCAAGCTCGACCCGTCGTTCGCGGTCTATCAGGGCAAGCACGAATTCGACGGGCAATTGCCCGACTGGAGCGACGCCGGCCTGAAGCGGCAGGCGGATTTTCTCAGCGCTTCGATCAAGAAGGCGCAGAGCTTTCCGGATTCGCAGCTGAATGCCCAGCAGCGGTTCGAACGCGACTATCTGATCAAGGTCGCCCAAGGGAAATTGTTCTGGCTGACCGACGCCGATCAGCCGCACACCAACCCCGCTTATTATGTCGGCGACGGACTGGACCCGAACGTCTATCTGGCGCGGCCCTATGCCGACCTGCCGACGCGGATGAAGGCCGTCATCCGGATGTTCGACAACGTGCCCGCGGCGGCGGCAAACATCCGCGCCAATCTGAAGACCCCGATGCCGGTCAGCTTCATCGATTACGGCGTCGCGGCGTTCAACGGCTTCGCGGATTTCTATGCCAATGACGCGAAGCAGGCGTTCGCCGGCGTTCACGATCCGGCGCTCCAGCAGCAGTTCGCCGCCTCGTCCGCGAAGGCATCGAAGGCAATGCGCGACATCGCGACGTGGATGCAAAGCCAGCGGCCGAACGCGACCACCAACTTCGCGCTCGGCGCCCCCCGCTTCTCGCGGATGCTGCAGACGACCGAGGACGTCGACATCCCGCTCGATCAACTCGAGGCGATCGGCCAACGCGATCTCGCGAAGAACCAGGCGGCGCTCAAGCAGGCGTGCGCGCAATTCGACGCGGGCGCGACGATCCAGGACTGCACGAAGAAGATGCAGTCGGACAAGCCCGAAGGCGGGCCTGTAGCCGCCGCTCGCCGACAGATTCCGATGCTCAAGCAATTCGTGCTCAGCCACGACCTCGTTACCATTCCTGGGACGGAGGAGGCGAAGGTCGAGGAAGCGCCGCCGTACAACCGGCAGAATTCGGCCTACATCGATCCGCCGGGGCCGTTCGATAAGGGGATCCCGTCGGTCTATTACATCGCGCCGCCCGACCCCTCATGGCCGAAGGCGGAGCAGGAGGCCTTCATTCCGGGCAAGGCGGACCTGCTGTTCACGACGGTGCACGAGGTGATGCCCGGCCATTTCGTCCAGTTCCTTCACGCCAACCGCTCGCCATCGCTCTTCGGACGGCTGTTCGTCGGCTACGCTTATGCGGAGGGCTGGGCGCATTATGCCGAGCAGATGATGTGGGACGCCGGCCTCGGGAACGGCGATCCCGAAACGCACATCGGTCAGCTCACCAACGCGCTTCTGCGCGACTGCCGATTCCTCTCGGCAATCGGCATGCATGCGCACGACATGACGCAGGCGCAGTCCGAACAGATGTTCGAAACGCAATGCTATCAGGACAAGGGCAATGCCCAGCAGCAGGCGGCGCGCGGCACCTATGACCCGGCCTATCTCAACTACACGATGGGCAAGTTGATGATCATGAAGCTGCGCGACGACTGGACCGCGACCCGCGGTGGCAGAAAGGCGTGGAAGGCATTTCACGACCAGTTCCTCAGCTACGGTGGGCCGCCGATCCCGCTGGTGCGTCAGTCGATGATGAAGGAGCCGACGGCGAAGGCGGTTTTTTAGCTCTTCACGTTCGCTATTTGTTCACATAAGCTGCAGCCGTGGCCAAAGCGAAGCTCAGATATGTCTGCCAGGCGTGCGGGTCGGTGTCGCACCGCTGGCAGGGCCAATGCGCCGACTGCGCCGAGTGGAACACGCTGGTCCAGGAAGCGGCGGAGGTATCGAGCATCTTCGCGGCCAAGCACAATCTGCAAGGCGGCGGGCGCGTGATCACGCTCGTCGGACTGGAAACGCCCGCTGCGCTTCCGGAGCGGCTGCCGAGCGGGCTCGCCGAGTTCGACCGCGCGATCGGCGGCGGGATCGTCGCGGGCTCGGCGATGCTCGTCGGCGGCGACCCCGGGATCGGCAAATCGACCCTTTTGCTTCAGGTTGCGGCGCGGCTCGCAAGCGAGGGGCATAAGGTCGTCTACGTCTCGGGCGAGGAATCGGCCGAGCAGGTACGGCTGCGTGCGGTTCGCCTCGGCCTCGGCGGAGCGCCGGTGCGGCTGGCGGCGGCGACCTCGGTGCGCGACATTCTGACCACGATGGGTGAGGGCGAGCCGCCCGCGCTGCTCGTCATCGACTCGATCCAGACCATGCACTCGGACCTGATCGAAGGCGCTCCCGGTACGGTCAGCCAGGTGCGCGCCTCCGCGCAGGAGCTGGTGCGGTTTGCCAAGGAGCACGGGACTGCGGTCGTGCTGGTCGGTCATGTCACCAAGGACGGCACCATCGCCGGCCCGCGCGTGCTCGAGCACATGGTCGATACGGTGCTGAGCTTCGAAGGCGAGCGCAGCCACCAGTACCGCATCCTGCGCGCGATGAAGAACCGATTCGGCGGCACCGACGAGATCGGCGTTTTCGCGATGGAAGGGGCGGGGCTGACGGAGGTGCCGAACCCCTCGACCTTGTTCCTGACGCACCGGGGGGAGCCGGTCAGCGGAACCAGCGTCTTTCCGGCGATGGAGGGCTCGCGCCCGGTGCTGGTCGAAATCCAGGCGCTGACGGTGCGGCTGGCAAGCGGCGCAACGCCGCGCCGGGCGGCGGTCGGCTGGGACAGCGGCCGGCTGGCGATGATCCTCGCCGTGCTCGAGGCCCGCTGCGGCCTAAGCTTCGCAACGGCGGAGGTCTATCTCAACGTCGCGGGTGGTTATCGGCTGAGCGATCCCGCCGCCGATCTGGCGGTTGCAGCGGCTTTAGTATCGGCGATGTCCGAGCGGCCCGTCCGATCCGAAGCCGTGGTACTCGGCGAAATCGCGCTGTCGGGCGAAGTCCGACCGGTCGCTCATGCCGGACTCAGATTGAAGGAATCGGCCAAGCTCGGGTTCGAAACAGCGTGGGTGCCCAAGGGCATCAAAGGCGCGGAGGGCCTCCGCGTCGCGGAGTTCGTAAACCTGCGCCAGCTCGTTGATCAGCTGTTTGGACGGTGAACGCTTTCTATGAGCCACGGAAGCACTTATCTTTGGTTCCGTACCGTAGGAGCGCGCCATGACCGCCAAGCCCAAGCCGCGAGAGGAAATGACTCCGCAAGAGCGGGAGATCTGGGCGAAGTTCGATGCCGAAATCCAGAGGGGTTTCGATGACATCGCGGCGGGCCGGCTCAAGGATGCCGATGAGGTCTTCGATCGGCTCGAGGCGAAGTACGCGGCAATGACCCGCCGCGCCGGGTGAGGGTTCGTTTCACGGGCTCAGCCGAAGCCGACCTGGAACGCATCGGCGATAGAATTGCTGAAGTTGACCCTCAACGTGCGAGGCTGACCGTTCGGGGGTTGAGAGCTGCTGCGCGGTCTATCGGCGCCCTCCCGGAGCGTGGTCGCCGATTGTGACCTCGCCGGGCGTACGGAAGAAGGCGCTTCGTCCATATGTGCTGCTCTACAGCATCGTCGCCGACGAGGTCGTTCTGTTGCGAATTGCCCATGAGCGAAGTGACTGGACATCGCTGGTCTGACGATCAGCGCACCACCTGAGATTCGATTCCGACCGTGTCGCGCACGACGTACAGCGGGCGCTGCTTGGTCTCGGTGAGGATTCGGCCGACATATTCGCCGAGTACGCCCAATGAGATCAGCTGGATTCCGCCGAGGAACAGCACCGACACCATGATCGATGCATAGCCGGGGACCGGATTGCCGAAGACCATCGTGCTCGCGGCGAGAAAGCTTGCGTAGGCGATCGCGAACAACGCGACGAACGCGCCGACATAGCTCCAGATGCGCAGCGGCACGGTCGACGCCGAGGTGATCCCGTCGATCGCCAGAGTCCACAGCTTCCAGTAATTGAACTTGCTCCTGCCGCTTGTCCGCTCGACGCGATCGTATTCGACTGCGACCTGCTTGAACCCGGCCCAGGCGAACAGGCCCTTCATGAAGCGGTTGCGCTCGGGGAGCTTGCGGATGACCTCGACCACCTTGCGGTCGAGCAACCGGAAATCGCCGGCATTCTCCGGGATTTTGTCGGCCGAGACGGCATTATGCGCGCGATAGTAGAGCCCGGCGGTCAGCCGCTTGGCGAACGAGTCGCGCCCTCGCGAGCGCCGCACGCCGAATACCATCTCATAGCCGTCGAGCCACTTCGCGACCATCTCCGGTAGCACTTCGGGCGGGTCCTGCATGTCGACGTCCATCGGGATCACGGCGCGGCCACGGGCGTGATCGAGCCCGGCGCTCAGCGCTGCTTCCTTGCCGAAATTGCGCGACAGCGACAGCGCGCGCACGCGCCGCTCGCGCATGTTGGCGGCGCCGATAGCTGCGAGCGTCGCGTCGGTGCTCCCGTCGTCGACGAACAGGATTTCCCAGCTCTGGTTGAGCGCGATCCCGTCGAGCACCGCCGAGACTCGCTCGACGAACGGCGCGATGGCAGATTCCTCGTCCTTGACCGGCACGACCACGGAAAGGAGCGGCGGCAAGACGCCGCGCTTGACGAGTTGCGGCTCGAGATCGCCGAGCGGGTGGTCCGGCGCGACGTTCGCAATTCGGCCCGGGTGACGGTTCACGTCTCGCCTTCCTTCCTCGCTGGAGAAGCTAAGGGCGAATGGTTACCGCGAGCTTTATTTTTATCGTCCTGCGCGCGGTTTCAGCCGTCGCATCCGGGACGCTTGCGGTTCGTTGGGATGCCGACCATGGGCTTGCGGCAGTGAACCTCCAGAGCACCGATTACACGCACCAGGCCGAGGACGGGCTGCCGATCCCGCGCCGCTACTGGTCGGTGGTCGGGATCTGGCTCGCGCTCACCATGGCGGTGCTCGACGGAGCGATCGCCAATGTCGCGCTGCCGGTGATCGCACGCCAGCTCGGCGCGTCGCCCGCCGCCTCGGTGTGGGTGATCAATGCCTATCAGCTGACGATCACCGTGCTGCTGCTGCCGCTCGCCGCGCTTGGCGACCGGATCGGCTACAAGTGCATCTACATCCCCGGGCTCGCACTGTTCACATTGGGCTCAGTCGGCTGCGCGGCGGGCGGAACGCTGGACCTGCTGATCGCTGCCCGCGTGTTCCAGGGGATCGGCGCTGCCTGCATCATGAGCATGAATGCCGCGCTCGTGCGCGCGACCTACCCGGCGGACATGCTGGGGCGCGGCATGGGCTATAACGCGATGGTGATCTCGGTGGCGGCGGCGGTCGGCCCGACGCTTGCGGCGTTGATCCTCAGCGTCGCCTCATGGCCATGGCTATTCCTCATCAACCTCCCCGTCGGCATCGCCGCGCTGATCGTCGGACGAAAGTCGTTGCCGGACCCGCACGGGCATGGGCACCCGTTCGACTGGGTTTCGGCGACCCTCAGCGCCGTGATGATGGGCTGCATCGTCTTCGGCGCCGAGATGTTCGCGCGCGTAGGGGCTGGCTTGGGCGTCGGGCTCATCCTTGCCGGCCTCATCGCAGCCGCAGCACTCGTCTGGCGCGAGCGTGGAGAGAAGAATCCGCTGATGCCGGTCGATCTGCTCCGCATCCCTGTCTTCACGCTGTCGATCAGCACCTCGGTGGTTTCGTTCGCGGCGCAGATGCTGGCCTATGTCGCCATTCCGTTCCTGTTCCAGTCGGTTCTCGGGCGAAGCGTGTTCGCGACTGGGCTGCTGATGACTCCGTGGCCGATCGCGGTCGGAATCGCGGCTCCGTTCGCCGGACGGCTCGCCGACCGGGTCAATGCGGGGCTGCTCGGCGGCATCGGGTTGGCCATTTTCGCCGTCGGCCTGTTCTTCCTGTCGCGGCTCGGCCCGTCGCCGGGCGACCTCGACATCGCCTGGCGGATGGCGCTGTGCGGCTTCGGGTTCGGCATCTTCCAGTCGCCGAACAACCGGACGATCGTCAGCGCCGCACCGAAGCCGCGCTCAGGCGCAGCGGGCGGGATGCTGGCGACCGCGCGGCTGCTCGGCCAGACCGCAGGAGCCGTCGCCGTCGGCGTCGCCTTCCACCTCGCGGGCGTGCACATCACCCCGACCCTGCTGTTCGCTGCATCGATCGCTGCACTGGTCGCGGCCGGCATCAGCCTCCTTCGGCTCAACGTCGCGCCGCCGGGACGCGTCGCGGTCTATCGGCCGATCCTCGATTAGCTGTTGGCATCCGCTCTTGGCCTAAGGTAGCGCGCGGTCGATGACCGCGCTCGACGTCTTCGTCTTCCTGCTGCTGATCGGCGGCGCAGCTATCGGCTTCGTGCGCGGCTTCGTGCATGAGGTGATCTCGATCCTCGCCTGGATCGTCGGCATCGCGATGCTCAAGCTGTTCCACACGCAGCTGTGGAGCGGGCTCGAGAACCAGTTTCACACCAGCCCGGCCGCCGGCGCAGTGCTCGCCTTCGCGCTGCTGTTCGTGCCGAGCTTCCTGCTGGTGAAGCTGCTCGCCCGCTCGCTCGGAGGAAGGACCCGGCGCCACGCGGTGCTCGGCCCCTTCGATCGCGTGCTCGGGGCGGGGTTCGGGATGCTCAAGGGCCTGCTCGGAGCGACCCTCTTCTTCCTGCTGGCGAACCTTGCGACCGACATGGTCTATGGCCCGCAGGCCGACCGGCCGCAGTGGATGACCAGGTCGCATACCTACCCGCTGCTCAACGCCAGCGGCCGTTCGATCGTCGACTGGGTCGAAGCGCGTCGCGGCAAGCCGCCGGTGGAATCCGAATGATCCGCCTCCACGACACCATGGCGCGCCAGAAGCGGCCGTTCGTCCCCGCCAATCCGCAACGGATCACCATGTATGTGTGCGGGCCCACCGTGTACGGCCGCGCGCACATCGGCAACGCGCGGCCCGCAGTGGTGTTCGACACGCTGGCGCGGCTGATCCGCCACGAATTCGGCCAGAACAGCCTCGTCTATGCGCGGAACGTCACCGACGTCGACGACAAGATCATCGCCGCAGCCCAGGCGGAGGGCGTCGACCCGTCGGTGATCACCGAGCGATACGAGCGTCATTACCTCGAGGACATGGGCGCGCTCGGCGTTGACGCACCAGACATCGCGCCGCACGCGACTAAGGAAATCGGCGCGATGGTCGCCATGATCGAGCGGCTGATCGAGGGCGGGCACGCCTACGAGGCGATGGGCCACGTGCTGTTCTCGGTGCCGAGCGATCCTGACTACGGCGCGCTCAGCAAGCGCGACCGCGACCAGATGATCGCCGGCGCGCGCGTCGAGGTCGCGCCGTACAAGCGCGACCCGGCGGACTTCGTCCTGTGGAAGCCGAGCCCCGACGGCGTGATCGGATGGGACTCGCCGTGGGGACGCGGCCGTCCCGGCTGGCATGTCGAATGCTCGGCGATGATCGAGCGCCACCTGGGCGAGACGATCGATATCCACGGCGGCGGCCTCGACCTCATCTTCCCGCACCACGAGAACGAAATCGCGCAGAGCCGCTGCGTCCACGGCGGAGTACCGCTCGCACGCTTCTGGGTCCACAACGGCTTCCTCGACATGGGCGCGGAGAAAATGTCCAAGTCGCTCGGCAACATCGTCACGCCCGCGGAGCTGCTGGCGCAGGGGCACCGGGGCGAGACGCTGCGGCTTGCGCTGCTCTCCGCGCACTATCGCCAGCCGCTTCCGTGGACGGACACGTTGGTCGCGCAGGCCAAGGCGACGCTCGACGGGCTCTACCGCAAGGCAGCGGATGCGGAACCGGGCGAGGTTGACGCCGGGGTCGTCGAAGCCCTTGAAGACGACCTCAATACGCCGCTCGCGCTGTCGCGGCTTTCGGCGGTCGACGATGCGCGCGCGCTGAAGGCCAGTGCGCAGCTGCTCGGCCTGCTTGGGCGCACCAGCGAACAGTGGTTCCAGGGCGACACGGATGCAGGCGCCATTGATCTCCGCATCGCCGAACGCGCCGCTGCGAAGAAGGCCCGCGATTTCGCCACCGCGGACCGCATCCGCGACGAGCTCAAGGCCGACGGCATCATCTTGGAGGACGGGGCCGCCGGCACTACTTGGCGCCGCGAATGATCCTGCTTTCCTTTCGTCGCCCCCGCGCAAGTGGGGGTCCCGCTTCCTTTCTGACAGCAGAAGAAGAGCGGGATTCCCGCTTTCGCGGAAATGACGCGGAGAGGCGCTCTTGAGGACCCCCCTCTACACGACCGAAATCCTTCGCCTCGCCGCGTCGCTGCAGGAAATGCGCGAGCTCGAGCGCGAGGATGGCCGGGCCGAGCTGCGCTCGCCGACGTGCGGAAGCCGCGTCACGATCGCGGTCGAGCTCGACGACGAGCGGCGCATCCGGATGATCTCGCAGCAGGTCCACGCCTGTGCGTTCGGGCAGGCGTCGGCCGCGCTGCTGCAGCAGAATGCGATCGGCCGGGCGCACGAGGAGGTCGCCGAGGCACTCGTCACGATCAGCCGCTGGCTCTCGCAGGAACAGGACGAATCGGGTGATTGGCCCGGCATCGCGGCGCTCGAGCCGGCGCGGCAGCGGAAATCCCGGCACGGGGCAATCCTCCTGCCGTTTCGCGCGCTGCTTGCGGCAATCGAGTCGGCGAGTTGAACCCGGACAGCACCGCCCAGGCGACTGCCGCAATCCTTGAGAGCGGCGCGATCATGCTCGGCGCCGCACTGGTTTTCGTAACCTTGTTCCGGCGGCTGAAGCTCGGCGCAACCCTCGGCTACATCGTTGCGGGCGCGTTGATCGGACCGCAAGTCCTCGGGCTCATCCCCGACCCTGAGCAGCTGACCAGCGTCACCGAAATCGGCATCGCCTTGCTGCTGTTCATCGTCGGCCTCGAGCTACAGCCGAGCCGCCTGTGGCGGCTGCGCAAGGACATTTTCGGGTTGGGCCTCGCGCAGGTCGTCCTCTGCGGGCTGGCGATCAGCCTG
Source organism: Sphingomonas sp. (assembly GCA_025980335.1). GTDB lineage: Bacteria > Pseudomonadota > Alphaproteobacteria > Sphingomonadales > Sphingomonadaceae > Sphingomicrobium. The sequence goes on along the minus strand of JAICXO010000014.1, from coordinate 21,927 downwards.
CTCCTCTACGTCGCGCTGGGGATCAGCATCGAAGCCGCACTTGCGATCGGTCTTCCGCTGGGGCTGTCGTCGACCGCCCAGGTGCTACCGATGCTGCGCTCGGACAATGAGCTCAACACGCCGCAAGGGGAGCGGGCCTTCTCGATCCTGCTGCTGCAGGACCTCGCGATCGTGCCGATGATCACGATCATCGCTGCGATGGCGCGCACGCCGCCCGACCCGAGCGCACCGGTCGGCTTCACGCTCGCGCTCTATACGGTGCTCGCCGTGGTCGGACTCGTGCTGGTCGGCCGGTTCATCCTCAACCCGCTGTTCCGCCTCGTCGGCCGACTCGGCGAGCGCGAGCTGTTCATCGTCGCGGGCCTGTTCACGGTCGTCGGCGCTGCTGCCGTGATGCACGCATTGCATCTGTCCGTCGCACTGGGCGCGTTCGTCGCCGGCGTGATGCTCGCCGAATCCCCCTATCGGCACGAGCTCGAGAGCGACGTCGAGCCGTTCCGCTCGATCCTGCTGGGGTTGTTCTTCCTTTCCGTTGGGATGCTGCTCGATCTCGGCGTGATCGCCGCGCGGCCGCTCGTCGTCCTCGCGCTGGCTGCCGGCGTGATCGTCACCAAGACGCTCCTCATCACCCTGCTGAGCCGCGCCTTCAGCTGCGGCTGGACGCGGAGCTTCCGACTTGGGCTGCTGCTCAGCCAGGCGGGCGAGTTCGGATTCGTCCTGTTCGGACAGGCGACCGCGGCGCTGCTGATCACGCCTGAGGCCGCCGCCTTGTTCAGCGCCGTCGTCACGCTGTCGATGGCTGCTACTCCGTTTCTGATGCGGCTGACCGACTGGCTCGAACGGCGGGAGGAACGCAGCGCTGCAGGGCTTGCCGGCCCCGAAGAATCGCCGGAGACCAGCGCGATCGTCGTCGGCTACGGCCGCTTCGGCCAGACGGTCGCGCAGATGATGATGGCGAAGGGCATCGGCGTCACCCTGATCGACAAGAAGCCGTCGCAGATCGAGCTGTCGGGCACGTTCGGCACGAAGGTCTATTACGGTGACGGGCTCAGGCTCGACCTCCTGCGATCGGCAGGTGCGGAGACGGCGCGGGTGATCGCCTTCTGCAACGACAATGAAGGCGGCGAGCTTACCGCCGAGGCGCTGCGCGCGGTGCTCGAGGCGTTCCCGCAGGCGGCGGTCATGGTCCGCGCCTACGACCGGCTGCACCTGATCGAGCTCGACAAGCTCGACCTCGCCTTCGCGGAGCGCGAGCTGTTCGAGAGTGCAGTGGCGATGGGCCGGGCCGCGCTCAGGGTCAGCGGCATCGATTCTGCGGAGATCGACCGCGTCGATCGCGAGTACCGGATGCGCGATTGCGAGCGGCTCGAGCGCCAGCGCCAGACGGGCGACATTCGCGCGGGTTGGGAGCGCGCCTTCACGCCGGACCGGGCGCTGCCCGACGGGGAAGCGGAGAACGCCGCCTAAGGTCTAGGCCCTAAGCTTCGCCTGTGAGATAGTCGTCGAGTGCGCGGAGGATCGCCTCAACGACGTCTTTGTGCGCGCCGGCGCCGCTCTTCACATGGATATGGGCCTGCTCGTAGGCTGTCCGCCGCTCGCTCGCGAGGCGTTCGAGAGTCGACTTGGGGTCGCCGTTCCTGAGCTGTGCGCGTGTGTCCCGCCGTGACGTCCGCTCGGCGAGGATCTCGACCGGCGCGTCGAGCCAGATGGTGATCGCCCGTGCGTTCAGAAGCTCGCGCGTGCGCGGATCGACGAATGCGCCGCCGCCCGTCGCGATCACGCGCAGGTTGCCCTCATCGACCAGCCGAGCGACCAGACGTCGCTCTCCGTCGCGAAAATCGCTTTCGCCATAGCGCTCGAACACCTCGGCGGGCGACAGGCCGGCCGCATCCTCGATCGCGGCGTCGCTATCGACGAACGACAGGCCGAGCCGCCGCGCGAGGCGGCGCCCGACGGTCGATTTTCCCACTCCCATCAGCCCCACCAGCACGATCGGCCGGTCGAGGCGCTTCCCGATTTCTATCACCTTGGGGGCTATACAGCGGCGCACCCGCTCGGCAAAAGCGCCGGCATGTCCCGGCTATTGCTGCTCATCGTCATCGTCGTCATCATCATCGGCGGCCTCGTTTACCTCTCGACCGTTCCGAAGGCGCAGCCGACCCACACGATCGAAGTCGCCGTTCCCCAAGGGGCGACGAATGGGGGCAATGCGCACTAAGCCCCTGCTGATTGCCTCGGCTGCCTTCGCGATCGCGATTCCGGCGATTGCGCAGCAGGTGGCGCAGACGCAGCCGCCACCCGCGAGCCAGTATCCCAATGGCGGTATTGGCGCGACGCAGCCGCAAGCGCAGCCCTCGAGCGCACCTGCAGCCGCCGGAGCCGACGAGTCGGGCGGTGCCGACGAGACCGCCGTCGAGGTCGTGACACCCGCGAATGTCGCGCCCGTACAGCCGCCGGTCGAATATCCCGGGTGGGCGCGGCGCGATCCATGGGTGGTCGGCAAGCTCGATCCCGCTACGCATGGGCTCGGCGACAATCCGTGGGGCGATTCGAGCGGCGCGTTCCTGACCACGCTGATGCGGCGGATGGATACGCCGATCGCCTCTCGCTGGGCGCATATCGCGCTCCGCGACGCGCTTCTCGCCAAGGCGCACAGCCCGCGCGATGTAAACCCCATCGATTGGGTGGCCGAGCGTTCGTGGCTGCTGCTGCGCATGGGCGAAGCGGACGGAGCGCGGATGCTGGTCGACGCCGTCGACACCGACCGCTTCACGCCGAAGATGGTGCAGGTCGCGGTCCAGACGGCGCTGGCGACCGCCGACGAAGCCGCGCTCTGCCCGCTCGAGGACGGGATCCGCAAATCGGATCCGAACATCCGGCAATTGGTGCAGGCGATGTGCGCCTCGCTTGCCGGCGACCCCGACAGCGCCTCGGCCCAGATCGACAATGCGCGGCGCTACGGCCGCATCGGCGGGGTCGACCTGGCGCTTGCCGAAAAGGTCGTCGGCGCCGGTGGAAGCGGCCGCGCGGCAACCATCGAGTGGGACCCGGTCGACAGCCTCACCGCATGGCGCTTCGGGCTGTCCGTCGGCACCGGCATGGTTCCGCCGGACCGGCTGATCAAGGCATCGTCGCCGCAGATGCGTGCGTTCGAGGCGCGCGCGCCGCTGCTCTCGCCGCAGCAGCGGCTCGATCCCGCATTGATTGCCGCAGGGCTCGGCGTCTTTTCGTCTCAGAGCCTCGTCGACCTCTATTCGGCGATTTACGACGCAACCGATCCAAGCGATCTTCCGACGACCGATGCGTGGCAGCTGCGCGAGGCGTTCGTCGGCAAGGACGAACCCACCCGCCTCGCCGCCATCCGGCACTTGCTGACGATCGGCAAGGAGGGCCTGCAGAAGGAGGCGGCGCGGGCGCTGGTCGCGCGCGCGGCGACGCTGATCCAGCCCGACACCAAGCTTGCGAAGGATGCGCCAGACCTCATCTCGGCCATGCTCGCTGCGGGCTACGACCAGGCGGCGGCGCGCTGGATTCCGTATGTCGGCGGCATGGACGATGCGGACGGCGACCGCTGCTGGGCGATGCTCGCGCTCGCGGCACCGGACATCGCGAATGTCGGAAGCGGCCGCCTCAACTCCTTCATCCGCCACGACAAGAGCCCGAACAAGCTGCGCAGCGCCTTCCTCGTCGCGGGCCTCGCGGGCCTTGGCCGAATTAGCACCGACACCGCCAATTCGCTCAACCGCCGCTACGGGTTCGGCCTGGGTGCATCGACCAGCTGGACGCGGATCATGGACGCGAGCGCCGGCCGCGGCCAGGCCGGGACCGTGCTCGTCCTCACCGGGACCGGGTTCCAGACTCCCAACTGGGACAAGGTCCCGGCGGCCCACCTCTATCATGCGATCGCCGGCCTCAAGCGGACCGGACAGGACTTCACCGCGCGCATGATCGCCGCCGAGGCGCTTTCCCGGACGTGATCGCAGACGATCGCGCGCTGGTCGATCGTTTCCTCGACATGATGGCTGCCGAGGTGGGCGCGTCGAAACATACGCTCGCCGCTTATCGCAACGATCTCGACCGCGCGGCCGAGACGGTCGGTTCGCTCGGGACTGCGTCGACCGACGATGTGTCGCGCCTCGGAAGCAGCTGGGCCGACCTTGCCCCGTCCACTGTCGCCCGCCGATCGGCTGCATTGAGGCGCTTCTTCGGGTTCCTGGTCGACGAGGGCTTGAGACGCGACGATCCGTCGGCGGCGCTGCCGCGCCCGCGCTTCGAACGCCCGCTGCCCCGCATCCTCGACGAGGACGAGGTCAAGCGGATGTTCGAGGCAGCCGAGGATCGCGCAGCGAGCGGAGAAGCGGCCGCGACCCGCAATCTGGCGCTGCTCGAACTGCTCTATGGGTCGGGTCTCCGCGCAAGCGAGCTGGTCGGGTTGCCGCGCGGCGCCGTCAGGCCGCGACAGCCGTTCCTGATGGTCCGCGGCAAGGGAGAGAAGGAGCGGCTGGTGCCGATCTCGACCCGCGCCGATGCAGCGGTCGCGAAGTGGCGCGAGCAGCTGCCTTCCGCCACGCTGTGGCTATTCCCGAGCGGCAAGTCCCATCTCAGCCGGGTCCGGCTGTTCCAGATCGTTCGCGCGATGGCTGCGGATGCCGGAATCGCACCCGAGCGCGTCAGCCCGCACGTCCTTCGCCACGCGTTTGCCACGCATTTGCTCTCCGGAGGCGCGGACCTCCGGGTGCTCCAGTCGCTGCTCGGCCATGCGGACATCGCGACGACCCAGATTTACACCCACGTCGACAGCGCCCGCCTGGTCGAGCTGGTGAATGCCCGCCATCCGCTGGCCACCCGCGGTCGTTGACCTCGGCAGCAGCTTCGGCCTAGGCGCGCCCCACTGATGTTGACGTATCTCGATTTCGAAAAGCCGATCGCCGAGCTCGAGACCAAGGTCGCCGAGCTTCGGGAGACCGCCAACACGTCCGAGATTGACATCGATGCCGAGGTCGGGCGGCTCGAGGCGAAGTCGAGCAAGCTCCTGCGCGACACCTATGCGAAGCTCACACCGTGGCAGAAGGCGCAGGTCGCGCGTCATCCCGAGCGGCCGCACTTCAAGGATTATGTGGCAGGGCTCGCGGACGACTTCATGCCGCTCGCCGGCGACCGGTCGTTCGCGGACGATCCGGCGATCGTCGGCGGCCTCGCACGGATCGACGGCCGCCGTGTCATGCTGCTCGGTCACGAGAAGGGCGAAGACACCGCTTCGCGCCTCAGGCACAATTTCGGCATGGCCAAGCCGGAGGGCTACCGCAAGGCGATCCGGCTGATGAGGCTTGCCGAGCAGTTCGGCATTCCCGTTGTCAGCCTCGTTGACACCCCGGGCGCCTTCCCCGGCGTGCAAGCCGAGGAGCGCGGGCAGGCGGAAGCGATCGCCCGCTCGACCGAGGAATGCCTGAACCTGACGGTGCCGATCGTCGCGGCAATCGTCGGCGAGGGGGGATCGGGCGGCGCGGTCGCGATCGCGACCGCTAACCGGGTGCTGATGTTCGAGCATGCCGTCTATTCCGTGATTTCGCCCGAGGGCTGCGCCTCGATCCTGTGGCGCACTGCCGACAAGGCAGCCGATGCCGCCGAGGCGATGAAGATCACTGCCGCCGACCTGCAGGCGCTCGGAGTGGTCGACCGGATCGTCGAGGAGCCGCTCGGCGGCGCTCAGCGCGATCCTGACGCCGCGATCGGTGCATTGAAGGGCGCGCTGATCGAGGAGCTCGACGGCTGCAGCAAGCTCGGTCCGAACGAGCTTCGCGCCCAGCGGCGCGCGAAATATCTCGCCATCGGCTGACCGGAACCCGCGCCAGTCATTCTCCGTTCAATTGGGCGGGGGCTTTGTTCTCCGCCCGAAACGGAGGCTGCACGCTACGATGCGAAAAGGCATAGTGCTGTTCTTTGCGGCCGCGCTCGCGCTCACTCCGGCCGCGGCGCAGCAGATCCATTATCTCAATCCGCAGGACGTCGCGGAGGCGCAGCGCGAGAACGCGCAAGTCATCGAGGAGCTCGGCGGCGCCGAGACGGGGCCGCGCGCCGCTTATGTCGAGAGCGTCGGCCGCCGGGTCGCCGCTTACTCGGGCATCGCCAATCCGGGGCAGGTGCTCCACTTCACCACGCTCAATTCGGCGGTCGAGAACGCGTTCTCCGTGCCCGGTGGCTATGTTTACATCACCCGCCAGCTGATGACGCTGATGGGAAACGAATCCCAGCTCGCCTTCGCCCTCGGCCACGAGGTCGGCCACATTGCCGGCAACCACGCGCATCAGCGCGAGGAAGTCGAGCGCGAGCTGACCTGGCGCGCGCTTCCGGAAATCCTGCTCGGCCAGATGATCGGCGGCGGCTATGGAAATGCACTCGCGGTCGAGCAGGCGCTTGCGGTCAAGCTTCAATCGCTGAGCTTCTCGCGCGAGCAGGAATATGAGGCGGATACGCTCGGCCTCCGGTACATGATCGCAGCTGGCTACGACCCAGCGGGTGCCGCGCAGCTGCTCCAGTCGCTTGCCCGCGAAACGGCGCTGCAGGCCCGCGTGCAAGGCCGCAGCAACCGCCGCATCCCCGAATGGGCGAGCACGCACCCGCTGAGCGAGAACCGCATGCAGCGGGCGCTCAAGGAAGCGCAGGCGACGGGCCGGCTCGGAACCGGAATCCGCAATCGCGACGTGTTCCTCAACGAGCTCGAGGGAATCTACGTCGACGACGACCCCGCCCAAGGCATCATCGACGGGCCGGTCTTCACCCATCCCGATCTTCGAATCCAGTTCCGGGTGCCGACCGGCTACCTGATGTCGAACGGCACTTATGCGGTGACGATCGCCGGTTCGGCCGGAAAAGCGCAGTTCAGCGGCGGCGAGGACAAGGGCTCGCTACGCAACCATATCCTCAAGGTCTTCGAGCAGCTGATCCACGGGCAGGGGCAGGTTGCCGTTCCGCAGCCCAAGCGGATGACCGTCAACGGCCTGGCCGCCGAATATACGACCGCTCACGTCAACACCGACTCGGGCGTGATCGACGTCAGCGTGGTCGCTTACCAATGGGACCCGCAGCACATCTACCATTTCGTCATGCTGACGAAGGGCGGGACCGGAATCGGTCCGTTCACGCCGATGGTGAACTCGCTCCGGAAGATATCGCGCGAAGAAGCAGCCGCGATCCGGCCGCGCGTCATTCACGTAGTGACGGTCAAGCCCGGCGAGACCGCCCAGTCGCTGGCGAAGCGCATGGCCTACCGCGATTACCAGCTCGAGCGGTTCCTCGTGCTCAACGGGCTGACGGCGAACAGCAAACTCGCACCCGGGCAACGCGTGAAGCTGGTGGTTTACGGAGAACGGCGCAGCTGAGGCCGCGGCGTCTACATGACGTTGTTCATCGTCCCCACGAGCTTGCCCCACATGCCGCCGACGCCGCCGCCGAGCGACGACATGCCGCCGATCGCCGCCACCGCAATGAGCGCCACGAGCAATCCGTATTCGATTGCGGTAGCTCCGCGCTGGTTGGCGCTGAGCATGCGCAAGATGCTTCGGATAGCGATCACGCCACCCTCCTCTGGTCCACGTCCACGCGGCGGGTGTAGCCGGGGTGCGGTTAACAACTCTTCCAGCGGATAGAGTTAATGCCGCGTCATGCGCTCGCCGGAGTCCAGGCGGCGACGTGGAGGATTTCGAACGTTTCGGTGGTGCGGCCGTCTTCGCCCGCATCGGCGAACGCACGAGCCGCAGCTTCGCGCTGCATCCGGGTGAGCGACGGCGGCCTTTCGCGAAGGATGTTGGATGCGCCCATCCCGCGCAGGTCGGCAACCAACCGCTCGAAGGATGGGTAGGAAATCGGCAGCCGCTCGACATCGACGACAGGGTTGACGAAGCCTGCATCGCCGAGGAGTGGTGAAAGTGCCGAGGCTTCGATGCGCGGGTGGACGTGGGGCGCCGCGGCGCCGGCGAGAGCATCGGCAGCGCGCATCGCGGCGCGAAGCCGCGGCAGCGTGTCGCCGCCGGAAAGCGCTCCGATCAGCAACGCGTCCGGCTCCATCGCGTAGCGGATGAGCCGAAGCGCGAGCGGAAGCTCGTTGACGGTGTCGAGCGTGCCGATCGCAAGCACCAGCTCGTAGGCTTGCGCCGGCGGCTCCCACGCATCTTCGGCTATCGGCTCGCCGCCGGCTGCCGTGGCGAACCGCTTCCCCGGATCGCGGACATCGATGTGCGCCGCGATCCGGCCAAGCCGCTTCGGCCAGGCCGGGTCCGGGCATCCGATCAGCAGCGCGCGGTCGAAGCGGCGGTCGAGAAGCTCGATGCGCTCGAGACAATCTTCGAACACGCGCTCGAACAGGAACAGCTCGGGTCCAACGCGCGCCGCGCGGTCGCGGCGGAGCGCGCGCAATTTCATGTCGAACAGCTCGGCCACTGCGCGGCTTGTGCGATGCGCCGCGGCACGCGACAAGACGCGAATGCACCGGTTCGGCCCGCTCGCGAGAACTTGTGCCCGTACCGCGCTGGACTTCGCGCTTCCGCCGCGCTGCGCAGGCTGCGGGATCATCGTCCCCGACGTGCACAGTTTCTGTCCCGACTGCTGGCGCCAGGTCGAATTCCTGGGTGAGAGCGGCTGCGAGTGTTGCGGGATCCCTCTGCAGGCAACCGACGAAGCGATTTGCGTCCGCTGTCTCGCCGTGCCGCCGCGGATTGCGCGTACGCGTGCGGCCGTCGCATATGACGATCTGTCGCGCAGCCTCGCCATTCGGCTCAAATACGGCCGCAAGGTCGCGATCGCGCGGACAATGGCGCACTACATGGCCCCGCTGGTCAGGTCGGAAGGCGACTCCGTTCTCGTGCCGGTGCCGCTCCACCGCACCCGCCTGTGGACCCGCGGCTTCAACCAGTCGGCGCTGGTCGCGCGCGAGCTGTCGCGACGGCTGAATATCCCCGCCGACCCGCTGATCCTCCGGCGCACCCGGCGTACTCCGCCGCTCAAGGGCATGAGCCCGCTTCAACGGCGTAAGACCGTGTCGGGCGCATTCCGGGTCAGCAACAAGCAGGCGATTGCCGGCCGGACCGTCATCCTCGTCGATGATGTCCTGACCACCGGTAGCACCGCCGAAGCCTGCGCTCGGGTCCTGAAGCGCGCCGGCGCAGCACGGATCGAGCTGGTCAGCTGGGCGCGGGTGGTGAAACCTTCCCAATTGATGCGTTGACGATTGTGCCTAAGTATTGGCTCGAAGGAAGCGTGGCGTGACCATCGAGATCTATACCAAGACCTTTTGTCCCTATTGCTGGCGAGCGAAGGCGCTACTCGAGGCGAAGGGTGTCGATTATCGCGAAATCTCGGTCGATTTCGGCGGCGAGATTCGGCAGCAGATGATTCAGCGCGCCAACGGACGGACGACGGTTCCGCAGATCTTCATTCGCGAGCACCATGTCGGCGGCTGCGACGACCTCGTCGCGCTCGATCGCAGCGGCCGCCTCGACGACCTGATTTCCCGATGACTCGCGTCGCCCTCTTTCAGTCGACCACCGGAATCGATCCGGACGTCAATGCGGCGGCGCTCGAGGAGGCGATCGGCGAAGCGGCCGCGGGCGGCGCTGAGATGCTGTTCACGCCGGAGATGTCGGGCATGCTCGACCGCGATTCATCGCGTGCCGCCGCCAGGCTCCGCGCCGAGGAAGACGACGCCGTGCTCGCTCGCTGTCGCGAGGCGGCTCGCCGCCGCCGCCTCTGGCTCCACATCGGCTCGCTCGCGGTGCTGGCCGGCAATGGCAAGGTCGCGAACCGCGGGTTCGTGATCGACCGCGATGGCAACATCCGCGCGCGCTACGACAAGCTCCATTTGTTCGATGTCGATCTGCCGACCGGCGAGAGCTGGCGCGAATCGAACGTCTATTCGGCAGGCCAGGGCGTCGCGCTCGTGAATGGCACGCCCATCGGCAAGCTCGGGCTCACCATCTGCTACGACCTGCGTTTCCCCGGTCTGTTCGCACGCCTCGCCGAAACGGACGCCGACGTCATCGCCGTGCCCGCGGCATTCACCGTTCCGACCGGCCGCGCTCACTGGCACATCCTGCTGCGCGCCCGCGCGATCGAGGCGGGATTGTTTGTGGTCGCAGCCGCCCAGGTCGGCCGGCACGAGGATGGGCGGCAGACCTTCGGCCACTCGCTCGTCGTCGATCCGTGGGGCGAGGTTCTGCTCGACATGGGCGAGGAACCGGGGGTCGGCTTTGCCGACATCGATCTCAAGCGCATTTCGGACGTTCGCGGCCGCATACCGGCGCTCAGTCATCGCCGTCCGATCCCCGAGGCGGTGATCTCATGATCGTGTTCGACCTCCAGTGCCGCGACGGCGGTGAGACGTTCGAAGCGTGGTTCCGCTCGGGAGCGGATTACGAGGAGCAGCGCAGCGCAGGCCTGATCGAATGTCCATTCTGCCGCTCGGCGAACGTCGAAAAGGCGCCGATGGCGCCGCGGGTCCCGAAAAAAGGGGCCGCCAATCCGATTGCGCGGCTCGCGTCGATGCAGGCCCAGATGCTGAAAGACTCGCGATGGGTCGGCGACAAGTTCGCCGAAACTGCGCGGGCCATGCACAACGGCGATGTCGAGCGCGAACAGGTTCACGGCAGCGCGACGCTCGAACAAGCGAAGTCGCTGGTCGATGAGGGCGTGCCGGTCGCGCCGCTACCGCTTCCGGTCACCCCGCCGAACCAGGTCAACTGAAGCCGTCCGAAAGCGTGATGCCCGGCTTGGCCTTGCCGGGAGTGGGGCAGTCGGCCGGGGAACGCAGCCGGGCATCACGCACGTCGACGGTGCACCATTCTATATTCCCTAGTCATGGACTAGGGAATAGCTCGAGAGATCGGCTGGGCGCGCAACGGCGGCGTCCTGTCGCGATCGGTCGCTGGTGCCAACGCCCGTCGGCGGCGAATTGATTGCCGCCGCCGGAGCCCCTATTCGGATGAGGCGCGACCCCGTAGCTCAGCAGGATAGAGCATCAGATTCCTAATCTGAGGGCCACTGGTTCGAATCCAGTCGGGGTCGCCATCGAAAGGCAGGCTCATGGCGACGACGCACCCGAAAGTGGAGACCAGGTCCGGGCTGGGACACCGGCTGTTCGTCGAGCATCCACGCTCGCTCGGGATGAGCTGGGCCGAGCACGGCAAGGGCGCCATCGTGATCGGCGCGACGCTCGTCGGCGCCGGTGCCGCTTGCCTCGTGCATGCGCTGGTACCCGGCTGGTTCACCCAGACGGCGGGCAAGACCGTTGCGCGAATGTACGACCATATTCAGAACCGCAGGGCCGCGGCCCCGGACCCGGAGAACTGGCCTGACTACGAAATCTGACCGCACCGCCCCGGTCGCAATTGTCGGCGGCGGTGCCTCGGGCACGATCCTCGCGGCGCAGCTCGCGCGGCGCGGCATCGAATCGGTGCTGATCGACGGAAGCGGACGCGCGGGGAAGGGCGTCGCTTATTCGACCACGGAGCCCGCGCATCTCCTCAACGTCCGCGCCGAAGGAATGAGCGCGCTCGCTGGCGAGCGCGACCATTTCGCTCGCCGCTTCGAAGCCGAAGGCGGCGACCGTCGCGGCTTTGCGCAGCGGCGCCTGTTCGGCCGCTACCTGAGCGAGCTCCTTGAAGACGCCGTGGAGAGCGGCCGGACGCGTGTCGAGCACGCTTCCGCGGTGGGTGCCGTTCGCGCTGACGGTCACTGGAGCATCGCACTCGACAATGGCCGGACGGTCGAGGCCGACGCGCTTGCGCTGGCAATCGGCAACCAGGAGCCGGGTTCGCTTCGCGCCTTTGCGGACGCGGGAAAGCGCTACGTGGCGAACCCGTGGGGCGATGATGCGCGGGCTGCGGTCGAAGATCTCGCGGCAAACGGCGGCGATGCGTTGCTCGTCGGCACAGGGCTGACGATGGTCGATCTGGTGCTTTCGCTCGACGCCGCCGGATTCCGCGGGTCGATCCTCGCGCTGTCGCGGCGCGGCCAGGCACCGCGCGCGCATGCCGATTACGACGCTGCGCCGGTCGAAGCCGATCAGGTTCCGCACGGGCGCGTGCGCAACATCTGGCGCTGGCTTCGGCGGAGGAGCACCGAGGTCGGCTGGCGCGCCGCCGTCGACAGTCTGCGCCCCCACACGCATGGGCTGTGGCAAAGCCTGGATGATGGGGAGCAGCAGCGGTTCCTTCGGCATGCGCGGCCCTGGTGGGACGTCCACCGGCACCGCATCGCTCCCGAAGTCGCGGCGACGGTCGCGCGGATGGTCGGCGAGGGACGGCTCCAGATCATGGCAGGGAGGGTCGTGTCTGCGGCCGAAAACGCCGACGGCCTCGAAGTCGAGCTTCGCCGCCGCGGGGCAGCGCAAGCCGAACGCAGGACCTTCGCTTATGCGATCAACTGCACCGGGCCGCTCCACAACATCGAGCACACGCGCGATCCGCTCCTGCGATCGTTGCTCGATGAGGGGAAAGCGAAGCCGGATCAGCTCGCCATGGGCCTCGATGTGGACGCCGCTTCACGCGCCGGGGAACGCTTGTGGGCCTTGGGGCCTCTAACCAAGGGGCGGTATTGGGAGATCATCGCGGTCCCCGACATCCGCGAGCAGGCGGCCGCGGTCGCCGACGATATCGCGCGGGAGCTTGAGGGATGAGCGTCACTGAGGAGAATGGCGATCCGGTCAACGGCGACCTCGTCGAAGCGCCGCCCGCCTACGAGATTCCGGCGGACGTCACCGATGCGATCCGCACGCTCATCCGCTGGACCGGCGACGATCCGGACCGCGAGGGATTGCTCGACACGCCGCGGCGCGTCGCTCGGGCATGGAAGGAATATGCCCGGGGGTACGAGGAAGACCCGGCCGTCCATCTCAGCCGCACCTTCGAGGAAGTCGGCGGATACGACGAAATCGTCCTGCTGAAGGACATCCCGTTCCAATCGCATTGCGAGCACCACATGGCGCCGATCATCGGCAAGGCGGCGATTGCCTATTTGCCGGACAACAAGGTGGTCGGGATCAGCAAGCTCGCGCGCGTCTTGCACGGATTCGCGCGGCGGCTTCAGGTGCAGGAGCGGCTGACGGCCCAAGTCGCGGACGCGATCTGGGATCACCTCCAGCCCAAGGGCGTCGCGGTCGTGATTGAGGCAAGTCACGCGTGCATGACCGCGCGCGGCGTTCGAACGCCTGGAGTGATGATGACCACCAGTCGGATGATGGGCAGCTTCCGCGAAGACGAGCGAAGCCGTCGCGAGGTGCTCGCGCTGATGGGTTATTGATGGGGACAGCCCCCCTCGTGGGGGACCGTCCCTTTGCTCGTCAGCTCGCGTGGGTTTCCATGCCGTGCTTGAGCTCGCTCATCTGGTCGTGCCCGGAGCGGACCGACTGATAGCATTGCTCGACGACCGAGCGCGCCTGGCCGCTCAGCGTCCCCGAATTCAGCGCGGTTTCGAACTTCTCCTTGAGGTAATCCTCGCCGCGCTCGACCTCGTCGATGATCGATTTCTCGTCGCCGCCGGTGACCGCGGATTTCAGGCTCTCGAACATCTGGTGCGCGTGGCCCAGCATCGATCCGCTGTCGTCGGGGTCGCCGCCTAGGCGCCGAACTTCCTCGCGCAGGTTCTGGACCACCTTCTGGCGATCGTCGGCGCGCTGGCGGAAGATCTGCGCCAGCCGCTGGTCCTTGATCTCGCCGGCCGACTTCTCATAGCCGTTGATGCTGTCCGTCGTCGTCGCGATCAGCGTGTTCAGCGTGCTGATTTCGTCCGAGTGATTATGGTCCGAATGGTCGGTCATAGGCTTTCTCCATCTTGAGGGGTTCGCTGCAAGAACGCCCGAGCGCTGGAGCCGATGCGTGCGGCCGTGAATTTGAGCGCGCGTCCGGCGTGAAATGCTGTCAGTCTGCCGTTCGCAGGCGCCTCGGGGGGCGAGTCGCCGCCGGGGGAGCCTGCCGATGGCACTGACTCGCCGTAAGTTGCTCGAACAGGTTGGAAGGGTCGGCGGCCTGGGCGCGGCCTACATGGCGATGGAGACGCTCGGGCTCGCGATCCCGACGCCCGCGGGCGCCGAGAAGTTCGCGCTGCCGCCGGGGAGCGGCGGCGGCCGCTCGGTCGTGATCCTCGGCGCCGGCATAGCGGGGCTCGTCTCCGCCTATGAGCTGCAGCGCGCAGGCTACGGGGTCACGATCCTCGAGGCGAGGGACCGCATCGGCGGCCGCTCATGGACGATCCGCGGAGGCGACCGGATCGTCCAGACCGGCCGTCCCGACCAGCTCGCGACCTTCGACCCGGGTCTCTATTTCAACTCGGGACCCGCGCGCATCCCGAGCACGCACCGGCTGATCCTCAGCTACGCGCGACGCTTCGGAGTCCAGCTCGAGCCGTTCATCAACGTCAACCGCAACGCGGGCTGGGATTTCGGCGGCACGGTCCACCCCGAACGGCGGATGGTCGAGGACATGCGCGGCCACCTCGCCGAGCTGCTCGCCAAGGCGATCGACCGCAAGGCACTCGACGGCGTCGTTGCCAAGGATGAACTTGATGCCGTCAGGCAGTTCCTCGGCCCCTATGCGAACGTCGGGCGGAACGGTATTTACACGCCGACCGGCCGCTCGGGCTATTCCGTCGATGGCGGCGGCTACGCCAATGCGCCCGTGCCGCTTCCGCCGCTCGGCGCGAAGGAGCTTGCACCGTCTCAGGCGGTGGTCCTGCCGTATCTCTTCGAACATATCTGGGACATGCAGTCGACGATGCTGCAGCCGGTCGGCGGCATGGATCGCATCGCTCAAGCGATTTATGAGCAGGTCAAGCCCGCCGTGCGCCTACGGACGCCGATCACGGGCATCCGCCGCGCCGGCGATCGTGTGCGGATCGAGCACGGTCCCGGCGCACAGATGACCGAGGCCGATCACTGCATCTGCACGCTTCCGCTCCCGGCGCTCGGGCGCATTCCGAGCGACTTTTCGCCAGCCAAGAAAGCGGCGATCGCGGGCGCCCCGCCGTACCTGCACAGCGTCAAGCTCGCCTTCGAAGCGCCGCGCTTCTGGGAAAGCGACGACAACATTTTCGGTGGGCTCGCATGGACCGACCGAGCGAACGAGAACGTCATGTACCCCTCGGCCGGGATCGGCAGCCCGAAAGGTGTCATCGTCGGCGCCTATTGCGCCGGCTGGACGCGGCAGGAGAACCCCGACGCCTTCGCCGCTCTGTCGCACGAGCAGCGAATCCGGATCAGCCGCGATTCGATCGAGGCGCTGCATCCCGGCCGGTCGCACCTGCTCGGCAAACCGGTGACGGTCGCCTGGGGGCTGACGCCTTATTCGGAAGGCGTCGGCGCGCTCTGGGGCGATCCCGACTTCGGCGGAAACGTCGACCGCGGGCCCGTCTATGCCGAGCTGATCAGGCCCGAGGGCCCGATCGTCTTCGCTGGAGAGCATCTGAGCTACCAGCCGACCTGGCAGGAAGGCGCCGCGACATCGGCGCACGAAGCGCTGAAGCTGGTGGCGTCCATGGCGAAATCGTCTGCCGCGGCAAGCGCGGCCTAGCGGAGCCGCTGCAGCAACAACTCGAACACGGCGCTGTGGATCGGCTTTTCGAACCGAAGCCCGGCGACGAACCCTTCGACCCAGCAGACCTCCGCGTCGAGAATCTCGAGTCCATCGAATTTTATCAGCATGTGCTCCTCGATACGCGGACGCTCGACAAGCTCCACCTTGCAGCCGTGGGGCGAAAGGTCGGTGACGCGCACGCGATAGCTGTTCTGGCCCAGCTTGCGGAGCGACACGTCGGCCGTCAGCGGCACGCGCTGGCTGCGGCGGGGCCAATGCTTCTTTGGCGCGGCCTGCTCGGGCGCGAAGACCAGACCGGCACGGCCGCCGCTGCACCAACGGACGGAAGCGTCGATGGCGCCGCGGCGCAGGACCGAGAGCTTGATCGCCTCTCCGGCCTCGAGCTCCACCGGAGTGTCGATTCCGCATCCTTCGTAGGAGAGGTCGAGCACCGTGATGTCGACCGTCGACATGTCGCGCCGGATGGCGAGCGCATGGAGGGTCACCGGCCGCCGCTCGCTCCGTGCGACGGGCTCCGCGTCGACCTTCATCGTCGCTGGACTCGGTTCAGCGCCCATCTCTGGTCCTCAGAATTCTTGCGGCACGCAACGGACCTGCTGCAGCTCAAGGTTCCACGCTCGCGCTGGCGGCGCGTCGGTTGTAATCACGGCGAGTAAACGCAAGTTTAACAGAACGGCTCACGTCCGCATGGTCGAGACGAGCCTGTCGAACACTGCCGGGTGGATCGGCTGGACGAAGTTCACGCCGGCGGCGAAGCCCTCGATCCAGCACACTTCGGCTTCGAGCAGCTGCAGGCCGTCGAACTTCACCCAGAGCCGCTCCTCCAGCCGCGGCCGCTCGACGAATTCGACCCGGCACCCGTGCAGCGACACGTCGAAGATCCTCACGCGATAGTTCAGCTGACCGGGTCGGCGAAGCGAAACGATCGCGTCCAGCGCAACGCGCTCGCTGCGGCGTTCGGTCGGCTGGAGATGCGGCACGCTCATCGGGACCCGATAGGCGCCGCCGAGTATGCGCAGATTTAAGCGATGCTCCGTTTCGGATGCATCTGGCTCACGATGGTCGATCCTCGGGAGTGACCTTCACCAGCAGCTGGCCTTCGTTGACCTGCGCGCCGGGCGTGGCGTTCAGCTCGGCGACGGTGCCGTCGAACGGTGCCGTCAGCGCATGCTCCATCTTCATCGCCTCAAGCGTGAGCAACCGTTGCCCCTGCGCAACCTTTTCGCCCTGCGACACCTCGACCGCCGTCACCTTGCCCGGCATCGGCGCCTCGATCTCGCCGTCGTGAAGGCCGTGCGACGTGCCCGTGCCGCGGGGTTCATAGATGCGGAAGGAATAGACTTGCCCCCTATCAAGCATGAGCATCGGGTCTCGGCCGGACGCGGTCCAATTCCCGTTGGGCGAATTGAGCATATCAATGACCCGAACAACGTCGCCTGATTGGATCGCCAGGCGAGCAGATTCGGGTGAGTTAAGGCGCAGCGGATGGAAGCCGTCCCAAGGGGTCGCCGCTCGGCATTCATTAACTGGCCTGGATGGAAGAAGATTCCAAGCTGCTCCGTACCACATGTTGGATGGAGGTTCGGCTGGGGGGACCACTTCCTCGACATGCGTCTCTAGAAACGCCGTTGTGATCGTGCCCGACCGAAATTCCTGCGCATCAGCGGCGCGATAGAGGAAGCCCGCGTTAGTGCGCACCGGCCAGGAAATGGGCCGCCGGTTCAACTCGCTCAGCAACGTGTCGACTGCTTCGCTTCGAGTCGGGGCATGAACAATGACTTTTGCGATCATCGGATCGTAGAATGGAGAGATTGCATCTCCTTGCTCCACGCCGGTGTCCACGCGGACATCTTCGGGCAGAAACAGGTACTCCAAGCGTCCAACACTCGGAAGGAAACCCTTTGCCGGATCTTCCGCGTAGAGCCGCGCTTCAATGGCGTGGCCGGTGATCGTCAGCTCGTCCTGCGTCTTCGGCAGCTTCTCGCCTGACGCGACGCGGAGCTGCCATTCGACCAGGTCTTGCCCGGTGATCTCCTCGGTCACCGGATGCTCGACCTGCAGCCGCGTGTTCATTTCCATGAACCAGATGCGATCGGCGCGCAGGCCGTCGCTCGCGTCCGCGATGAACTCGATCGTTCCCGCGCTTTCGTAATTCACCGCCTGCGCGGCGCGGACTGCGGCCGAGGTGACCGCCTCGCGCGTCGCCGCGTCCATTCCCGGCGCGGGGGCTTCCTCGATCACCTTCTGGTGACGGCGCTGGAGCGAGCAGTCGCGCTCGAACAGGTGCACGACATTGCCGTGGCTGTCGCCGAACACCTGCACCTCGATGTGGCGGGGCGAGCTGATGTATTTCTCGATCAGCACGCGGTCGTCGCCGAAGCTGCTCGCCGCCTCGCGTTTCGCGCTGTCGAGCGCATCGTCGAATTGGTCCGGCGCATCGACCCGGCGCATGCCCTTGCCGCCGCCGCCCGCGACGGCCTTGATCAGCACCGGATAGCCGATCGCATCCGCTTCCTTCTTCAGCCGCGCGGGGTCCTGGTCCTCTCCGAGATAGCCGGGGGTCACAGGGACGCCTGCTTCCTGCATCATCTTCTTGGCCGCGTCCTTGAGGCCCATCGCGCGGATGCTGTCCGGCTTTGGCCCGACCCAGATGAGTCCGGCATCGATGACCGCCTGGGCGAAGTCTGCGTTTTCGCTCAGAAAGCCGTAGCCCGGGTGAATCGCCTCCGCGCCAGTCGCTTTCGCCGCCTCGATGATCCTGTCCCCGCGCAGGTAGGATTCGCGCGCCGGGCTCGGCCCGATATGCACCGCCTCATCCGCCATGCGCACGTGCAGCGCGTTCCTGTCCGCGTCCGAATACACGGCAACCGTGCGAACCCCGAGCCGCCGCGCGGTGCGGATCACCCGGCACGCGATCTCCCCGCGATTAGCGATGAGGAGGGAGCGGATCACGCGAACTCCTCCCCGGAACGGGGAGGGGAACCGCGACGCGCAGCGTTGTGGTGGAGGGGGCCCACGTCGGAACAACTCGCGGCGATGAACTGGAGCACGCCGTCCATGTTCTTGAGCACGTCGCGTGCAGCAATGCGCAGGACCCGGAAGCCTTCGCGCTTGAGGATCGCATCCCGCGCAGCATCGCGCCTCGGTTGATCACCGTAGCTGTGTGCCTCACCGTCAATTTCGATGATCAGCCGCCGTTCGAGACAAGCAAAATCAACTGTCATTTCGCGGAACGGGAACTGCTTCCTGAACTTCAGTCCGTGCGGCCGTTTCCGAAGCTGCTGCCACAGAAGCACTTCTGGCAGACTCAACTGACGCCGCAGCTCACGTGCGCGCTTCACCTGCTTGATGGGTGTTCGAAGAAGCTGCGGATTGATCCGGCGCGGGCCCCCTCCACCACTCGGCTTCGCCGAGCGGTCCCCCTTCCCGTTCCGGGGAGGATTTGAGGGTGCGAAATCCTCCACGCTTACATCCTGAACACGCCGAAGTGCGGACGATCGGCGATCGGCGCGTTCAGCGTGGCAGCGAAGGCTAGGCCGAGGACGTCGCGGGTTTGTGCGGGGTCGATGATTCCGTCGTCCCACAGCCGCGCCGTCGCATGCCACGGGTTGCCCTCGGCTTCATAGCTCTCGCGGATCGGGGCCTTGAACGCCTCCGCTTCCTGCGGAGTCCACTTGTCGGCGTCGCGGTGGACGGTCGCCAGCACTGACGCCGCCTGCTCGCCGCCCATTACGCTGATGCGGCTGTTCGGCCAGGTGAACAGGAACCGCGGCGAGTAACCACGCCCCGCCATGCCGTAATTGCCGGCCCCGAAGCTGCCGCCGATCAGCACCGTGATCTTCGGCACCTGCGCCGTCGCGACGGCGGTCACCAGCTTGGCACCGTGCTTTGCGATGCCCTCCGCCTCGTACTTGCCGCCGACCATGAATCCTGAGATGTTCTGCAGGAACAGGAGCGGCGTTCGGCGCATCGCCGCGAGCTCGATGAAATGCGCGCCTTTGACCGCGCTTTCGCTGAACAGCACGCCATTGTTGGCGAGGATCGCGACCGGGATGCCCCAGATGTGGGCAAATCCGCACACGAGCGAGCTTCCGTAGAGCGGCTTGAACGGCTGGAACTCGCTGCCGTCGACGATCCGCGCGATCACTTCATTCACGTCGTACGGCGCGCGCACGTCCTCGGGGATGATCCCGTAGAGCTCTTGCGCATCGTAGAGCGGTGGCCGCGGTTCGTGCAGCTCGAGTGCCGCGCCTGCTTCGGGCTGAAGGGTCGACACGATGTCGCGGACGATCGTCAGCGCGTGCTCGTCGTTCTCGGCGAGATGATCGACGACGCCGCTCTTCTTCGCGTGGAGGTCGCCGCCGCCGAGGTCCTCGGCGCTGATCTCCTCACCCGTCGCAGCCTTCACCAGCGGCGGTCCGCCGAGGAAGATCGTGCCCTGGTTTCGGACGATCACGCTCTCGTCGCTCATCGCTGGTACGTAGGCGCCCCCGGCGGTGCAGCTGCCCATCACGCAGGCGATCTGGGCGATCGCCTTGGCGCTCATCTGCGCCTGGTTGAAGAAGATGCGGCCGAAATGCATGGCATCGGGGAACACGTCCGCCTGATACGGCAGGTTCGCGCCGCCGCTATCGACCAGGTAGATGCACGGCAGCCGGTTCTGCTCGGCGATCTCCTGCGCGCGGAGATGCTTTTTCACCGTCATCGGATAGTAAGTGCCGCCTTTGACCGTCGCGTCGTTGCAGACGATCATCGCCTGCCTGCCCGACACCCGGCCGATGCCGCAGATGATCCCCGCGCCCGGAACGTCGCCGTCGTACATGTCGCATGCGGCGAGCTGGGCGATTTCGAGGAACGGTGAGCCGGGATCGAGCAGCCGCTCGACGCGGTCGCGCGGAAGCAGCTTGCCACGCTCGACGTGCCGCTGACGGTGCTTTTCGGAGCCGCCCTTCGCCGCCTCAGCGACGTCGGCGCGCAGCTTCGCCGCGAGCGCGCGATTGTGCTCGCTGCGCGCGCGGAACTCGTCGCTATCCGTAACGATTTTGCTCTGGAAGCGCGGTGCGCTCATGCCGCCACAAGGTCCGTTGGTCGAAAAGCCCTGCCGCTCGCGTAGCCGCAACGACACGCAATGGCAAAGCAGTCGCCCCGAGGAGGTTGATGGTGAAGCGAGCATTTCTGTTTGTCGTCGCGTCGGCGGTCGCGCTGACCGCGTGCAACACGCGCACCAGCCAGAACGCCGCACAGGAGCAGAAGCAGGGAACCGCCTCGGGCATCGACAAATCGCTGATGGATACGTCGGTCGCGCCCGGCGACGACTTCGACAAATATGCGAACGGCAAGTGGGAAGCGACTGCGCAGATCCCGCCCGACAAGTCCGCAATCTCGGTTTTCTCGGTGATCTCCGATCGCGCCGACCAGCGCGAGACCGACCTCGTCAACAGCATCGTCAACTCGAACCCCGCTGCCGGAAGCGAAGAAGCGAAGGTCGCCGATTACTACAAGGCGTACACGAATACCGGCGCAATCGATCAGCGCGGGGTGGCGCCGATCAAGGCGGACATCGATCGGATCGAGGCGATCCCCGACAAGGGCTCGCTTGCCGACGCGATCGGCCATTCGCTCCGCGCCGATGCCGATCCGATCAACAATACCGATTTCTCGACCGAAAACCTGTTGGGCGTGTTCGTGACGGAATCGTTCGACGATCCGACGAAGACGGTGCCGTATATCCTGCAAGGCGGTCTCGGGATGCCCGACCGCGACTATTATCTGTCGTCCGATCCGCCGATGGCGAAGATCCGCGCGGCCTACACCCCTTATGTCGCGAAGATGCTGACCCTCGCCGGGATGCCCAATGCCGACGCGCGTGCGCAGAAGATCGTCGCGCTCGAGCATCTCATCGCGCAGGCGCACGAGAGCCTTCAGGACAGTCAGGACAGCACGAAGGCCAACAATCCATGGACCCGCGCCGATTTCGACAAGAAGGCGCCGGGGATCGACTGGGGCCGGCTGTTCGCCGCGGCGCAGCTCGGCAACCAACAGAGCTTCGTCGTGTGGCAGCCCGCCGCCGTCACCAAGCTTGCGCAGCTGGTCGCGAATCAGCCGCTCGACGTATGGAAGGACTGGCTCGCGTTCCATCGGATCAACCAGATGGCGGAGGTCCTGCCGAGCGCGTTCGACCAGGCGCATTTCGCATTCAACGACACCATAGTGAAGGGCACGCCGCAGCAGCGACCCCGCGGCAAGCGCGCGCTCGATTCGCTCAACGACTATCTCGGCTGGGCAATCGGCAAGCGCTACGCCGCCAAATATTTCCCGCCCGCGTACAAAGCCGACATCGACGGCATGG
>JAICXO010000001.1 GCA_025980335.1 Sphingomonas sp. | reverse complement strand
GAGGTCGAGACCTTGAGCCCGAGGTCGCGGTGATGCTTGGGCATCGACCGGTTCACCTGGTCGATGAAGATGATGTAGGGTTCGCCGGTCGCGAGGCGGGTCTCGACCAGCTTCTGGAACAGCGACCGGGCGTCGACCTTGCCGCGCTCCGATCCGTCCTTCGGGCTGCGAAGAACGAATTCGTCACCGGCACGCACGGCTTCCATGAACTCGTCGGTGATGAGCACGCCGTGGTGAAGGTTGAGCGCCTTGCGGTTGAAGTCGCCCGACGGCTTCCTGATCTCGAGAAATTCCTCGATTTCCGGGTGCGAGATGTCGAGGTAGCAGGCGGCCGAGCCGCGCCGAAGCGAGCCCTGGCTGATCGCCAGCGTCAGGCTGTCCATCACGCGAACGAACGGGATGATGCCGCTGGTCTTGCCGTTGAGCCCGACCGGCTCACCAATCCCGCGGACATGGCCCCAATAGGTTCCGATGCCGCCGCCGCGGCTCGCCAGCCACACGTTTTCGTTCCAGGTGCCGACGATACCCTCGAGGCTGTCGGAGACGCTGTTCAGATAACAGCTGATCGGAAGCCCGCGCCCCGTGCCGCCGTTCGAGAGCACCGGAGTCGCGGGCATGAACCACAGCTGCGAAATGTAATCGTAAACGCGCTGGGCGTGCTCGGCGTCGTCGGCGTAGGCCGCGGCGACGCGCGCGAACAGGTCCTGGTAGGTTTCCCCGGGCAGCAGATAGCGATCGCGCAGAGTCTCCTTGCCGAACTCGGTCAGCAGCGCGTCCCGCTTCCCGTCGGTCGTGACCGCGAAGCGCGGCGCGTGGACCGCAGTTTCGGTCGCCGCTGCGGCGGGCGCAGCCTTGGTGCTGGAAACGGTGGTCGAAACGTCGTCGCTCGGTACTTCTGAGCCGGTCGAAAAATCCATCGCGCTTCCCCGTCCTTCCCCGGCCCCTTCGAGAACCGGATGTTCTCCAAATGTTCGACTCGGAGCCATGCCGGTCATCCTAGCCGTTTTCGGCGCTCGACGGGGCCTTTTTCACCATCGTCCCCGATATCCACAGCGTGGAAACCAGAGACGAGTGAGCCCGCCGCCGGAATATAGGCATTCCGGCGCCAGAACACTAGTGGTTGAGTGCTCCCCCTCCCGCGCTACTACCTATTGTGCCTAAACAAGAATCGAGCGCAAGCCGGTAAATCCGCGATCAACGGAAAATCCTGTGGATTTGCCGCAGTGCAACAGACCGGCTATTCCTCGACGGCGACGCATGACTGTCCGGTGCAACGCTGTCCCAGAACTGAAACAGCTTCGTCGCTCGATCGCCGCATGCACGGAACAGGCGGGCTCCGCTATCGAAGAGGCACTTCCGAAGCGCGCTTGTCGCCGAAGGCGTTGAGCAACTGGACGATCAGATGCCGGCCATAACCCCTGCAATTCCCGCCGTTGAGTTCAACCTTTCGAGTACTGGAATGTCGAAAGGGATCGCCCAGACGAGAGGGCCGCAGTTGCTCGTTCGCGGTGAAGTCGCTCTGGGAGCGATTTTCGTCGGCGGCTACGCGAAGAATGTCGATTCTTCGAGCTCGGACGGGGAGGCCGGCGCGCTCGTCGGGGTCCGTGGAAAAGCCGGCGGCTTCGATCTCGGACTCAGCGGTGCCTTGAAGCGGGCGATCGATCCGGCTCCTGGCTCGGACCGGACTTCGTTCGAGATGAACGCGACTGCAGCACGCAAGATCGGGCGCCTGACTCCGCGGATCAGCGTCGTCTGGAGCCCGGACGATGTCGGGGCCACTCGCTCGACATTGTTCGCCGAAGCGGGCGCAGGCTATCGTTTCTCGGCCGATCTTTCAGGAAGCGCCGCCTTCGGAATGAGACGGCGCGGGGGCGGTCCCGACTACGATGCCTGGAACGCCGGCCTCACCTGGAACCCTCTCAAGCGCGTGTCGATGGACCTGCGCTACTACGATACCAATGGCGGGAGCTCGCAGCCGTATAGAGCGCGGGCCGTCCTTTCGGCGCGCGCGAGATTCTAGAATGCACAGGTGGAGCGGCTGCATGCCGCGGCGATTGCCGCCGCTCACGCCCTCCACTAACGGTGCACAGCATAAGCAGGGGTAAAGATGTTCAACTGGTTCCAGCGTCTCCTCCCGAGGACCGGCGACTTCTTCGGGATGTTCGAGGCGCATGCGGCGACACTCGTCGCCGCGGCCGACGCGCTGACCAAGCTCGTCGACGGCGGCACGCCGCACGAGGAATATATCGCCGAGATCCACCGCCGCGAGCACCAGGCGGATGACATCATCCGCGAGGTGCTGACGACGGTCAGGCGAACCTTCCTGACGCCGTTCGACCGCGGCGCGATCACCTCGCTGATCGGGGCGATGGACGACGCGATCGACGAGATGCAATCGACCGCGCGGGCGGTCGACGTGTACGAGATTCGCGGCTTCGAGCCGGAAATGCGCGAAATGGTGGCGATGATCGCCGAAGCTGCGGACCTCACCGCCGAGGCGATGCCGCTGCTCCGCGACATCGGCCGGAACGGCACGCGGATCCACGAGATCACGGAAAAGGTGGTGCGGCTGGAGGGCGAAGCGGACGATGCTCATGCCAAGGGGCTGAAGCGCGCGTTCCAGGAGCAGTCCGGCAAGCCGATGCAGTTCATCGTCTCGCGCGAAATCTACAAGCATCTCGAGCGGATCACCGACGCGTTCGAGGATGTCGCGAACGAGATCGACGGCATCGTCATCGATCACGCCTGAGCGATTTCGAAGCGTGTACCACCTCGCTCTTCCGCTGCTGATCGGCCTGATCGCCGTCGCACTCTGCTTCGACTTCCTGAACGGGTTGCACGACGCCGCGAACTCGATCGCGACGGTCGTCGGGACGCGCCTGATCAGCCCGGCCTGGGCAGTCGCCTTTGCCGCTTTCTTCAACTTCGCCGCGTACTTCCTCGCGCTCAAGTGGCCGGCGCTGCACAATGTCGCAGACACGATCGGCAAGGGCCTGGTCGACAAGAATGTGATCACACCGGCAGTGGTGTTCGGCGCGCTGATCGGCGCGATGTTCTGGAACGTCGTGACGTGGGTGAAGGGCATCCCGTCCTCGTCGAGCCATGCGCTGGTCGGCGGAATCGTCGGCGCCGGCGTTGCCCATGCGGGGTTCCCGAGCATTCAGTGGCTCGGGCTCAACAAGACCCTGATCGCGATCGTGCTTTCGCCGGTGCTCGGGCTCATCCTGACGATGGGGATCATGCTGGTGACGAGCTGGCTGTTCGTGCGGGCGAGCGCGCGCGGCGCCGAGCGGACCTTCCGCGGGCTTCATCTCGTCTCGTCCGGGACGCTGTCGCTCAGCCACGGCCTCAACGACGCCCAGAAGACCATGGGGTTGATCACGGTCCTGCTCTATTCGACCGGCTACCTCCACGGCCATTTCGCGGTGCCGAACTGGGTGGCGCTCAGCTGCTACATCGCGATGGGCCTCGGCACGCTGACCGGCGGCTGGCGGGTGATCGAGACGATGGGAACGCGGATTACGAAATTGTCGCAGCATCAGGGGTTCAGCGCGTCGGCCGGCGCATCGATCATGCTGTTCGCAGCGTCCGCCCTCGGCATCCCGGTCTCGACGACTCACACCGTGACCGGCTGCGTGATCGGCGCGGGCGCGGCGCGCAGGGCGTCTGCAGTGCGCTGGGGAATCGCCGGCAACGTCGCGATCGCGTGGGTGATCACGATTCCCGCGTCGGCAATCGTCGCGGCGACCTTTTACTGGCTGATCAGCGCCCAGTTCGTGCACGTTGCCATCGTGCTGGCGGTCGTGGCGCTGATCTTGTTCCTCAGCACACGCGTGAAACCGCATAAGGTCACCCGGAGTCCCGCATGAAAGCAGTCCTGTTCCCCGCCTTGCTCGCGTTTCTGACGATCGGGGCCGCGCCGGCTCCGCAGGTCAGCAACGAGCGGATGAGCGACGTGACGAAGGTCCTCGCGTCCGACGCCTTCCAGGGCCGCGCGCCCGGCACGCCCGGCGAGGAGAAGACGATCCCCTACTTGATCGATCAGTTCAAGGCGGCGGGGCTCGAGCCTGCTGGGGAGAACGGCGGCTGGACCCAGACCGTGCCCATGATCCACACCCAGCTCAAGGCGCCGGTCGATGTCTCGGTGACCCAAAGCGGGCAGACGATCCCGCTCAACTTCCCGAACGAGGTCTATCTCGGCACCGTGAGGCCCGTCGACCGCATCAAAATCGAGAACGCGCCGATGGTGTTCGTCGGCTACGGCGTGACCGCCCCCGAGCGCGGCTGGGACGATTTCAAAGGCGTCGACCTGAAGGGCAAGGTCGCCGTGATGCTGGTCAACGACCCCGATTTCGAGGCTGGGCCGGGCGAGCCGGTCGCGGGCAAGTTCGGCGGCAAGACCATGACCTACTATGGCCGCTGGACCTACAAATATGAGGAAGCGGCGCGCCGCGGTGCAATTGCGGCGCTGGTCGTCCACGAGACGGATGCTGCGGGCTATCCGTGGACGGTGGTCAAAAGCCCCGCCGGCGAAAATTACGCGATCGCGCTCCCGGCCGACGCCCCGCAACCGGTGCTCCTGCAAGGCTGGATCCAGCGCGATGCGGCGGCGGCGCTGCTCAATCGCGCGGGTTACGATTACGACGCGGTCAAGCGCCAGGCGCGGACCGCCGCGTTCCAGCCGATCGACCTCAAGGCCACATTCTCGGCCGACATTCCGGTCACCGTCGCGCACATCACAAGCCACAACGTGATCGGCAAGCTCACCGGCACGACCTATCCGAACGAAACCGTCAGCTACAGCGGCCACTGGGACGCATACGGGATCGGACCGCCCGACGCGCAGGGGCGCACGATCCGGCCCGGCGCCGCCGACGACGCGCTGGGGCTTGCGGCGATGCTCGAGGACGCGCGGCTGTTCGCGTCAGGACCGAGACCACAGCGGACGCTCGTCTTCGCCGCCTGGACGGGTGAAGAGCGCGGCCTGCTCGGCTCGGAATATTATGCCGAGCACCCGCTGTTCCCGATGGAAACGATGGTCGCGAACCTCACCTTCGACACGTTGCAGTGGAACGGGCCGGTCAAGGATGCCGTGCTGGTCGGCCGCGGGCAAAGCAGCGACATGGAGCGGCTGTTCGCCGATGCCGCAAAGGCGCAGGGCCGCTACGTGACTCCGGAAAACCATCCCGAGCGCGGCCTGTTCTATCGCGCCGACCATTTCTCCTTCGCCAAGCGCGGGGTTCCTGTGCTCCTCGATATGGCGCTCGCCGGCGCCTACGACATGGTCGACGGCGGCCGTCCGGCGGGCGAGCGCTGGCTCGATGATTTCACCGCCCATTGCTACCACCAGACCTGCGATGCCTGGGCGCCGACCTGGAATCTGAAGGGCGCCGCGCAGGAGGCCGAGCTGTTCTACGCGATCGGCAACCGCCTCGCGAACAGCCGCGAGTGGCCGCAGTGGAACCCGACGTCGGAGTTCGCAAAGGTGCGCGCGCAGTCCGCCGGAGCACGGCCGCAGGGCAGCGGGAAGGCCGAGCGCGGTCGCTAGCTCGGGCGAATTGCGGCGGCCGATGCTTGTGTTAGCATCGGCTGGTGGGGCCGTTCGAATTCATCATCCTGTTTTTCTCGTTCATCTACACGCTGGCGCTGACGCACCTGCTGTTCGCGTGGACGCGGATGATCCGTTACCGGCGTCAACTCGTTTTCTCCTGGCCCCAGTTCCTGTGGATGCTGGTTGCGATGGCGAACCTCGCCGTAAACTGGATCAGCCAGTGGGATTTTCGAACCGAGCGTAGTCTTTCGTTGGGAACGATTGCGAGCGGGTTCGTTTTCGTCGTCATCAATTATTTCGTGTGCGCGCTGGTGAGCCCTGATTTCGAGGGCGGCGAGACCTACGACATGAAGCGCTTCCATGCGTGCGAGGGACCGACCTACATGGCGGCCACGGTGGTCCTGATCCTGGTCTCGATCGTGGAGAACTTTCTCGCCGGGGTTGAGCTGAACAGCCAGAACTGGGCGAACGAGAACAATCTCGTCATCACGCTTCTGATTCCCGCAACCTTGCCGCTGCTGGTGAAGAGCAAATGGATGCAGATTCTCGCACCTGCGGTCCTGCTGAGTGAGACGATCACCTATGCAGTCATCTACTATCCCGTCTTGAGATAGGCGCCTGACAGGCAAACGAGAGGTCGGATTCGGCGGCGGTCCGCGGGCAATCTGCAGCGGCACGCGCGCGAAGCGGCGGCGATAAGGGCGAGTGCGGGCGTTAGTCAGTTCCCGGCGTGAGCGTCACATGCGGAGCGGGGGTCTTCGAACCTGCACCGCCGGACCAATCGACGCGTGAGCCGTCGGCGAACCTCTGGATCGCGGGCCACGCGAGGTCGGTCTTTGCCGGATTGACGGCGAGGAGGCCGAACTCGGTGAACTCCTGCGGGGCAAGACGGCCGCTCCAGCGAACGCCGACGATCGTGCCCGACGAATCGCGGATCGCCTCGGTCAGCCACCCCGGCTTTTGCTCGAACGACATGACGCGAAGGCCGGCCGGGAAATGAAGCTCGATGCTGATCGTGTCCGACTGCTTCTCATTGGGCACGCGGACTTCATACTTTTCGTGCGCTCCTGCCTGACTCGTTTTCGGCCAAACGGTGATGTGCCCGATCGCGCTGGTTGAAGCGGAGAGCAGCGCAGCCGCAATCGCGGATTTCAAAAGGGTCATGTCACAAGTTCCAGTGCAGCTCGGCCGTGAACGTCCGGCCGGGAAACGGGTGGAACAGGAAGTAGCGTCTGTCGGTGAGGTTCTCGACTCCGACCGCGATGCTCCAGCGCGGCGACAGCTGATAGGTCGCGCGCGCGTCGGCGACGAAATAGCCTTCGAAGCCCTGCCATGTGTGTCCGACCACGTCGCTGTTGTCGATCGTCCCGAACATCCGGCTCGAGTAGCGAGCCGCGGCGGTCAGCGACAGGCGATCGTCGGGACGCCAGGTGGCGACGAGAGTCGCCTTGCGCCGCGGGACCTGCGGGATCAGCTTGCCCTCGGCCGTCGGAAAGACCGGGTCCGACACGGTCCTGGGATCGGCGAGCGTGACGCTGCCCGACAGATCAACGCGCGGCAGCAGGTTGCGCTTGTCGACCACCAGCTCGACGCCGTTGGTGCGCGTGCGTCCGATGTTCTGGACGAAGTTGAACAGGCTGGTCGATCCGGGGGCGAGTGGCGCGGATTGCGACACCAGCGCATCGCGGATGCTTTCATGGAAGAAGGACAGGCGGATGCGTCCGTCGTCGATTCGGCGCTCGATCGCCAGTTCCGCCGACATCGCCTTTTCCGGGCTGAGGTCGGGATTGGGCACGGTGATGGTCGGACCGGTCGAGATTGCCTGGTAGAGTTCGCTGACCGTCGGAAAGCGCAGCGCGCGGCCTCCCGAGAGAGTCACGGTCCATCTGCGCGACGGCTGCCAGCGCAGCGAAACCTTGGGCGACAATCCTGCCGCCGTTCGGCTCGGCTGGTCGACGTCGAGCGGCGGGGAGGCGGAGAAATTGCGGCCGCCAAAGGCTTTCCACCATTCGTAGCGCGCACCGAGCGTCAGCATCCACCTTGGCGCGACGCTCCAGTCGTCCTCGGCCCACAGCGCGAGCGTGCGGGTGTGTCCGCGGGCCGCCTGCAACAGGCTTCCGGCGGCGCCGTCGAGCCAATCGTCCGTGGCGAAGCGGCGGTTTTCGAGCGTGAAGCCGTCGTAATGGGCTCCCCCATGAAGCTCATGCCCGGCAACGGATTTGGTGAAAACATGGAAATCCAGTGTTCGCCAGCCGGTCCCGTTCATCCGGACGATCGAGCCGGGCCCACCGTCTTTCGCGCTCGGCAGTGCGATCGACGGGATGCGCTGATCGTCCTTCGCATAATCGTACATCGAGGCGATGATCGACCAGAAGAATTGCGACCCGTCGTGCGCCAGCGTCAGCGCGTGCATCCAGTGCCGCTCGTCGAGCGTGTAGACCTGATTGGAAAAGGCGCTCGCCGGAATCGAGACGGCACGTTCATCGATGTTCACCGGCCCGGAGAACACGTGCCGGCGCTCCGGGTCGGTCAGATAGGTCTGGGCGCGGCTTGCGGTGTCGTTGACGAACAGGCCGGTTCGCCAGCTGAGCCGAAGCGCCGGCGCGAGGTCGAGCCCGAGCTTGAGCTCGAGATTGTCCTGCCGCTGGTGCTCGAACCCGCCGGCGCCGATGACGTCGATCGGCTGCCCGGTGCGGTTGAGGCCCGGCACGGCGCCGCTGACCGGAATTCCCGTCGGCGATTCAGCCGAGGGCCGCGCGACCGTCACATAAGCGAGCGGCTGGCTGCGGCTGTCGACGTGATTGACCGAGAGAAACCACGAGAGCGGGCCGGCGCGGTCGCCGAGCGTCGCGGCGGCCTGGTAGGCGGGATAGCCGCCGTGGGTGCCGTACTGGTCGAATTGCTGAAGGCTGACGGCGGTCGTGGCGGAAGCCTCGAGCTTGTCGGGCATCCGCGTGGTGATGTTGACTACCGCGCCGATCGAGTTGCCGGGATACTGCGCCGAAAACGGGCCGTAGAGAACGTCGACCTTCTCGATTTCTTCGGGTGAAACCATGCCCCAACGCGGCGACGCGAGGCTGTTGTTGTTGCCGATCAGCGCCGAAAGCAGGATTCCGTCGGCGTAGATCAGGCTTCGCGCGCTGGAACCGACGCCGGAAGTGCGGGTCGCGAGCGGTGCCTGCGTGTCGCCGATGTGGCGCTTTCGGACGAACAGGCTGGGGAAATAGCGGAGCGCATCCTCGCTGTTGTGGACGTTGATCGTTGCGCGCAGGCCGGCTGCGTCGATGCTTTCTTCCGTATTGGGGGTGTGCTGCGCGGCCTCGCGTGTGCCGACCACGACGATGGCGGGCGCCTGCGCGAGCGGCGGCGCGTCGATTGCTGACATTGATGAATCGCCTGATGAGATTGTCGAGGAACGGATCAGGCGAGTTCGGGCGGTCCTGTGGAGAACGGGCGGGGCAGCGGCAGCGCTCGTGCAAAGGCGGCCGGCGCGAGCGAAACAAGCGCAGTCGCCGGAGGCGGAGAGGGGGCGGCAATGGTCGGCGGCGGCTCGGGAAGCGCCAGCCCGGCCATGAGCGGCGAGAAACAATCGCCGGCACCGGAATGATCCTGGTCGCGAGAGCCATGCATCATCTTCATCGGCGCCGCATTCGCCGCCGGACATGGCATGATCGAGAAATCGTGGGCGCCGGGCGTCGGCATCCAGCCGCCGGGCACCCACGCCCGCAGCGCCAGCGCCATGGCGAAGAGGACGATCGTCAGAAAACGCGGCGAACGCGGCATGTCCGGCCCCTACTCGTCGGGTGCGCGCTGTTCCAGCCCGACAGCCCCGATGTTCGACATTGGAGTGGTCAGGTGGGCATCAGGTTTCGTGTATGATTATTACTCGACGGCGGCGTTTCGCTCGCGCAATGACGGGGCATGCGGGGGCGAGCTTTTCTGATTGGAGCCGTGCTGGCAGGCGTTTCGACCGTCGCCATTGCGGACGAGCAGCCGATTTGCGCCGACCGGCCCGGCAAGGCGACATCGACCTGCACGGTGCCGCTTGGCCATTGGCAGATCGAGATGGGCCTCGCAGACTGGACGCTTCAGAAGGACGCAGGCGAGCGCGACACGTCGCTCGTCATCGGCGAGACCACGGTCAAATATGGCGTGACCGGTTCCTCGGACATCGAAGTGGATGTGACTCCCTGGCAGCGGGCTAGCAGCCGCGGCGCGGGGTTCCACGACAGCGCCAGCGGTATCGGCGACCTCGAGATTCTCTACAAGCAGCGGCTGACCGCGGCCGATGCGCCGGTGCAGCTGAGCGCGATCCCGTTCGTGAAGGCGCCGACCGCGCCGCACTCGCTCGGCAACGGAAAGTGGGAAGGCGGGCTGCTCGTCCCGATCGGCTATTCGATCCCGAAGACGCCGCTCTCAATCGCGCTGACGCCGGAGCTCGACTGGGTCGCGGACGCCAACGGGCAGGGGCACCATGTGGCAATGACCCAGGTCGCGAGCCTCGGCTGGCAGGCAAGCGAGAAGCTCAACCTATCGGCCGAGCTGTGGACGCAGTGGGACTGGGATCCGGCGGGCACGACGCGGCAATCGAGCGCCGACGCGGCTGCAGCTTACCTGCTCAGCAACGACATACAGCTCGACGCCGGCGCGAATTTCGGTCTGAACCGGGTCACGCCGGACGTGGAGCTGTACGGGGGAGTCTCCGTCCGCTTCTGATGAAGCTTCAGTCGTTGATCCTGATGCGGAGGACCTGGCCGGGGCCGTTCGGAAGCGACGGCGGCGGCCCGAACCCGAGGTTCGAAACGTAGAGCGCGCCGTCGGGGCCGAAGGTCATCGCCGTCGGAAGCGCGAGGCCGCTGACGATCACCTGGCGGGTCGATCCGACGATTCGCACGATGTCGCCTTCGCCCGGCGTCGGGAACCCCGCGGTCGTCGTATTCTCGAGCACATACATGCGGCCGAGATTGTCGAACGCGACGCCGGTAATCATCGTCAGCCCCGTCTTGACCGTGCTGACCGATCCGGTGGGGGTCACCATCAGGATCTTCTGGGTGCCGGGCACGATCGGAAATCCGCCGAGGTTGCCGACGTAGAGGGCGCCGTTGTGGTAAGCCATGGTGGTCGGGACGATGTGCCCCTGGCTCGCGCTGATGTCCGCGACCCTGCGGATGTTGCCGCGCACGTCGACCGAGTCGATCTCGCCGTGGTTGGGCTCGACCGCGTAGAGCTTGGTGCCGACTGCGACCATGTTGTACCAGGTGCCGTCCGGTTCGAAATCACCAGCATTCGGGTGAGCGACGGGATGCGCCTTCTGGAATGCGCTTAGATCGGCGACGAGCACCGGGGCGCCATTCGCGCTGATCCGGAAAACGCCGTTGGTCGAGTTGGGCACGCCGTGCGAACATCCGCTGCCGGCTGTCAGGGCGTACATGGTCCCACCGATCCAGGCGATATCGGCAACGCCGCTGACGAGATTGCCTTCACCGGCCGAGGTCTCGCTCGACGGGAAGCGGTCGGTAACCGTCGTCCGAACGCCGGTGCTGCTCACTCTCGAGATTCGGCCGCCCGTGGAGTTGCCCGTGTACGGGCCGACCGGCGACGGGACCTGGGTGCACTGGCCGACGGTCGAGTGCGTTCCGCCGGGACCGCCTTCGGCGACGTAGAGCGCGCCGTCGGGCCCGAACTTGAGGCCGCGCGGGTTGTTGAACCCCGTCGCGTAAATCTCGACCATGGGCGTTGCAGTCCCGCGGATGACCACGGGAGCGGCAGATGCGCTCGGCGGGATTGCGGTGGTCGCAGCAAGTGCAGCGAGCGCGCTTGCGGCGAGCAATGAGCGGCGGCTTGGACGTTTGATCATGGCGTTCCCCCTATTGAATCCAGGATGGTCACTCCGCCTTCATCGAAAGCGGTCGCGTCACCGTCGCACCAGGGCGGCACGAATTGTGCCGTCACCACCGCGGCGGTGGCACTGGACGGGTACCGGTGAGGTCCGTGAAGAATTTCAGTTGCAAACGGCCGGGCCCCGATCCGGCATTCGACTGTGCAGTGATAAACCCTTTTCAGTGATGCATTAATTTACCCAAAGTTAGTGCGGCCGATTGGGTCACGGCCATGGACGAAACCTGATTTTTTCCTGATTTCTGTCCGTCAGGCGGAAAGCATCTTTTTGACGCCGCGCGCGGCCTGCCGAAGCCGCTGCTCGTTTTCGACGAGCGCGATTCGAACGAAGCCTTCGCCCTCGTTCCAAACTACGGAGAGCTGAATAGTCGGGCACTTCTCCAGGCGAATGGAATGGTTATGCTGCCCTGATGCATCGCCTTCGTGGCGGCGCTTGCTGTGTCGATGGAGGACCAGTTGCGCACAATCCTGATCGCCGCGGCCGTGATCGGCGCCACCAGTGCTTCGGCGAATCCGATGAGCCCGGCTCAGCTGGAAGTAAAAACCTGGCAGCTGTTCAAGGCGGGCCAGCTGGCGCAGTTTCAGGCGCTGTTCTCGAAGGACTACGTCGGGCTTTACTCCCGCGGCCCGCGCGATCTCACCAAGGACATGCGGGACGTCCATCGCGTGGCGCTGCGCGATTATCGTCTCAGTGCAATGAAGAGCCACGCGATCGACCCCGATGACGTGCTCGTGACATACGAAGTCGATTTGCATGCGATTGTCGCAAACAAGCCGATCCACGATAATTTGTGGGTGGCGTCGCTGTGGCACCGTGACCATCGACGCTGGCTGACAGCCTATCACACCGAGATAAGGGCGAAGTAACGGCGGCTCAGTCGCGATAGGCGGGAAGCGACCAGCCGCGCGCGATCGCGGCACTGCGCAGCGCGAATCCGGCGACGATGGCGATCGCCGCCGCGATCCATACGCCGGATCCGGCGAGCGCCAGCACCACGAACAGCCCGGCCGAAAGAGCGGCTGCGGTCACGTACAGCTCGGGGCGCATGAGGATCGACGGCTCGCCGGCGAGGACGTCGCGGATGATGCCGCCGACGCAAGCGGTCAGCACGCCCATGGCGAACGCCGGTACCGGCGCGACGCCGTAGCCAAGCGCCTTTGCGGCGCCGTACGTTGCGTAAGCGGTGATCCCGGCAGCGTCGAACCACAACAGCGCCTTTCCCGCGAACCGCCGGCGGCTCGTCAGCCACACGGCAAGCGCGGCGGCGATGCAGATGAGCAGCGTGCCGTTGCTGTGGACCCAGAAAACCGGCGCGTCGATCAGCAGATCGCGCAACGTACCCCCGCCGACGCCCGTGATCACGGCGAAGAAGATGAACGTGACCAGCGTCTGCTTCTTCTCGGCAGCGAGCAGTGCGCCGGAGACTGCGAACACCGCGATTCCGAAATAATCGAGCAGGACCAAGGCGGATGGGAAGCCGGGGTTCACAGAAGCGTCATTGCGAGCCGCGCAGCGGTGAAGCAATCCAGAAAGAAAAGCGGGGTCACGACGCGGCGCTCGTCACCGTCCGATGAATGCGTTACGAATACGGAATGATCGCCATTCTCCTTGCCGCGGCCGCCGTCACTCCTCCGCAATGCTTGCGCGTCCCGTTGAATCGGATGATCGCTGATTATGCCCGGTTGATCCGAAAGCAGGACTCGGCGGCGATTGCGCATCTGTTCGGGACGGACGGGGAGATCGACAACCCTGGCGCCAAGCCAATCCGCGGCGAAACGGCGGTGAAGACGCTACTGAGCGGGTTCAAGGGCGCGGTCGTCTTTTCGGAGGCGATGAGCATCGGCACAATCGATCGCGCCGGCAAGGCGTGGCGGGTCACCGGCCATTTCCACCAGACCGGCCGCACGCCCGAAGCCAAGGATTACGACGTGTCCGGCAGCTTCGATTCGGATTGGACCTGCAGCCCGGCGGGCTGGCGCGTGCGGCGGATGGCCACCGGCAAGTAACCGGCGCCGGCGCTCCGCCCCTCCCCATCGGGCGGAGGCGAGCCTATGTTCGGCGCATGGCCGACGATCTCGGAATCCCCACCCTCGAGGATTGGCAGCATTGGACGCTGGTGATGGGCCGCGCCCAGCAGATGCTGATGGAATTCTGGGCCGAGCAGATGAAGCCGGGGCAGGTGATGCCGGCCTGGCCGCCTCGGTCCTTCGGCTTCGCCGAGCAATCGGCAGCTGCCGACCCGATGGCGCTGATGAGCGCGGGCGCGCAGGCGTGGGCCAAGGGACTGGAGAGCTGGGGGAAGATGCTTGGCGGAGTCGCCGCGCCGTCTTCGCCGGAGTCCGACAGGAAGGACCGCCGCTTCACCGCGCCCGAGTGGCGCGAGAACCCGATCTTCGACACCATCCGCCAGACCTATCTTCGCGTTTCGGACCAGCTGCTCGGAACCGCTGACCAGATCGACGGAATCGACTCGGACACGCGTGAGAAGCTGCGCTTTGCGACGCGCAGCTTCGTCGACGCGATGAGCCCGTCGAACTTCGCGCTGACCAACCCGCAGGTGCTCAAACGGACGCTCGAGACGCGCGGCGAGAATCTGCTGAAGGGCCTCGCCAACATGCTTCGGGACATCGCTCAGGGACAGCTGACCCAGACCAGGCCTGGCGTGTTCGAGGTGGGCCGCAATCTCGCGACCACGCCGGGGAAGGTGGTCAAGCAGACGCCGCTCTACCAGCTAATCCAGTACACGCCGGCGACGCCGCAAGTGCTGAAGATTCCAGTCGTGATTTTCCCGCCGTGGATCAACCGCTTCTACATCCTCGACCTCAGCCCCGAGAAGAGCTTCGTCAAATGGTGCGTAGACCATGGCGTCACACTGTTCATGGTGAGCTGGAAATCGGCCGACGAGAGCATCGCCGACACGGGGCTCGACGATTATGTTCTGAAAGGACAAATCGACGCGATCGACACGGTCCGCGACCTGCTCGACGTCGAAAGCGTGCACGCGATCGGATATTGCGTCGCCGGGACGACGCTCGCCGCAACGCTGGCGTACCTCCAGGCGAAGGGGCAAGCGGACAAGGTCAAGTCCGCGACCTTCCTGACCGCGCAGGTCGACTTCACCGAAGCCGGCGACCTCAAGCTGTTCACCGGCCCGGAGACCATGGGCCTGCTCGAGCAGCTGACCGCCGAGAAGGGCTATCTCGACGGCCGCTGCATGGCCGCGACCTTCAACCTCTTGAGGGGCCGCGACCTCATCTGGAACTATGTCGTCAACAATTACCTGCTGGGCGATGAGCCGCCGCCGTTCGACCTGCTCTACTGGAACAGCGACACGACCAACCTGCCGGCCGGCTGGCACCGCTCGTACCTCGAGGATCTCTACAAGGGGAACAAGCTGGCGGAGAAAGGGGGCATTTCCGTCGCGGGAACGCCGGTCGATATCGATACGGTGAAGACGCCCGCTTACGTGCAGGCTGGCCGCGAGGACCATATCGCGCCGCCCGAGAGCGTGTGGAAGATCATGGACCATTTCTCTGGACCCAAGCGCTTCGTGCTCGCCGGCTCGGGCCATATCGCGGGCGTCGTGAACCCGCCGGCCGCCCAGAAGTACCAATATTGGGTCAACGACCGGCCGTGCGGCACGCTCGACTCGTTCGTCGATGGCGCGACCGAGCACAAGGGAAGCTGGTGGCCGGACTGGCTCGCATGGTTGAAGAAACAGGACGGCGCGACGGTCAAGGCGGACGGCGCGCGGGTGCCCGGCAAGGGCAAGCTCAAGGCGATCGAAGACGCGCCCGGGACCTATGTCGAATCACGCTGACAGCGCGACTCTCCGGCTTGCGCGGCCCGAGGAGCATGACGCGCTGGAGGAACTGCAGCGGCGCGCCTCCCTCGAGCTTCCGGAATATCGGGATGAGCTGCTCCTCAACCCCGATGCCATTTATCTTCCCGAAGGGCAGATTGCGAACCGGCAGGTGATCGTCGCCGAGCTCGACGGCGACATCGCGGGATTCGCAGCGGTGGTCGGAGGCGAGCTCGACGGCCTCTTCGTCGAGCCGGAGCTGTGGGGGCAGGGGATCGGCCGAACGCTCGTGGACGCGGCGACCCACGAGGCGCGGCGCAAAGGCCTGGCGCTGACCGTCATCGCCAACCCGCGGGCGCGGCGCTTCTACGAGCATTGCGGCCTCGTCCTCGAAGGCGAAGAGCAGACGCGCTTCGGCCCGGCGCTGAGGATGACGAAATAGCCATCCTCCCCTGCAAATGCAGGGAGGATGAATTCAGCGCGTTTGATACTTCCAGTGCCGCCGTTTGCCTTCGCTTAGCCATTCGACGGCGGTCGCGATCCGCTTTTGGCGCGTGGCGTCCTGCTTGGCTTCGGCAATCCATTCGAAATAATCGCGCTGCGCCGACGGCGGGAAGCCCTCTAGAATCGCTCTCGCTTGCGGAGCTTTGGCGAGTGCCGCGGCGAATTCGGGATGGATTTCCGGCGGCGGTTTGGGCGCATGCTTGGCCTTGCGGGGCGGCGCAGCGGTATTGGCAATCGCCGCTGCCTCGCCGATCAGCGTGTCCAGTTGCGCGTCGGCGGGCAAATCCTCGAGCGATTCAAGGCGGCCGAACTGACCCATCGCGCCGGCCTTTGCCTCGTCGTCGCCGATCTCCTGACCGCGCCAGAAATTGAGCGCTGCGTGGGCTTTGAACGCTGAAGTGATCAGCACGATTTGCCGTTCACGAGATAGGCGGGCATGCCCCACTTCATCGCTTCCTCGACGTCGGGCAGCACGGCACGGACGCGCTCGCGCACCTTTTCGAGAATCGGTCGCGCAAACGGCTGCGCCTTTGTGATGTAGGCGTCGATGCGCGGATCCCGGATCACAGGAATCCGTGGCCCAGAATCAGCCGTATCGCCGCGACGAGGATGACGAACAAATTGAGATTTCGTCCGGCGTTGCTCCGCGAAATCATGCCGATTCCTGCACCGATGATTGCCAGCAGGAGGACGAGCCACTCGCCGATACCCAAGAAGGGGATGAAAGCGATCGCCGCGCAAATGAGCGCGACCAAGCCGATGATCAGCGATGCAAGGTTGAACATCGGCGCGTTCCTCTCATCACTGGCGCGCTGAAGAAGACTCGGTGCGCGTGCTCATGGGCGCGGATCGGCGCAGCTCTCGGGCCTTCCGGCGCATTCATTTCGCGGGCGCGTAGCGGCAGTGAGCGTTCAGTGAAAGCTTATGTTGAACGTGGCATTGGTTGAAAGCCGACCAACCGGCTGCCACTGATGGGGAGGGTGAACAGCTTGTCGCACCGATTTGCCAATCGACGCTGCGCGCGAGCGGCGGCGCTCATCGCGCTGGCGCTCCTCGCCGGCTGCGCGACCAAGCCCAAGCTGCCGCCCGGCGTGACCCCCAGCGTCGTCGTGGGGCCGCCGCTGAAATCGGAAGTGTGGAAGGGCGTCGCGACCGCGGCCGACCAGGACCGCATCGCCCGTCTCGGCATCGCCTGGCAGGAGGCGCTCGACGAGGCGAAGAAGACCAACCCGTCGGAAATCGCGAAAGAGGGCAAGCTGCTGCTCCCGCGTGCGGGACTGCCCCGACCGGCGCCGACTCCCGGCAGCTACAATTGCCGCATGATCGCGCTCGGCAAGGCGACGCCCAGGGCCAAGGCGTTCGAGAGCTTCAAGCCGTTCTTCTGCTACGTCCAGGTCGACAACGACCAGCTGACGATCGTCAAGCAGACCGGCAGCCAGCGTCCCGCGGGCGCGCTGTGGGAAGACGACGATCCCAATCGCATGATCTTCCTCGGCAGCCTCGCGCTCGGCGACGAGGACCAGCCGCTCGCCTATGGCGACGATCCCAAGCGCAACATGGCCGGCGTATTCGAACGCATCGCGCCGTTCCGCTGGCGGCTGGTGATCCCGTGGCCGCAGAACGACGCCAAGCTCGACATTTTCGAGCTGACCCCAGTGGATTTCGACCAGCAGCCGCGGTGAGCGAAGCCGGCCTGCTCGCCGACCCCGCAGAGGTGCGGGCGATCCTGGTCGCGTCGGCGCAAGCGGGGCAGGCGATCAGCTATTCCGAGGTGCTGGAGCTGCTCGGGCATCATTTCACGCGGCCCAAGATGCGCCAGCTGTGCAAGGTGCTCAGCTACATCGACGAGGAGGCGGAGGAGCGCGGCGAGCCCGAACTGGCTGTGCTCGTCGTCCGCCAGTCCGACGGTCTGCCGGGGCAGGGCTGGTGGATCGGCGGCGCGAAGAAGCACAGCTACAAGGGTCTGTGGCAGGGATCCGAAGCGGCGGACCTGATCCGGCGGGTGCAGCAACAGGCCTTCGATTATTGGAGCGATCGCCACGGAGATCGCTGAGAAGCCCTCCCCCTCGTGGGGAGGGTTGGGTGGGGGCGCGTCAGCTGCGACAGCAGGTGACGCCACGAATGATTCTTTTGGCCGGCGGACGCCGGCCGGCCCCCCACCAAACCTCCCCCACAAGGGGGGAGGCTGACGACACTGCATTGAGCGGCTAAGCGCCCCCTATGCCCGAAGCGCGCACCTTCACCGTTACCGATGACGACGACGGAATCCGGCTCGACCGGTGGTTCAAGCGGCATTTGCCCGAGGTCAGCTTCAACCAGGTGTCGCGCTGGTCGCGGACAGGGCAGCTGCGCCTCAACGGGAACAAGGCGGTTCCCGGCGACCGGCTGGAGGCGGGGCAGCAGATCCGCTTTCCGGCGCCGGATGCGGCGCCCGCTCGCACCGCGCGGCCGAAGCGCCCGCGCGAACCGCTGACTCCGGACGAAGAGCGGTTCGTCCGCGAAATGGTGATCCATGAGGAGCCCGACGCCTTCGTGCTCAACAAGCCACCGGGTCTCGCGACCCAAGGCGGCACCAAGACGACCCAGCACCTCGATCGGCTGCTTGACGGCCTCGCCGACGAGCGCGGACGGCCCAAGCTCGTCCACCGGCTCGACAAGGACACGTCGGGCGCGCTGCTGGTGGCACGGACGGCGCGCGCGGCGGGTCACTTCGCCAAGGCTTTTTCGGGCCGAACCGCGCGCAAGGTCTATTGGGCGCTCGTCGCCGGCGTGCCCGATGCTGCCGAGGGGCTGATCGATGCGCCGCTTGCGAAGCAGCCCGGCACCGGCGGCGAGAAGATGCACGTGGATGCGGAGAACGGCTTGCCGGCGAAGACCCGCTGGCGGCTTGTCGACCGCGCCGGCAATCGCGCGGCCTGGATCGAGCTCCAGCCGCTGACCGGGCGAACGCACCAGCTGCGCGCGCACATGGCGGCGATCGGTCATCCGATCGTCGGCGACGCGAAATATGGCGGGCCGGAAGCATTCCTGACCGGCGGGATCAGCCGCAAGCTTCACCTCCACGCGCGGCGGATCAAGATCGAGGCGCCTGACGGACGGACCATCGACGTCACCGCCGAGCTTCCCGCGCACATCGCCGAGAGCCTCGCGACGCTCGGTTTCAGCCCGATGGCGGGCGACAGCCTGCCGCTGGAGCAGAAGTCAGCACCTTCTCCCGAGACGAAGCAGCGCAAGGTCGCTGCGGCGGCAAAGGCGCGGCGGCGCGAGCGACGCGGCGAACGGCGCGCGCGGGGGTCGCAGGGAAGGACCAAGCGCCGGTGAACAAGCTCGCGATCTTCGACTGCGACGGGACGCTCGTCGACAGCGGCGCGACCATCCAGCGTGCGCTTCGGGCAGCATTCGCGCAGCACGGGCTTGTGCTTCCGCCTCCGGAAGTCTCGCGCAAGGTGATCGGACTCAGCCTCATCGAAGCGATGTCGGTGCTTCTGCCGGACGCAAGCGTGGACGTGCACGAGCGGCTCGCCGAAGATTACAAGCGCGCTTTCCGGGAGCTGCGCGCGGCGGGTCAGGTGGAGGAGCCGTTGTTCGACGGCGTCGTCGAGCTTCTCGACGCGCTCGAGAGCGACGGTTGGCTTCTCGCCGTCGCCACCGGCAAGTCGGACCGGGGCCTCAGGCATTGTCTCGACAGCCACGACATTCATGCCCGCTTCGTATCGCTCCAGACCGCCGACCGGCACCCGTCCAAGCCGCACCCGTCGATGGTCGAACAGGCGATCGCCGACGCTGGTGCTGCGTCTCGGACGAGCATCGTCGTCGGCGACACCAGTTTCGACATGGCCATGGCGGTCAATGCGGGCGCGCGCGGAATCGGCGCCGGCTGGGGCTATCATGACGCGGAAGAGTTGTTCGATGCCGGCGCTGTCGCGGTGGCGGCGCAGCCGCTCGACATCCTCGACCTGGTGCGGGAGCATGCCCATGGATGACGACGAAGCGCGCAAGCGGCTGCTGCTCTATTCGCTGATCCGCTTGGGCGGCGTCGTCATCTTTTTCGTCGGACTGGCGATCATCTACACCAACCTGGTGCGCGCCGGCGGCTGGCCCCAGCTCGGCGCAATCGTCGTAATTGTCGGCGCGATCGACGCACTGCTCGCGCCGCACCTGCTCAAGCGCGCCTGGGACAGGCGGGATCGCGACCGGCAGTGAAGCGCTTCTGGAAGGAAGTCGCGGTTCGGCCGGACGAGGACGGCTGGACCGTGACGCTCGATGGACGGCCGCTGAGAACGCCCGCGCGCGCGCCGCTGGTCGTGCCATTCGAAGCGCTGGCGCGGGAAATCGCGGGCGAATGGCGCTCGGTCGAGAATGAGATCGACCCGCGCTCGACGCCGCTGACCGGCCTCGCGAACGCGGCAATCGACCGGGTCGAGCCCGACCGGCAGGCGTTCGCCGCGGACCTGGCGCGCTACGCAGAGGCGGATCTCATCTGCTACCGCGCCGACGGGCCGCGCGGGCTCGTCGAGCGCCAGGAGGAAAGCTGGGACCCGCTGCTCGCCTGGGCGCGGCGGCGCTACGACTTGGAATTCGCGACGACTTCGGGCGTCGTGCATGTGGAGCAGCCGGCCGCGACCGTCGAGCGGCTGAGCCATGCGGTCGCGGCGCTTGATGCGTTTCATCTCGCCGGGCTGTCGCCGCTGGTGACGGTCGGCGGCTCACTGGTTGCGGCGCTTGCGGTGCTGGAGAAAGCGATCACCGCCGACGAGGCTTGGGATGCGGTCAGCATCGACGAATGCTGGCAACTCGAGCGGTGGGGCGCCGACGCGGAGGCGGAGAAGGCGCTGGAGAATCGCAAGCGCGATTTCATGAACGGCGCGCGGTTCTTGGGGTTGGTGGACCTCTAGTTCCTCCCCAGCCGCATGGCTGGGGAGGGGAACCATGCGGAGCATGGTGGAGGGGTAACTGACGCGGTGATGGACCCCTCCACCATTGAACCTTCGTTCAATGGTTCCCCTCCCCACGAGCTGCGCTCGCAGGAAGGAATCGTTCAGTGCTGCGGCCCAATCAGGTCGCGGACGAACTCGACCAGGCCGGTCTGACGCACGCGCTTCGAGCGCTCGGCGGTGACGATCGCCCGCACCCTTGCGAGGCACGCGTCCATGTCGCGATTGACGAGCACATATTCGTACTCGGCCCAGTGATCGATCTCGTCCGCCGCGCGGCGCATGCGGTCGGCGATCACTTCGTCCGAATCCTGGCCACGCGTGTGAAGGCGGTGCTCGAGCTCGGCCATGGTCGGCGGGAGCAGGAAGATGGTCACGAGATGCTCGCCGAAATCGGGCTCGAGCTGGCGCGCGCCCTGCCAATCGATGTCGAACAATATGTCGCGCCCGGTCCGCAGGGCCTGCTTCACCGGTGCCTTCGGCGTTCCGTAGCGGAAGCCGAACACGTGGGCCCATTCGACGAACTCGTTCTCTGCGATCATGCGGTCGAACTCGGCATCGTCGACGAAATGATAGTCGACTCCGTCGACCTCGCCCGGCCGCTTGGGGCGCGTCGTCGCCGACACCGACATCGTCACTTCGCTGTCGGCGTCGAGCAGCAATCGCGAAATCGTCGATTTGCCGGCGCCCGAGGGCGAGGAAAGGACGATCAGGAGTCCGCGGCGCTGGCGATTCCGCTGGTCGGGGGCAGGGTCCATGACCGCTCTTGCTTCGGGCGAGGCGCTCTCGTCAAGGAAAGGGACCGTCAAGCGACTGGATGACGCGGTGCACAAAAACAGGGTTGAAATGCTGCGCTGCACCCTATATTGTGCAGTGCAACAAGAATTCGGAGGAATAATCGATGGCAGACGAAACGAAGGTCGAAGCACAGGCCGCAGCAGAGGCTCCGGCCAAGGTCGCCGAAGCCGTCGCGAACACTGTCGAGGCGATCGCCAAGGAGAGCGCGAAGGCGTCGAAGCGCACCCGCGCCGCGACGGCTCGCCGGGTGAAACGCGACGCCGTTGTCGAGAAGGCGACGGCGCGCCGCACCGCCCGCAAGACCCGCAAGGTTCGCAGCACCGCGCGCAAGAGCGCCGCTGCTGCCCAGGAAAGGATTGAAACCGTGACCAGCACCAATTTCTTCAACGGCTTCGACGCCGTTCCGGCGTTCGCGCCGTTCCAGACGCTTTTCGCCGACGCGAACGAGCGCAGCCAGGAGCTCGCGAGGAAGAGCCAGAAGGTCGCCGAGGAGCTCGCCGATCTCGCCCGCGCCAATGTCGAAGCGGTGGTCGAGGCCGGCCGCGTCGCCGCCGAGGGCGCACGCTCCATCGGCCAGGACGTCGTCGCCAAGCAGCGCGACAGCGTCGAGCAGGCGGCGGACGCGATCCGCTCGCTCGCCGAGGCCAAGTCGCCGACCGAATATCTCCAGCTTCAGGGCGAGTTCGCGCGCGCGTCGTTCGACCGCGCGGTCGCCGAGACCTCGAAGCTGACGGAAACGCTGGTGAAGCTCGCCGGCGAAGCGTTCCAGCCGCTTTCCAATCGCGCCACGGC
Source organism: Sphingomonas sp. (assembly GCA_025980335.1). Classification (GTDB taxonomy): domain Bacteria; phylum Pseudomonadota; class Alphaproteobacteria; order Sphingomonadales; family Sphingomonadaceae; genus Sphingomicrobium. Next base: position 40,028 of record JAICXO010000001.1, on the reverse strand, counting down.
AAATGCCGAGCGCTTCAACACGCTCGTTGCCTGACCCTCTCCCCTCCTAAGTCCAGGCAACGACTTGTGGCGGCCGCTCCCGGTTGGAGCGGCCGCCAATTTTTTTGCCGCCAATTTTTTGCGCTGACGCAAACTAGCGGCTTGCCGCGTTTTCGCAGCTTGCCATATTTTAGAGCCCGATGATTTCACGACTGATCAGCATGGCGACCGGCCCAGAAGACGACGACGGCCTCGACGATATCGAGACCGGCGTCGCGACGCGCACCCGACCCAAGACCAAGAAGCCGTCGAACTACAAGGTGTTGATGCTCAACGACGATTATACGCCGATGGAGTTCGTCGTTCTGGTTCTGCAGCAATTCTTCTCAATGGGAATCGAGGATGCGACGCGGGTGATGCTCCAGGTTCATCAGCAGGGCGTCGCCGTTTGCGGCGTATTCACCTACGAGGTGGCCGAGACGAAGGTCACCCAGGTGATCGATTTCGCCCGCGAGAACCAGCACCCGCTCCAGTGCACGCTGGAGAAGGCTTGACCTAAGTTCCTCCCCATGAGCGCAGCTCATGGGGAGGGGAACCATGCAGCGAAGACTGCATGGTGGAGGGGTCTTGCGGCGGTGCAATTGGCCCCTCCACCATCGAATCTTCGTTCGATGGTTCCCCTCCCCACCAGCTGCGCTGGCAGGGAGGAAATTCCCCCGCTAAACCCCCGCCGCAATGGACAGCATCTGGATCAAGGGTGGAGCGACGCTGAAGGGCGAAATCCCGATCAGCGGGGCGAAGAATGCGGCGCTCGCGCTGATGCCTTGCGCACTTCTCACCGACGAGAAGCTGACGCTGAGGAACCTGCCGCGGCTCGCGGACGTGGACACCTTCGCGCACCTGCTCAACCAGCTCGGCGTCTCGACCCACGTCGCGGGGGTGAAGAAGGGCGAGATCGGGCGGCGGATGACTCTCCAGGCGGACGAGATCGTCTCGACCATCGCCCCCTACGACATGGTCCGAAAGATGCGCGCCTCGGTGCTGGTCCTCGGGCCGATGCTCGCGCGGATGGGCGAGGCGACGGTGTCGCTACCCGGCGGCTGCGCGATCGGCGACCGGCCGATCGATCTTCACTTGAAGGCGCTCGAATGCATGGGCGCCGAAATCGAGCTCACCGCCGGCTATGTGAAGGCGAGCGCGCCAAAGGGACGAATCGGCGGCGGCGATTACAGCTTTCCCGTGGTGTCGGTCGGCGCGACCGAGAATGCAGTCATGGCGGCCGTGCTCGCCAACGGCCGCACGCAATTGTTCAACGCCGCGCGTGAGCCCGAGATCGTCGACCTCTGCAACCTGCTCGTGGCGATGGGCGCGAGGATCAAGGGCATCGGCTCGTCGCACCTGGTGATCGACGGCGTCGAAGCGCTGCACGGCACCGAATATGAGGTCATGCCCGACCGCATCGAGGCGGGGAGCTATGCCTGCGCGGCCGGGATCACCGGCGGCTCGCTCGACCTGATCGGCGCGCGTCCGGAGGACATGAAGGCGACGCTGAACGCACTCGCGCAAGCCGGGCTGATGGTCGAGTTCCACAATCGCGGGATCAAGGTCAGTGCGGACGGCGGACTGAAGCCGCTCGCGCTTTCGACCTCGCCGTTCCCCGGCTTTGCCACCGACATGCAGGCGCAGTTCATGGCGATGCTGTGCCTCGCCGAGGGCGACAGCTTCCTCGAGGAAACGATCTTCGAGAACCGCTACATGCACGTGCCCGAGCTTCGGCGCATGGGCGCCGACATCGATATCCACGGCCGCTCGGCGATCGTTCACGGGGTCGACAGTCTCACCGGCGCCAGCGTCATGGCCACCGACCTGCGCGCATCGATGAGCCTGGTGCTCGCCGGGCTCGCGGCAGAAGGCGAGACCGAGGTGCTTCGGGTCTATCACCTCGACCGTGGCTACGAGCGCCTCGAAGAGAAGCTCAGCGCCGTCGGCGCGACAATCGAGCGGCGCAGTTCGAGCTAAATTCCTCCCCGGCCGCATGGCTGGGGAGGGGAACCATTCAGCGAAGATTGAATGGTGGAGGGGTCGTGCGCTCCTCCAGTTACCCCTCCACCGTGCGGCGCATGGTTCCCCTCCCCACGAGCTGCGCTCGCAGGGAGGAACTCAGAGTTTCTTCGCGAACCTGATGCTGGTGCGCTCGTAGCCCATGTGGCGATAGAAAGCGTGGGCTTCGGCAAGCCGGTCGTTGCTCGTCACTTCGATCAGTTCGCAGCCCTGATCACGGCACCATTGCTCGACGCTTTCGACGAGCATTCGCCCGATACCGCGGCCGCGCGCCTCTTTCGCGACCACGAGGACCGGAATTCGGCCGACCGGGTTGGGCCGGTGAACCGTCACCATGATGTGACGGCCGATCAGCCCGACGACCCTCTTGTCCAATGTCGCGACGAGCGGGAGCTCGCCCGCTTTCTTTAGTCTGGACAGGTTCTTCCGCACCGCCTCTTCCGCGATGTCCTGACCGAGCTCGCCGATGAGCTCGACGAGGCGCGGCGCGTCGGAAGGTTTGGCGTCGCGGATCTGCGGCTCCGGCGCGGCTTTCGGCTTCGGCGCAGGAGGAGGGCGGCGGTCGTTCGCCGGCTCGCGCGGCGGCTTCTTCGCCTTGCGCTTCCGCTGCGGCGCGGCGGCGTCGAGCGATGCGCCCCAGTCCTGCGTGTCGAGCTTGCGCAGATATTGCTGGACCTCATCGGGCTTTGCTGCCGGACCTTTGGCGTCCATTCCGAACACCGGCTTCCCGCTCTTGTCGGTCAGCCCTACCTTGCCGAACCGCCGCTTGGTCGGGGTCCTGACGCGGGAGCGGACGAGCTTGAGACCGCGGTTGCGTGCCGCCTCGGCAAGTTCGTCGAGCCCCTCGCTCACAGCGCATCCAGCACGTGCAGGATCAGCCCGACCAGCCCGCCGACGATGGTGCCGTTGATCCTGATATACTGGAGGTCGCGGCCGACCGCGGATTCAAGCCGCGCAGTGACGGTTCGCGCGTCCCAGCCGCGAATGGTTTCGGAGACCAGTTTGACGATCGATCCGCCGTAGCTCGCGACCATGCCGACGACCGCACGGCGCGCGAACTGGTTGATCGCCGCCCGGATGCGCGGGTCCTTCTCGAGCGTTCCGCCCATCGACTTCAGTACCTCGCCGAGCTTGCCGGCGAGCACTGCGTCGGGGTTTCGCGCGGCGCGGATCACCGCTTCGCGGCCCTTCTGCCAGATGGTGTCGAGCCACAGGCTGACCGAGCGGTTGTCGAGCAGCTGGTCCTTGATCGCTTCCACCTTCTCGCGAGTCTCGGGCCGGGTCTGGAGGTCGTTGGCGAGCTGCGCGAGCGCTTCCTCGACCTTGATGCGGACGGGGTGCGCGGGGTCGGTCGACATCTCGACCGTGAGCTTGCGCAACCCGTCGATGATTGCGTCGGCGAGCTTTTCGTCGAGCCCCGCGAGCTTGACGACCCAATTGGCCTTCTTGTGGACCATGTCGCGGATGAGCGGCTCGTTCGCGTCGAGCGCGCGCGCGGTCCAGCGGATCGCCGCCTCGAGCATCGGCACGTGGCGCTCGTCGTTGATCGCCGAGGCGAGCGCATGGCCGAGGAGCGGCGAAACTTCGGTGGTGCGCAGCCGCGCGCTGATCGCGCCTTTGACGATTCCGCCCAGCCGCTCGTCGTCGAGGCTTTCGAAAATGTCGGCGATCAGGCGCGACGCACCGGCCCGGATGCGCGTGCCCTCGCTCGCCGGAGTCTGGAGGAAGCGTCCGGCAGCGGCTGCGACGTCGAGTTTCTGCATCCGCCGCGCGACGACGGAAGGGGTGAGGAAATTCTCGCGGATGAAGTTGGCGAGCGCTTCGCCGATGCGGTCCTTGTTGCGCGGGATGATGGCGGTGTGCGGGATGGGAACGCCGAGCGGGTGGCGGAACAGCGCCGTCACGGCAAACCAATCGGCAAGTCCGCCGACCATCGCCGCCTCCGCGAACGACTTCACATAAGCGAGCGCCGGATAGGTCGACTGATAGGCCCGGCTGGCGGCGAAGATTACCGCCATGACCACGAGCAATCCCGTCGCGACGACCTTCATCCCCTGCGCACCGGGCTGCGCGGGATTGAAGCGGGACAGAGCGCCGTTGGTCACTCGCATGCCCGCTCAATAGCCGAGCATCGCGAGAGGTTCACGCGAAGGCTGCTACTCCGCAGGGACCGGTGCGGCGCCCTCGTGCGCCTCGGCACCGATGAAACGGTGGAACAACCGGCCGATCCGCGATTCGATCGAGATGGCAATCGAGAAGTAAGCCGGCACCAGCAGCAGCGTCAGCAGCGTCGAGAAGATGAGGCCGCCGATGACGGTCGTGCCCATCGGAGCGCGCCAGCTCGCATCGCCGGAAAGCGAGAGTGCGATCGGCAGCATGCCTGCGACCATCGCGACGGTGGTCATGACGATCGGCTGTGCACGTTTGTGCCCTGCCTCGTGAATGGCTTCGTCTTTCGCCATTCCGTGATTCATCATCTCGACGGCGAAGTCGACGAGGAGGATCGAGTTCTTTGCGACGATCCCGAACAGCATGAGGATGCCGATGAACACCGGCAGCGAGAGCGGTTGCCCGGCGATGTGGAGCGCGATCGTGGCTCCGAGCGGCGCCAGCAACAGTGAGCCCATGTTGACGAACGGCGCGAGGAAACGGCGGTAGAGCAGCACCAGCACCGCAAAGACGAGGAGGACGCCCGACATCAACGCGATCGCGAAATAGTAGACCAGCTCTCCCTGCCATTTCTGGTCGCCGAGGTTCAGCTTCTGCACGCCGTCCGGCAGATTCTTCACGGTCGGCAAGGCATTGATCTTCGGCCAAACGTCACCCGTGACCATCCCCGGCGCGAGATCGGCGCCCACCGCGATGCGCCGAATCTGGTTCGTTCGCTGGATCGTCGTCGGACCCGAACCGAAGCCGACATCGGCAACCGCCTTCAGAGGGACGGATCCGCCGTTCACAGTCGGAACGGGGAGGTTCTCGATCGTGGAAAGGTCGCGACGGGCATATTGGGAAAGCGATACCGTGATCGGGATCTGGCGGTCCGAAAGCGAGAACTTGGCGCTGTTCTGCTCGATTTCGCCGAGGGTCGCGATCCTGATCGTGTCGCTCAGCGCCGCCGTGGTGACGCCGAGATCGGCAGCGAGACTGAACCGCGGTTTGATGGTGATTTCCGGCTGCGGCATGTCGCCCGAAATTCGTGGTGCGCGCAGCCCCGGAATCGTCGCCATTTCCTTGGCGATCCGCTCCGCGACCGTGTTCAATTGCACGGGGTCGTCTCCGCCGAGGTAGAGCATGATGTCGCGCGAGTCCCCGCTCGGACCGCCGCCATTCTGGCTTTGGAAGCTGACGCGCGCGTCGGGGATCGCCGAAAGATCGGGCGCATGGTCGCGCTCGAATTGCGTGCTCGTGCGCGTGCGATTCTTTTTCAGCACGACGTTAAGATGACCATCACCGACATTGATCCGTTCGAACACGTGCTCGACATCGGGATCGCGCTTGAGAATCGCCGAGACGCGGTCCTCGACAGCTTCCGTGTCCTGGAGAGTCGAGCCGGGAGGCAGCGTCACGTTGACCTGCGAGAAGTCGAGGTTCTGCGCCGGCTGAAAGGTCATCGGCAGGGTCGCGAACATCACGCCGCTGATTGCCAGCGCGCCGAGTCCCGCTCCGACCATGTAGATGCGGTGATCGCGGAAAACCGACATGATGCGGCCAATGAAGCCCGGATGGTCCTGCCGGTACGCGTGTGCCTTGCTTGTATCCAGGCTCCAGTTCAGCGTCTTCAGATAGATGTCCATCCATTTCCACGCGGCGTGCGGCTGCTTGCCCTGCGAGCGAAGGAAATAAGCGGCGATGAGCGGCGTGATCATGCGCGCGACGAGCAGACTCATCAGCACTGCAATCACGACGGTGAAGCCGAATGCTTTGAAGAACTGACCGGTGATGCCCGGCATCAAGGCGACCGGAAGGAAGACCGCCACGATCGACATGGTCGTAGCGAGCACTGCGAGACCGATTTCGTCCGCAGCATCGAGAGCGGCCTGGTACGCCGACTTCCCCATCCGCATGTGCCGGACGATGTTTTCGATCTCGACGATGGCGTCGTCGACCAGCACGCCGGCGACGAGGCTCATCGCGAGCATCGAGAGGCCGTTCAGCGTGATGTCCATCAGGTTCATGAAGAAAAAGGCGGGGATCGCCGACAGCGGGATCGCCAGGGCGGAAATGCCGGTTGCGCGAATGTCGCGGAGAAACAGCAGAACGACGAGGACCGCCAGGATCGCGCCCTCGACCAGCCCCTCCATCGCCGATTTGTATTGCGCCTTGGTGTAGTCGACGGTGTTGAAGATCTCGGAATAGTGGACCCGCGGATTTTCCTTCTGAATCTTCTGGAGCTCCGCCCACGCCTTGTCATAGGTGGTGACTTCCGAAGCGCCCTTCGCGCGCTGCACCTCGAAGCTGACGACCTGGCGTCCGTCCTGCTTGGCGATCGTGCGCTGCTCCGAATAGCTGTCCTTGACCTGTCCGAGGTCCGCGAGCTTGACGAACCGGCCGCCCGGCAGGGCGATTTCAGTTTGAGATAGCTGATAGGCGTTCTGCGCATTCCCGAGCACACGCACGGACTGCTCGGAGCCGGCGATGTCGGCACGACCGCCGGCGCCGTTCATGTTGCTGGCGCGGAGCTGCTGGTTCACCTCGGACGCCGTCACGCCCTGCGCCTGAAGTGCGGCAGGATCGAGCACGACGCGGATGGTGCGGTCGACGCCGCCGGTGCGCGTCACCGCGGCAACGCCCGGCACCGACAGCAGACGCTTGGCAATCGTGTTGTCGATGTACCAACTGAGCTCCTCCAGGCTCATGTCGCTCGTCTCGGCGCCGACGTAGAGGATCGGATCGCCGGCAATATCGATGCGTGTGATCTGCGGCTCCAGAATGCCTTCAGGCAGCGAGCCGCGGATCTGGGCGACCGCGTTTCGAACATCATTGACGGCGCGGTCCGTTGGAGTGCCGATCTGGAATTGAACGAACGTCGAACTGGTTCCTTCGGTGACGGTGCTGTCGATCTCATCGACGCCGGTCACTCCGCGGATCGCGGATTCCACCCGCTGCGTGATCTGGGTTTCCATTTCGTTCGGCGCAGCACCCGGCTGCGACACGGTCACGCTCGCGGCAGGAAAGTCGATGTCCGGATTGTTGTTCACCTGCATGCCCGCGAACGCGATCAAGCCGGCGAGCATCAGCCCGCAAAAGAGCACGATCGGAGCAACCGGGTTGCGGATGCACCAGGAGGAGATGTTCCGGAAATTCATAGATTAGTTGCTTTCCTGGCGCGTTACCGAGGCGCTGCCTCGCGACGCGGATTCACCTTCTGCCCGGGATTCAGGAACGGTCCGGCCGAAAGCACCACGGCTTCGTCGCCCGTCAGGCCTGTCGCGATGGTCACCCCGGCATCGCTCACGTTTCCGATCGTGATGTCGCGGCGCTCGACCTGGTTGTTGCCATTCACGACGTAAACGTAGTTGCCCTTGTCGTCGCTCAGCACGGCGCTCTGCGGGAGCAGCGGCGCGGCCGTTTCGCCCGCAGTAATCCGCACGGATGCGAAGCCGCCTGGCTTGATCGCGGGCGCGTAGGGGATTGCGATCCGGACGCTGCCGAGTCGCGACTGCGGGTCGATGACGGGCGCAACCTGCCACACCGTGCCGGTGAAGCTCGTGCTCGAACCCACTGGCGTCACCTGCGCCGGCATGCCGACGTGAACGAAGGCGAGGTCCTGCTGCGCAAGCTGCGCCTGCATCTCCATCTGCCCGCCTTCGGCCATCCGAAACAGAGCGGTCGAGCCGGGGCTTACGATCTGCCCGACCTCGACGTTGCGCGCGAGGATCAAGCCCGAAGCGGGAGCGAGGACATTGAGCTGATTCATCTGTGCCCGAGTCGCGCCGAGCTGCGCCTCGTTGACCTTGACCTGAGCGTACGCCGCGTCGCGCGCGGCTTTCTTCGCGTCGATGTCGGCCTTCGAGATGAAGCCGCGGCTCTGGAGCGCAAGCGCCCGATCGTAATCCGACTGGGCAAGCTCGGCCTGCGCCTTGGCGGCTTCGATCTGCGCCGCTTGCTGATCGGCCTGCTGAGTCTGGACCGACCGGTCGACGACCGCGAGCACCTGACCCGCGTGTACCCATTGGCCTGCATCGACGAGCACGCGAATGACGCGGCCGCCCTGGCCGGCGATTCCGATCGGCTGGTCACGCTTTGCCGCGAGCGGACCGCTCGCAGTGATCACCCGCCCGACCTGGCTGCGACCCGGAACGACCACGGTGACGGTGGGAATCTGACCGGCGGAGGAAGCGGCGGCATCACCCGGCGCCGCTTTCTGGCCGCGGCCGCCGAGGACGGCGAATCCGATCACCAGCAATGCAACGACAGCGAGCGCGCCGACGATCAGCAGGCGCCGACGCTGGCGTGAGCGATCGACGACGACGAGCGTGTCGGATGAGTGGAAACCGGTCTCGCGATTCATCGTGTCCTGCCTAATTTGCCCCATATGCGCGAATCCGCGCCCGTTAGCCGGCAACTGTATTACCTTAATAAGTCACCATGTGCAACAGACCGCGCCAAGTCCCCCGCTGCCACTGGTTTTCGACCAAGCGTGGCACTTGTTTGGCAAGCGCGCGTTGCCCCACCGCATCTGAAGGTCGGTTGAACGACACAGGAAAACGAGGGGAAGCGGGATGGAACATTACGGAATCATCGCCTGGATCGTGATCGGTGGAATCGCCGGTGCAATCGCCAAGCTGCTGATGCCGGGCAAGGACCCGGGCGGGTGCATCATCACCATCCTTCTGGGCATTGCCGGGGCACTCATCGCCGGATGGCTCGGCCATGTCATCGGCTGGTACAAAACGGGCGAGGGCGCCGGCTTCATCGCGGCGATCGTCGGGGCGTTCATCCTGCTCCTCATCTATCGCCTCGTCGCCAGCCGCCGGCGCTAGCGCCGAACAGCCGTTCAGGGAACAGCCATTGCGCATCGCCGAACGTTGCGCGCTGGTACCGAACGCCTGCCGGAGATGTAGATGAAATCCATGCTTTTCGCCACGCTGATGCTTGCGGCCGTGGCTTCGCCCGTGCCCGCAGTGGCGCAGCAGGCGTCGATTACGCAGACGATCACCGGAACCCGCCTCGACATCAACGCCACGGGCGAAGTCACGCGGGTGCCCGACGTCGCCATCATCACAGCGGGCGTGGTGGCTCGTTCAGCGACTGCCGGCGCTGCGCTGCAGGAGACGGCCGACAAGATGAGCAAGGTCGTCGCGGCGCTCAAGCGCGCGGGCGTCGAGGACCGCGACATCCAGACCAGCAGCGTCAACCTCAACGCCGAATATCGCTATCCCGACAACCAGGCGCCGCAGCTGACCGGCTACACGGCGTCGAACCAGGTGACGATCAGGTTCCGCGACATCCGCAATTCGGGCAAGATCCTCGATGCGCTGGTCGCTCAGGGAGCCAACCAGATCGACGGCCCGAACCTGACCATCGACCAGCCCGAAGCCGCACTCGACGAGGCGCGCGCCAAGGCGGTCGCGATCGGCCGGCAGCGCGCCGAGCTCTATGCGCGCTCATTGGGCCTGCACGTGGTGAGGGTAGTGTCGATTTCCGAAAGCGGCGGTTATGCCGTCCCGCCGCCCGCGCCGCCGCCGGTCCCGATGATGGCGGCCCAATCGCGCGCCTATACGAAGATCGAGCCGGGCGAACAGAAACTGCAGGTCAGCCTGGCCATGACGTTCGAGCTGCAATGAGGTGCATCCTCCCCGAGATTTTCTCGGGGAGGTGGCCGTCCCGCGCAGAGGGACTGACGGAGGGGTCTCGAAACGCGAAGAAGAAGACCCCTCCACCGCCTCCGGCGGTCCCCTCCCCTCGAAATCGAGGGGAGGATGAGAAAACTACCGAACCGTCCCGCGCCGGATCAGGTTGACGATCGCGAGCAGGATGATCGCCCCGATCAGGGAGTAAAGGAACGTCTCAATCGTGATGCCGCTGTTGATGCTGCCGCCGAACAGCAGCCCGGCGATCACCGCGCCGATGATTCCGACGACGATGTTGAGGATAATGCCCTGCTGGGCGTCGGTGCGCATGATCAGGCTGGCAAGCCAGCCGCAAATACCACCGACAATCAGCCAGATGATAATACCCATGAGCTTTTCCTCCTGTTTTTGCGGCCGCCGCAGCGCGCGCCGGCCGTTCCGGCACCACAGACGCGTGATGCGCGACGGTTGTTCCGGATGAGGAGGAAAGTGTCCAGCTTTTCGGCCGCAACGCCGCAGGAAAGCTTGATGGATGCTGCAGCGTAACGACGCTGCGGCGGCTCAGTAGCGCTGCTGTTTCTCGTACTGGTCGCGGTACTGCTTGATGCGCGTGACTCGAAGGCCGGGCATGCCGCTGCGGTCGACCGCGCGCTGCCAGCTGGTGAATTCCTCGAGGCTCAGAGTGTAGCGCTTGCACGCTTCATCGATCGTCAGCAGCCCGCCGGCGACGGCGGCGACAACCTCGGCCTTGCGGCGGACGACCCAGCGGGTGGTGTTGACGGGCGGAAGGGAATCGAGCGTCAGCGGCTCGCCGAGCGGTCCGATGACTTGGGCCGGACGAATCTTCTGGTTCTCGAGCATTCCCGTTACACCTGCTTAATCATTGTCACCGCGCCGTCATTTAATCGGCGCGCTTAAAAACATTCTGAAGCGCGCTGGTTAACACCCCGGTCAATCCGCCTTACGCTCCTTTAACCCTGCCGTTTCCTCGGCGAATGTGCCGCCGAGGATCTTCATTGCATCGCGCCAGCCGTCGCTTCCCGAGAGGTAACAGGCGATTGCGCCCTCCCTCGAACTGTCGTCGGCGTCGACGCCCTCGCCGAGCAGCGCGAGCAGCTCGTCCAGGCGGAGCGGCGTGTCGGCGTCCACGCGAAAGTCCTTTTCGTGACGCGCCAACTCGTGCCCCTCGGTCCTTTGTCCTGCCGCCGGTCTAGTCGTGAGGAGTGAAATTCGGGTAAAGAGCGCGGCAAGAAGAGCTCCAATGCGGATTGATTTTCAGCTTGGCCGCCCCGCGGGGCAGGCAAGGATCGTCGTCGCCATGTCGGGCGGCGTCGACAGCTCGGTCACGGCTGCGCTCGCCGCGCAGACCGGTGCCGAGGTCATCGGAGTCACGCTCCAGCTGTACGATCATGGCGAAGCCGTGCGCCGACCGGGCGCCTGCTGCGCCGGGCAGGACATTTACGACGCGAGGCAGGTCGCCGAGCGCCTCGGCATCGCCCACTACGTGCTCGATTACGAAAGCCGGTTCCGCGAAGGCGTGATCGATCGCTTCGTCGACGAATATGCCGGCGGGCGTACGCCGGTGCCGTGCGCGAGCTGCAACCAGGGCGTGAAGTTCGTCGACCTTGTCGCGTTCGCGCGCGAGCTCGACGCCGATTGCCTCGCTACCGGCCATTATGTGCGACGGATCGTCGACGCGGGCCGAGCCGAGCTTCACAAGGGCGCCGATCCGCGCCGCGACCAGAGCTACTTCCTCTACGGGACGACGCGCGAGCAGCTCGACTTCCTGCGCTTCCCGCTGGGCGACTTGCCCAAGGACGAGGTGCGGCGGATCGCTTCGGAGCTTGGTCTCGAGGTCGCGGCCAAGCCCGACAGCCAGGACATCTGCTTCGTTCCCAATGGCGATTATGCAGCGCTGGTGAAGAAGCTCCGGCCGGAGACTGAAGCAGCCGGCGACATCGTCGATCTCGCCGGCCGCCCGCTCGGCCGCCATCGCGGGGTCGTCCATTTCACCGTCGGGCAGCGCCGGGGAATCGAGATCGGCGGGCAGAAGGAGCCGCTTTACGTGATCCGGATCGAACCGGAGCAGGCGCGGATCGTCGTCGGCCCGCGGCGGGCGCTCGCGGTCGAGGCGATGCGTGTCGCCGACTGGAACTGGATCGCCGAGGACCAGCGCCAGGTGAGCGCCAAGGTGCGCTCGCTTGCTCCGGCGGTGCCGGCGCTTCGCGAGGGCGAATGGGTGCGCTTCGGCGGCGCCGAACATGGCGTTGCTCCGGGCCAGGCGGCGGTGCTGTACGAAGGCAGCCGCCTGCTCGGCGGCGGCTGGATTGCCGAAACCCGCTCGGCGCATCAGAGGCTTCCCGATGCCGCCGCCGCTTAGCGCGGGCATATTACTCTATCGCGAGCGCGGCGGCGAAGCCGAAGTGCTGCTGATCAGGCCGGGCGGCCCGTACTGGCGCAACAAGGACGTCGGAGCGTGGATGATCCCCAAGGGCGCGGTCGAGGCCGGCGAGACCTCGGCCGAAGCCGCACTGCGCGAGTTCGAGGAGGAGACAGGCACGCGGCTTGCCGAGGTGCCGGTCCCGTTGATCAAGATTCGCCAGGCCGGCGGCAAATATGTCGAGGCCTTCGCGCTCGAAGGCGACCTCGATCCCGCTGCGATCAGCTCGATCGACTTCGAAATGGAATGGCCGGCGCGCAGCGGCCGGCTCCAGCGCTTCCCCGAAGTCGAAGAGGCGCGGTGGATGACGCTTCCCGAAGCCCGCGCCATGATGCTGCCGAGCCAGCTGCCGCTACTCGATGCACTCGAGGAGAAACTGAGGGGATGAACTGATGTTTGCGTTGCTCGCGGCGCTTGCCGCCCAAGCCGCCGCTCCTGCGCCGAAGAGTTGGCCGACGCACGAGGCCGACGTGGTCCTCGAGCACTTCCGCTTCCATGACGGCGAGAGCCTGCCGAGCTTGAGGATGCATTACACCACCCTCGGCGCCCCGCATCGCGACGCGGCCGGCGAGATCGACAATGCGGTGATGGTGCTCCACGGCACCGGCGGCGATGGACACCAGTTCCTCCGGCCGCAATTCGCGGACGAGTTGTACGGACCCGGGCAGCCGCTCGACATCCGCAAATACTGGATCATCCTTCCGGACAACATCGGCCACGGCAAGTCGTCGAAGCCCTCCGACGGCCTGCGGATGAAGTTCCCGAAATACGATTACGCCGACATGGTCCTGGCCCAGCACCGCATGCTGGCCGAAAGGCTCGGCGTCCACCACATGCGGCTGATCATGGGCACCTCGATGGGCTGCATGATGAGCTTCATGTGGGGCGAGATGTATCCGGATTTCGAAAGCGCACTGATGCCGCTCGCCTGCGAGCCGATCGAGATCGCGGGTTTGAACCGCGGCTGGCGCCAGCTGCTGATCGACGGGATCGCGAAGGATCCGGCGTGGAACGGAGGCAATTACACGCAGGAGCCGGAGGAGGGGCTGCGGACCGCCGCCTCGATCCTGGTCATCGCGGGCGGTGCGCCGCTCTATTTGCAGAAGCAGTATCCGACCCGCGAGGCGGCCAAGGACTATGTCGAGCAGGCGGTCGCGCGGGAGCTCGCGGACATGGATGCGAACGACACGATCTACCAGTTCGACGCGTCGCGCGATTACAATCCCTGGCCCGACCTCGAGAAGATCACCGCGCCGCTCACCTGGGTGAACTCGGCCGACGACTTCATCAATCCGCGCAACCTCGACGTGCCGGGCCGGGCGGTCAAGCGAATGAAGAATGCGCGGTTCCGGCTGATCCCGGAGAGCAGCGAAACGCACGGGCACGGCACTCATACGTGGGCGAAATTCTGGAAAAAGGATCTCGCCGAACTTCTCGCGCGCTCTGCTCGTTAAAGCTGGAATTGCCCGACGATCACCGTCTGGCATCGGCCTCCGAGGATCACCCGATCGCCGCCGAGACGGCAGTGGAGGACGCCGCTGCGCTCGCTCGCCTGGAGCGCGGTGAATTCGGTTCGGCCAAGGCGTTCGGCCCAGAAAGGCACGAGCGCCGCGTGGGCGGAGCCGGTCACCGGGTCTTCGTCGATGCCGTGGTACGCTGCGAAGACGCGGCTCGCGACGTCATGGCGGTCGCCCGGTGCAGTGACCATGACCAGCCGATCGAAATTCCTGAGCTTCGCGAAGTCCGGCCGCACCGCACGCACGGCCGACTCGTCGGCGAGCAGCACGAGCGCACTGTTGTTGCCTCCTTCGCCGAGGAACGTCTCGCCCGAGACTCCGAGCGCTTCCTGGAGAGAGGGGAGCTCCCCCGGCGCGACCGCGTAAGCGGGTAGATCGAGTTCGAGCAGGTCTCCGTTGCGGCTGACGTTGAGCACTCCCGAGCGCGTCGCAAAGCGCACCCGATCGCCGTGGATCAGCACATGGCCGCTCGCGAGCGTCGCATGGCCGCACAGCTCGACCTCAGTCGTCGGCGTGAACCAGCGCAGGTCGTAATCGGTGTCGCCGCTCGTGCTCGGCACCGTGAAGGCAGTCTCGCTGAGGTTGTTCTCGGCGGCGATCGCCTGCATCGTCTCGTCGTCGAGCCACTGCTCGAGCGGCATGACCGCGGCCGGATTGCCGGTAAGCGGGCGGTCGGCGAAGGCGTCGACCTGGAAGAAGGGCAGCGTGGTCATGTAGCGCGCTCCGTGATCTCCTGCGACAGCATGGTCTCGCGATCGATCTGGCCCTCGGGATCGAGGTGGATGAGGATTTCGGTCCCGGGAAAGCGCTGCTGAAGCGCCTCTTCGACCGTGTCGAGCCGGTCATGCGCTTCCTTCACCGTCCAATCGGCGGGAACCCAGACGTGGAACTGCGCGAAATAATGAGTCCCGCTGCTGCGGGTGCGGAGGTCGTGGAGCCCGGCAAGCTCGGGATAGTCCTTCGTCGCCGCAAGGAAGCGCTCGCGCAGCTCGTCGGGCCATTCGCGGTCCATCAGCTGGTCGAGCGCGTTGCTCGACGCGCTCCACGCGCTCCACAGCAGCCAAAGCGCGATCAGCAGCCCGAACACCGCGTCCGCGCCCGTCAGGCCTGCAAACTGGTCGAGCGCGAGCGCGACGACCACCGAACCGTTGAGGAGCAGGTCGGACGAATAATGAAGCCGGTCGGTGCCGATCGCGAGCGAGCCGGTGCGGCGGACCACGTGCCGCTGGTAGCTGATCAGCGCGGCCGTCAGGACCATCGCGATCAGCGACACGCCGATGCCGAGCTCGGCATCCGACGTCTCGGCACCGACGAGCAGCCTTTGCACTGCCCTGACGCCGATGAAGATCGCCGACATGGTGATCAGGATCACCTGCGCCAGCGACGCCAGCGCCTCGGCCTTGCCGTGCCCGAAACGGTGCTCGTAGTCGGCCGGCTGTGCAGCGACCCGGACGCCGAGCAGCACGACGAGGCTCGCAACCAGGTCGAGTCCGCTGTCGGCAAGCGACCCGAGCATTGCCATCGACGAGGTTTCGAGCGCCGCATAGGACTTGAGCACGATCAGCGTGACCGCCATCGCGATGCTCGCGAAAGCCGCGCGGCTGGTCAGCGCCGCGCGCTGCTCTGCCGATAGCGCCGTGTCCGTCATGGGTAGAGCAGTCCTTCGGACCACCCGCCGCCAACGCGCGTGAACAGCCGCCGCTCGTGCAGCCGATACGGCCGGTCGGTCCAGAACTCGATCCGGTCCGGGATGATCCGGTACCCGCCCCAATGCGGCGGTCGGGGCACCTCTTCCCCCTCGAAGCGCCGCTTCGCCTCTTCGAAGCGCTGCTCGAAAGTTTCGCGGCGGTCGAGTGGGCGCGACTGATCCGACGCCCAGGCGCCGAGCTGCGAGTCTCGCGAGCGCGTCCCGAAATAAGCGTCGGACTGCGCGTCCGTGACCCGCTCGACCGCGCCCTCGACGCGGACCTGCCGCCGCAGCGATTTCCAGTGCAGCAGCAGCGCGGCGCGCGGGTTCTCGATCAGCTGCTCCCCCTTCGCGCTCAGCTCGTTGGTGTAGAACAAGAACCCGTCCGGCCCATGCGCCTTCAGGAGCACCATCCGCACGTGGGGTTGGCCGTCGGCACCGGCGGTCGCAAGCGCCATCGCATTGGGATCGTTGGGCTCGCTCGCCCGAGCTTCAGCGAACCAATCGTCGAAAAGCTGGAACGGATTGGTCCCCATCGTGCGTTGGCCTTAGGCTTGGCTCCGGCGCAACGGCAAGCCATCTGGTCAGGCAAGGATCGTTACGGCATGGAGAACCAATGGCACTCGACCTCTATCAACGCCTCGGGCTGAAGCGCGGCGCGAGCGAGGCCGAGATCAAGAAGGCGTATCGAAGCCTTGCCAAGCAGCTTCACCCGGACCGCAACAAGGACAATCCGAAGGCCGCCGAACGCTTCGCCGAAGTCACCGCTGCCTACGACCTGCTGTCGGACAAGGACAAGCGCGCCCAATACGACCGTGGCGAGCTCGACGAGGACGGCAATCCCAAGATGCCGTTCGGCGGCGGCTTCGGCGGTGGCTATTCGTCGGGAGCCGGGGCGCGGCCGGGCGCCGGGCCGCAGGGCTTCGAGAATTTCAATTTCGGTGGCGCGGACGCGGCCGACCTCAGCGACCTCTTCGAAGGCCTGTTCGGAGCCGCGGGCGCGGGACGGGCGAGGGCGGGCGGTCCGTTCGGCGGCGGTGGGTTCCGCCAGCGCGCTGCGCCGCCGCAGAAGGGCGCCGACGTCGCCTACCGGCTCAAGGTGCCGTTCGACGACGCGGTCGCCTTGAAGCCGCAGCGGATCACGCTCGCCGACGGCAAGACCATCGACCTCAAGCTTCCGCAGGGGCTCGAGGACGGAACTCGCATCCGGCTCGGCGGCAAGGGTCAGGAGGGACCCGGAGGCCGGGGAGATGCGCTCGTCACGATCGAGATCGAGCCTCACCGGTACTTCCGCCGCGACGGCAACAACATCCGCCTCGACCTCCCTATCACGCTGAAGGAAGCAGTGCTCGGCGCGAAGGTGAAGGTGCCGACGCCCGAAGGCGCGGTGATGCTGACCATCCCGAAGGGCACGAGTTCGGGCAAGGTGCTGCGCCTCAAGGGCCGGGGTTTCACCGCGAAGGACGGCAAGCGCGGCGATCAGCTGGTCACCGTCGAGATCCACTTGCCGGGGAACGATGCCGAGCTGCAGAAATTCGCCGAAGGCTGGGACGGCGCCGGCAATCCGCGAGCGTCGCTCGGAATCTAGGGTCGCGCCCCGATGAGAGACCATTCCCCGCTCTCGCCCGAGGAACGGCGCAAGCGTCTGGCGACGATGCGCGCGGCCTTCGGGACGGAGGTCGAGGAGAAGCTCAAGCCGCGGCTTACGGCTTGGGAAGTGGTCAAACGGGTCGCGATCGGGGTCTATAACGACGGGTTCATCCACGCCGGCAATCTCGCTTACCTCTCGATCGTCGCGCTCTTTCCGTTCTTCATTGTCGCGGCCGCCGTCGCTCACCTGCTCGGGCAGGGGCAGGACGCGATGCTCACCGTCACCAACGTTCTCCGGAGGCTCCCGCCCGATGTCGCCGCGACGCTTCGCGAGCCGATTCAGGAAGTGCTGACCGTCCGCACCGGAACCCTGCTGTGGCTCGGCGCGATCGTCGGGCTGTGGACCGCGACCAGCTTCGTCGAGACGATCCGCGACATCCTTCGCCGCGCCTACGGGATCAAATATTGCGCGCCGTTCTGGGAATACCGGCTCGGCTCGATCCTTCTGATCCTCGGCGCGGTGCTGCTGCTGATGATCGCGTTCGCGGTGAGCGCGACCTTGACCTTGCTCCACCACATGATCGAGCAATGGTTCCCGCTCGCGCAGAACGTCGCGTCCGCGCTCGGCATCTACCGCCTCGTTCCCGCCGTGACCTTGTTCTTCACTTTCTACGCCTTGTTCTACGCGCTGACTCCGTCGAGGTATCGCAAGCTCGGCTGCCGCAAGTGGCCGGGCGCGCTGTTCATCACCGTCTGGTGGCTCGGCACGGTCGAGCTGATCGCGCCGGTGCTGAGCCTGTTCGGCGGCTACACGCGCACGTACGGAAGCCTCGCCGGTGTGATGATCGCGCTCATCTTCTTCTTCGTTGTCGGGCTCGGCGTGGTGATTGGAGCAGAGTTGAACGCGGCGCTGGCGGACAGCGGTGCAAGGGCGCTAAGGGGCGAGCTTTACACCGGGCCGTACAGCGACGAGCTTGAAGTCGCGGAACCACAGCCCGGAGAGGATGTAGAGCCGGTGCTTGAGACAGGGGGACCGCAACTTTGAGCCAGTTGATGGAAGGCAAGCGCGGGCTGATCATGGGCCTTGCCAACGATCGGTCGCTCGCGTGGGGCATTGCGCGGGCCCTTGCCGCTCAAGGCGCTCAGCTTGCTTTCTCCTACCAGGGCGAAGCGCTGGAGAAGCGCGTCCGGCCGCTCGCGGCGGAGCTCGGCTCCGACCTTCTGATCGATTGCGACGTCAGCAGCATGGACGCGCTCGACGCCATGTTCGAACAGCTGGGCGACCGCTGGGGCAGCCTCGACTTCGTGGTCCACGCGATCGGTTATTCGGACAAGAACGAGCTGCGCGGGAAGTTCGTCGACACGTCGATGGACAATTTCCTGATGACCATGAACGTCTCGGTCTACAGCTTCGTCGCCGTCGCGCAGCGCGCGCGCAGGCTGATGTCGAGAGGCGGGGCGCTCCTGACGCTCACCTATTACGGCGCGGAAAAGGTGATCCCTCATTACAACGTGATGGGCGTCGCCAAGGCGGCGCTCGAAACCAGCGTCAAATATATGGCTGCGAACCTCGGGCCCGAGGGCATCCGCGTGAATGCGATTTCGGCTGGACCGATCAAGACGCTGGCCGCCAGCGGGATCGGCGACTTCCGCTACATCATGAAGTGGAACGAGTATAATTCGCCGCTGAGGCGCAACGTGACCATCGAAGATGTGGGCGGGGCAGGGCTTTATCTGCTGTCCGATCTCGCCTCGGGAGTCACGGGCGAGGTTCACCACGTCGATGCCGGCTACAACGTCGTCGGCATGAAAGCCGAAGACGCTCCCGATATTTCGACGGTGTAGTTCCCCGGCGAACGCCGGGGCCCAGGAGCGCCGGTAGGCGCTGCTGACGCAGCCGTGGACCCCGGTCTTCGCCGGGGGACTAAGTGGCGAACGGGTCTCTCACCAGGATCGTGTCGTCGCGCTCCGGTGAGGTCGACACCAGCGCTACAGGGCAGCGGATCAGCTCCTCGATCCGGCGGACGTATTTGATCGCGCGGGCGGGAAGGTCGGCCCAGCTGCGTGCGCCCTGGGTCGATTCGCACCAGCCCCTGATCTCCTCGTAGATCGGCTCGACCCGCATCTGGTCGGCGGCGTGCGACGGGAGATAGTCGAGCTTCTTGCCGTCGAGCATGTAGCCGGTGCAGACCTTCACGGTCTCGAGCGTGTCGAGCACGTCGAGCTTGGTCAGCGCGATTCCGGTGACTCCGCCGACCGCCACTGCCTGGCGGACGAGCACGGCGTCGAACCAGCCGCAGCGGCGCTTTCGACCCGTCACGGTGCCGAACTCGCGGCCGCGCTCGCCCAGTTCCTGACCGACCTCATTGTCCTGTTCGGTCGGGAACGGGCCCGAGCCGACGCGGGTCGTGTAAGCCTTGGTGATTCCGAGGACGAACCCTGCGGCCGACGGGCCGGTGCCGCTTCCCGCCGCGATCGTGCCCGCGACGGTATTCGATGAGGTGACGAACGGATAGGTGCCGTGGTCGACGTCGAGGAGCACGCCCTGGGCGCCTTCGAACAGGATGCGCTTGCCGCTGCGCCGCGCCTTGTCCAGGTCGCGCCAGATCGGTCGTGCGAACGGAAGCACGAAGCCGGCGATCTCGGCGAGGTCGCTCTTCAACCGCGCGCGGTCGACCGGCGGCTCGCCGAAGCCCGCGCGAAGCGCGTCGTGGTGCGCGCACAGCCGGTCGAGCATCGGATCGAGATGATCGAGGTCGGCGAGATCGCAGACGCGGATTGCGCGGCGGCCGACCTTGTCCTCATACGCGGGCCCGATTCCGCGCCGGGTGGTGCCGATCTTGCCCGCGCCCGACGCGTCCTCGCGAAGCGCATCGAGGTCGCGGTGGATCGGCAGGATGAGCGGGCAATTGTCGGCCACCATCAGCAGCTCGGGCGTCACCTCCACCCCTTGGTCGCGGATGCGCTCGATCTCGCTCTTGAGTGCCCACGGGTCGAGCACCACGCCATTGCCGATCACTGACGGCGTGCCGGTCACGATGCCGCTCGGAAGCAGCGAAAGTTTGTAGGTGGTGCCCTCGACCACCAGCGTATGGCCGGCGTTGTGGCCGCCCTGGAAACGGACGACCATGTCGGCGCGGCTCGCCAGCCAGTCGACGATCTTCCCCTTGCCTTCGTCGCCCCACTGGGCGCCGATGACGGTGACGTTTGGCACGTTTGTTCCTCGCTGTGAGCAGGCTCGCAGCCTCTACGGGCGACCGACCTGTGCGTCTAGGCGCCGGCGGCGCGCAACAGCATCAAACCGCCAGGGGCGCTCCGCGGGGGGGAATAGCGGAGCGCCCCTTTCTCGCTACAGCGCAAGCAAGATGAAACCCGTGACTCCGATCACCGAAGCGACGGGGATGAGCAGAATCTGCGTCGCGGCGGCACCGACCGGGATCGGACCGTTGTGGGTGACGATGACTCGGGACTGCACGCGGCTGGTCGACCTCGCCTGCATTCCAAGCGCCGCGGGCAAGCCCAAAAGCATCAGTGCGAAGAAGGAAGAAGTCAGCACCGCAAGCGTCGCTGGTCCGTCCCTTGTGAAAAAGAGGATGAAGAGCCCGAACAACAATGCCCAGGTTGAGAGAAACGCGATCCAGACCGGGGCGGGAATGTCCCCGAAGAGCCCAGTGTCGGATACAGCCGGCTCGGCGGCTATCTGATCCGCGTCGTGAAGCAGCTTTGGGATGGGCCGCATGGCACTCTCCGCATCCCTCCCAGAAACTATCTGGGACGCCGAGTTCGACGAAGCAAACGAATAATATTTCGCTTTGGCAACAAAATAGTTGTTGGAAAGACTCGGCCGCTACTCGCGTCGCGATACGGCTACCGCCCTCAGGCCATTTCGAACCCGCTCGATGAGCAGTTCGTCGGCTTTCGGCGAATAGAGGGCGTAAATCGAATAGGAGAATCGCGGCTTGTGCGGGACGACATGCAATCGGCCGCTATCGAGATGCGGACGGACTGCTTCCATGCGAAAATAGCCGCTGCCGCCCACCGCGACGATATAATCCAGTGCCAGCGGACCATGATTGACCGACAGCGCCGGGCTCGGAGCGTCGGGAAATGCCATGTGGTGATTCGCCCGAAAATCGGGACTCCAATCGACGAAGACGTAGGTATCCCACCAATCCTCGGCGCTCGCATCGTCCGTGCTCACCGCGACCAGGGCTTCGTCGACCAGGAGCTCTGCAATGACACCGGTCCGCTGCGGCGGTGCGTAAACGACAGCCAGATCGACCAAGCCTTCCTGAACCTGATCGATCAGCCGTTCGGGCGCATCGATCTGCGCGCGAAT
Organism: Sphingomonas sp.; assembly: GCA_025980335.1. GTDB lineage: Bacteria > Pseudomonadota > Alphaproteobacteria > Sphingomonadales > Sphingomonadaceae > Sphingomicrobium. The sequence goes on along the minus strand of JAICXO010000001.1, from coordinate 18,622 downwards.
GGCGACGTCGGCGCATTCGTCCTTCATCCATGCAAGCCAATCGCGCAGCAGCGGGTTCCACAAGCTGTGCTCGCCGCCCACGGTGACGAAATTCTCGCGTCCGAGCGGCATGGCGACATCATGACGGGCGCGCTCCCACAGCTGCACGAGCGTGGTCGCGTAACGAAGGAACTGGTCCCCGGCCTGAGTCAGCTTGGCGCCAGCCTTGTTGCGGATGAAAAGCTGCCGGTCGAGTTGCTCCTCCAACACCCGCACGCGGGCGCTCACCGCTGTCTGAGTGATGTTGAGGTTCGCCGCCGCCCGAATGAAGCTGCCCGTCTTGACGATCTCGAGAAAGGTCCGGGCAGCGGCAATATCCATTTGAATGCAACTCTGCTTCTATGAAATTGCAATCCTATTAGTTTGATTGCTGCTTCGCAGGCAAGATGAGGGCGTGTCCGCGAGTGCTTGGGGTCGCCATTCGCTGATCCGTGGAGCGTGATGCCGGCGCGGCGAAGGTGACAATTATCTGTTCCCGCCCCGAGCCGGCAATTTCGACCGACGGAATTGGCGCTTGTTGCCATCGCAGGAGGTCAGTCGTTTTAAGGCCGGAACGGAACCGCATTTTGCGCGTAGTGCAGTTCCGAATGGGCAGCCACACTGCGCATCTCGACAACTGAAGGGGAGAAACAATGAAAACGATCACGCTTTTGGCAATCGCGCTCGGGCTCGGCTCGCTCGGCGCCTGCAACAAGAGCCCGTCGCAGCAAGCTGCCGACAATTATGAGGCGAACGTCGACAATTCGGCCGACATGATGGAATCGAACGTCGACAATTCCGCCGATCAGATGACCGCGAATGCCGGCAACGCGTCCGATGCGATGAAGGCCGCCGCGGACAACAAGTCGGACGCCATGAAGAATGCCGCCGACAATACGGCGGACGCGATGACCAACAATTCGCACTGAACCTTAACGACCGATCGCTCGCACGCAGGCAATCGGTCGAAGGGCGCCCTCTCGGGGGCGCCCTTTCCATGCGCTAGGCGGAGGTCCGGAACGCCGCGTAGCTGCCGTAGCTGGCGACGCAGAACGGGACCGAATAGGTCAGCAACAGCTTCCACCAGATCGGCCAGTGGCCGGTGAGGATTTCCGGGCCCTGGTTGATGGTGTTGAGCACCGTGCCGATCAGCAGTGCGACCGCGAGCGAGCGCCGCACGGAACGCCAAGCGACGGTTCGGCGCAGGGCTTCGCTTGGCGAGGTCATCAAAAGCTCAGCGGGACCACCTGCAGCACCCCGGGAAGATTTCGAAGCTGCTGCGCGACCTCGGCGGTGATCGGGTCGTCGACCGCGACCAGCGCAACGGCTTCGCCTTTCTCCTCGCGCCGCCCGAGATTGAAGGTCGCGATGTTGATCCCGTTCTCGCCGAGCGTGGTGCCGAGCGCGCCGATGAAGCCCGGAGCGTCGGTGTTGACGATATAGATCATCTGCCCGGTCAGCTCGGCTTCCACCGGAATCCCGAAAATCTTCACGAGCCGCGGTGCGCGGTTGCCGAACAGCGTCCCTTCCACCCGCTTGTCGCCGTCGGGCGTGCCGACGGTCACCGCGATCAGCGTGTGATAATCGCTTTCGCCCTCGTTGCGGATTTCGCGGACGGCGATCCCGCGTTCTTTCGCGAGATAGGGCGCGTTGACCATGTTCACCGTGTCGGACCAGGTGCGCATCACGCCGGCGAGCACCGCGCCGGTCACCGGCTTGATATTGAGCTCGGCCGCGGCACCCCCGACCTCGATGTCGATCGAGCGGATTTCCGTTCCCGTGATCTGCCCGATCAGCCGCCCGAGCTTTTCCGCCAGCGCCATGTAGGGGCGCAGACGGGGCGCTTCCTCGGCCGACAGGGAGGGCACGTTGACGGCGTTGGTGATGCCGCCGAGCAGCAGGAAATCGGCCATCTGCTCCGCGACCTGGATTGCGACATTGACCTGTGCCTCGGTCGTCGAAGCGCCGAGGTGCGGCGTGCAGATCAGCCCTCTTGTACCGAAGAGAGGACTTTCCCTCGCGGGTTCGACCGCGAATACGTCGAGGGCGGCGCCTGCGACATGGCCGCTTTCGAGTCCGTCCTTCAGCGCGGCTTCGTCGATCAGGCCGCCACGTGCGCAATTGACGATGCGCACACCAGGCCTGGTCTTCGCCAGCGCTTCGCGGCTGAGAATTCCGCGCGTCTGGTCGGTTAGCGGCGTGTGCAACGTGATGAAGTCGGCGCGCGCGAGAAGCTCGTCGAGTTCGACCTTCTCGACCCCAAGCTCGACCGCGCGCTCGGGCGAAAGGAACGGATCATAGGCAACAACCTTCATCTTGAGGCCGTGAGCGCGGTCGGCGACGATCGAGCCGATGTTGCCGCAGCCGATCAGGCCGAGCGTCTTGCCAGCGAGCTCGACGCCCATGAAGCGGTTCTTTTCCCACTTGCCCGACTGCGTCGACTGGTCGGCCTGTGGGATTTCGCGGGCAAGCGCGAACAGCATCGCGATTGCATGCTCGGCGGTGGTGATCGAGTTGCCGAAGGGTGTGTTCATGACCACGATCCCCCGCGCAGAGGCACCGGGCACATCGATCGTGTCGACTCCGATCCCGGCGCGGCCGATCACCTTCAGACGTGGGAGTGCGGCGTCCATCGCCGCCGCGTTGATCTTCGTCGAGCTGCGGACGGCAACACCGTCATAGCCGCCGATGATCTGGTTGAGCTCGTCGGCCGCAAGGCCGGGCTTCTCGTCGACTTGGATGCCCCGCTCGCGAAAGATCGCGGCGGCTTTGGGGTCCATCTTGTCGGCAATGAGGACTTTGATCTGGTCTGACATTCTTTCGTTACCCCCGCGGAAGCGGGGTCCCGCTTCCTTGAATTGCTTTGAAGGAGAAGAAGTGGGATCCCCGCTTTCTCGGTGGATGATGCTGTCAGGGCGTAGTGGCGTCCCATGCCCAATCGAGCCACGGCCCGAGCGCTTCGATGTCACTCGTCTCGACTGTCGCGCCGCACCAGATCCGGAGCCCCGGCGGCGCGTCGCGGTACGCGGTGATGTCGTACGCCGCGCCCTCGCGCTCGAGCAGCTGGCCGATCGCCTTCTGACGCGCGTGGTTGGCTTCCTCGTCGGAGCGATCCGCGAACTGCAGGCACACCGACGTGTTGGAGCGTATCGCGGGGTCGCTCGCGAGGTGCTCGATCCAGTCCGCCGACTGCACCCAATCGTCGAGCGCCGCGGCATTGGCGTCCGCGCGAGCGATCAGCGCGTCGAGTCCGCCGCTCCGCTGCGCCCAATCGAGGCAGAAGAGCCAATCCTCAACCGCGAGCATCGACGGCGTGTTGATCGTCTCGCCGCGGAAGATCCCGTCGATCAGCTTGCCGCCTTTGGTGAGCCGGAAAATCTTCGGCAACGGCCGCGGCGCGGGCTCCTGCTCGAGCCGCTCGACGGCACGCGGGCTGAGCACCAGCATCCCGTGCGCCGCTTCGCCGCCGAGCGCCTTTTGCCAGCTGAAGGTCCCGACATCGATTTTCTCCCAATCCACGTCCTGAGCGAACGCCGCCGAGGTCGCGTCGCAGATGGTGAGCCCCGTGCGGTCTGTGGCGATCCACTCGGCGTCCGGCACCCGGACGCCGCTGGTGGTCCCATTCCAGGTGAAGACGACGTCGCTTTCCGGATCGATGCCGGAAAGATTGGCGATTTGCCCGTAAGCGGCCGTGCGGACGTCCGCATCGAGCCTGAGCTGCTTCGCGACGTCTGTCACCCAACCGGCGCCGAAGCTCTCCCACGCGAGCATAGTCGCCGGCCGCGGCCCGAGCAGCGACCACAGCGCCATCTCCATCGCGCCGGTGTCGGACGCGGGCACGATCCCGAGCCGATAATCGGAGGGCAGCCGTAGCAGCGCATGCGTGCGCTCGATCGCTTCCGCCAGCTTCGCCTTGCCGACGGTGCCGCGGTGCGATCGGCCGAGCGCGGACGTGTCGAGCTTGTCCGCGCTCCAGCCGGGCGGCTTGGCACATGGCCCCGAGGAGAAATTCGGGCGCGCCGGTTTGATGTGAGGTTTGGTGCGGGGCTTCGCCGGGCGCACGTCGGCGCCGGCGGCAATGGCTTCGGTCACAATATACTCTCCTTCCAGAGAGCTCGCGCCGCGTTGGGACGGCGTGGCCCGGAGACAGGTGTAACCGCTGCTCGCGGGTTGGCAACGGCGTTCGTGAAAGATTCGCGTTTCGACTCAGCAACGATTGCGATGCTGCACTGCACAAGAGCCTGATTTTGGCCGAATCTCGCCGTGCTGCAGCAGAGTTGAACGGTTCACCGCAGTTACTCCGCGGCTCATCCCGCAAGTGCGCGGCTCAGGTTGAATTCGTTAACCATCCGGAAGCAGTGTCCGTCCTGTCGAAGCGCGGGGGCAACGCGCTGCGGCTTGGGGCTGGGGAGCTCCTACACTGATGGAAACGGCGCGGGCGCCTCGGCGCACCGTGTCTGGAGCTTTGGAGCGGGGACGTAATGACCCAGGTACTTGCCGGCACGACGACTTTGTTCCGCGATCGGGACCTGTTCATCCACGACGGCAAGAAACTCCGCCGCTTCCGCATTTCCGCTCCTGTCCAGGCTGTTCTCTTCGCGGTGATGATGGCGCTGGTCGCGTGGGCGAGCTTTGCGACCGCACGGCTGATGGCGCGCCCGCACGCCGGCCTGAGCGCGGCGACGGAGGCGCGCGCCCGCGTGCTCGAGCAACGCCAGGCGCTGATCGAAGCGGCGCTGACCGGTCAGAAGATCAATCCCGAGATGATCCAGGCGGCCGCAAGCAGCGGCCGTCTTGCCAAGGAAGGCGCGCTCGCCCGCGTCGAGCAGCAGCAGCTTCAGCAGGCGGCGCTCGTCGCCCAGGCGCTCGACGTCCGCTACCAGGTGACTGCCGCCGAGCTGCACAAGCTGGGCATCAAGCCGGCGAGCGCAGGGCAGCCGAGCGGCGTCGGCGGCCCGTTCGAAAGCGTCGGCAATCCCACGTTCAAGGCGCTGTTCAACAGTTGGAAGAAGCTCGACCAGCTGCAGGATGACGTCATCGCCATTCCATCCGACAAGCCCGTCCGGACCGAGGTCACCTTCACCAGCGGCTTCGGCGTTCGCGACGATCCGTTCCACAAGGGCGCGGCGATGCATCCCGGGATCGACCTCGCCGGCGCCTATGGAACGCCGATCTACGCGACCGCCGACGGCACCGTCGTGCGCGCCGGCTGGAACAGCGGCGGCTACGGCAACATGGTCGAGCTCGACCACGGGCGCGGAATCAGCACCCGCTACGGCCATATGTCGGCAGTGCTCGTCCACGCCGGCGACCACGTCACCCGCGGCGAGCAGATCGGCCGCATGGGGTCGACGGGGCGGTCTACGGGCAATCACCTGCACTATGAGGTGCGGATCGACGGACGGCCGGTGAACCCGATCCCGTTCATGAAATCGACCGATTACGTGCTCGCGATGGAGAAGCGCTCGGGCACGCCGTCGATGGACGCGGTGGGCGTCGGCGGCCCCGGCGGACAGCACTAGTCGCGCGCGACCTCCGTTCCTATCTCTGGCCGGTGAGCGACATCAGCCTTACCGAAAGCGCCGCCAGGCGCGTCGCGTGGATCGCCGAGCGCCAGTCGAAGCCCGCAATCCTGCGCCTCGCCGTCGACGGCGGCGGCTGCGCCGGCTTCACCTACAAGTTCGAGCTCGCCGAAGCGCCCGACGGCGACGACGCGGTCGCCGAAACCGACGGCGTCAAGCTCGTCGTCGATCCCCTCAGCCTCGACCTCGTCCGCGGCTCGGCTGTCGATTTTGTCGAGGACCTGGGCGGCGCCGCGTTCAAGGTGCTCAACCCCAATGCCCAGTCGGGTTGCGGCTGCGGCAGCAGCTTTTCCGTCTAGCCGGCAGCGGCTAGGGCGGCCGCGATGAAGCTCGCCACCTACAATCTCAACGGAATCCGCGCGCGCTTGCCGCGGCTGCTCGAATGGCTGGCACGCGAGCAGCCCGACGTCGCCTGCCTCCAGGAATTGAAATGCGCCGACGAGTCGCTGCCGATCGCCGACATCGAGGCGGCGGGCTACGGCGCGGTGTGGCACGGGCAGAAGGGCTTCAACGGCGTCGCGATCCTGGCGCGCGGCGATGCGCCCGAGCTGCGGCGGGTCGGGCTTCCCGGCGATCCCGACGACACCCACAGCCGCTACATCGAGGCCGAAGCGAAAGGCGTCGTCGTCGGCTCGCTCTATTTGCCCAACGGCAATCCGGTCGGGACGGAAAAGTTCGACTACAAGATCCGCTGGATGGAGCGGCTCTGCGCCCACGCCGCCGAATTGCTTCAGGACGAACGGCCGGTCGTGCTGTGCGGCGACTGGAACGTCGTGCCCGAGGACCGCGATGTCTTCTCCGCCCGCGCCACGGCGAAGGACGCCGTGATGCAACCCGAAGCGCGGCAGGTCTGGCGCCGGATCGTCCACCAGGGCTGGACCGATGCCTTGCGCGCGCTGCACCCGAACGAGGAGAAGCTCTACACCTTCTGGGATTACACCGCCGGCTGCTGGCAGCGCGACCTCGGCTTCCGCCTCGACCATTTGCTGTGCTCGCCCGAAGCCGCCGACCGGCTCGAGGCCGCAGGCGTCGACAGATGGGCGAGGGGCGAGGAGAAAGCGTCGGACCACGCGCCGACCTGGGTCGAGCTGAGCCAGCCTTCTTAGCGCGGCGTTCGGTCGAAAGCGGGCGCTACTTTACCTGCCTGCACGGAGGAACGCGGTAGCTCCTGGAATTGGTTCGAACGTACTTGCGGCCGTGCAGGATCGGCTGGAACGGACCGCTCTTCGGCACCTCGCAATTGCGTCCGCCGTACAGCGCGCATACGCCCACGACGGCCGCGAGGATCGCGACCCAGGTCAGGATCATCCATCGTTTGGGGGCCAATCGCGAACCCTCCCCGCGTGCAGAGACCCGTCATTCTTACCGTGGTCCCCAACCTCCGCAATCGCCGGAAAGCGGAGTTTCCGGGATGACCAAATTCGCCTTCGCTCGGGGTCGAGCGATCCTGCAAGACAGGCGCTTACCTCGACGGGATCGGCGGCAGTTCCACGCCGCTGAGCCTCCAGGAAAGGCCATGCCGCCTGAACACGAGGCCAGTGTTCGGCCGATTCTTTGCGCTCACGAGAAACTCCGAGAAGCCGCGCCGGACGATCACGGGGCGATCGGGAATATGTAATGCCGACGCTGCTTCCGGCGTTGCTTCGGTTGGCGGCAAATCGCGCCTGGCCATGAGAGCGGCGCGCATCGCGGCTGGAGTGACCAAAGCGTCGACCAGTGGCCCGGCCATCGCTGTTCCGATCGCGGCACCGAGCCCGCCAAAACCGGATTTGTCCTTTTTCGCTTCGGCCATCATCCGGTCGGTGATCTCGGCCTTGAGATCGTCGCGGAGCGCCGGATAGTCGATGTAGGAGTCGAGTGCGGCGGCGTCATTTGCATCGGCCGCCGCCTTCATCTGCCGAAGCGTCCAGCCGGGAGAGGCGAAATACCAGCTGACGGCAGCCGCGACGATCAGAGCCACCGCGGCAAGCGCAGCAACCCTCGTCTTTGACTTCGCCTGCCTGCTGTTCGCCCGTCTCATGCGCCGCTCAGTTCAGCTCGAGGGGCAGGTCCGATCGAACGCACGTTCCTCTTGCAGCACGCTGGGTGTCGATCAACGTCGCTCGATCCCCAGCGACTTCGCTCCGCGGCATATCCAGCTTCTCGCTCCGAACCTCCTCGATCATTTGTTGCGCAACGAGCGCCATCAGGCTGTTGATTCGGTCGACGTCCGCCAAATCGGCAAGCATCTCAGTCCGGGCATTTTCGTCGAGGGTGCGGTCGAACGCCAGAGGCGACAAGCGCGCGGCCGCGCGGGCCTCCTCCGCCTGTGCGGCGTCGAACAGCGCGATCTGGTCGTAAATGGCCGAGAACGCACGCGCCTTGGCCGGATCCATGAAGTCTATTGTGCCGCTCGTCGTTGCCGCCTTCCAGCTGTCGGTGGGGAGTGGCCGGGACGGTCCCCGATAGGCCACAGGCACGACGTTCTGATAGCCTTTGCTGCCGACGACCATCGGCGATCCCTTCCACGGGCCACTTGCGCCGACGAGCTGCGTTTGAAGCTCGCGTATCCGGCCCTGCAGACAAGGCTGGATGATCAATCGCTCGTAGCCGACCGCGGCAGCGTTCTCGAGCTCTTCCGCGATTGCGCGGGTCGCCTGTTCCGCTTGTTGATGATGGTGCCAAGTCTCGACCAGTTGCTCGGCGCCGAGTGCGATCAGCACGCCGACGACGATGATCCCCACCTCGCCGGCGAACTCGCGCCAGCCATGAAGCGGTTTGGGAAAATGAAAATGCATGTGAACGGCCCCCCAGCGAGCGGCAGGCTAACAGAAGGGCTGAGGTCCGCAATGCGGGGAGCTAGCGCCTGCGCGACAGGACGATGAGGACAAGGCCGACGACAGCGAGGATCGCGCCCCGGGCGAGCCACGGCCGCTGATCGATCATGAAGCTCGATGGCGGCCAACGGACCAGTCCCGCTCCCTGTCCGACCCACAGGAGCCCGACGAGCAGGCAAAGCAGGCCAAGGATCAGCAAGGCGGTCTTCATTGCGGCCGTGTTTGGATCACTCATGGGATTTCTGCAATTGATGGCGGTCAGCACGCCGAATGGGAGCGCGACATTGTCCGTGACCAGTGGCTTGCAGATGATGTTGCTCGAATTCACGATCGAAATCGAGCTGCTGAAGAAGCCGGCCTAGGAGCCGCAGCGCGCTCACCTTTTCCTCCCTTCGCTCGAAAGGCGAACGAGTGGGGGCCGCGGCGCTTGGCAGTCGAGGAGGCGGTCTACGAGCGGGCTGTTTTGTAGCCCGCGGTGGCGCAGGCGTGTTGCTGATCAGGGGTGCAGGGCTGGGAGCCCAGCCCTCGCGGGCTCTTGGGCCCCGGCCTTCGCCGGGGAACATAACCAAGTAACCAAATGGGAACAATTGTATTGACATGTTCGCGCAATTTAGGTACACACCTCCGCTCAGCGGCGGAGGGGGCATGGGCGAGGACGAGACGGAGATCGGCGGCACCAAGGGGCGCAAGGTTCAGAAGCGGGCGGCTCGGGGGTCGCAGAAGAAAAATCCCAAACGCAGGAGCTTCACGGTCGCTCGGCGGCGCAAGTTCCTCAATCATTTCGCGGCAACGGCCAACATCAAGGGCGCGTGCCGGTCGGCGGGCGTGTCCAACTCGACCGTCCACGAATGGCGGCGCAAGAACGAACAGTTCCGCGCGGATTTCAACGAAGCGCTGGCGCACGGCTATGTCGAGGTCGAGGCGGAGCTGATCCGCGAATCGAAGCGCTCGCTGAAACCCAAGCCCGATCCGAAGGCGCCGCGGTTGGTCGATTCGAAGACCGCGCTGGCGATGCTCGAATCCTACCGGCGCAACGGCGACCGCCGGCCGGGCGACATATTGCCGCAGCGGTCGGATATCGAACAGGTGCGGGCGCGGCTGGAGACGGTGATGCGGCGCATGGGGTTGATCGGGGACGAAGACGACGCGGCCAAGTGCGAGGCGCAGGCCTGAGAAGAAGGGCTGCAGCGCTTTGAGAAGGTCAATGGGCTGACGGCAGCCTGGGCCCCGGCCTTCGCCGGGGTAGCGTGTATTGAAGGAACTCAAGCTGATCGAACTGAGAACGATGCTGCGCGTGCTGGGGAAGTGCGCGCCGGAGGTGCGCGCGGCGGTGTGGGATCAGCTTTCCGCATCGGATTTGCGCGGGCTCGAAGAGGAATGGTCGTGGAAGGCGCACGGGGGGCAGATCGAACCGGCCGGCGGATGGCGCAACTGGCTGATCCTCGCCGGGCGCGGCTTCGGCAAGACGCGGACCGGCGCCGAATGGGTGCTGGCGCGGGCGCGCGAGACGCCGGGCACGCGCATTGCGCTCATCGGCGGAAGCCTCGACGAAGTGGCGATGATCATGATCAAGGGCGAGAGCGGGATTCTCGCCTGCGCCCAGACCGGCGAGAAGCTCGCGTGGCGCTCGACGACAGGCAAGCTCAGATTTCCGGGCGGCGCGGTGGCGACCGCTTATTCGGGCGCCAGCCCCGACCGGCTGCGCGGGCCGCAGCACGATTTCGCCTGGGCCGACGAAATCGCCAAATGGCGATATCCGGACCAGACCTGGGACAATCTGCAGATGGGGCTGAGGCTCGGCAATCATGCGCGGGCCATCGTCACCACGACGCCGAAGCCGATCCCGCTGCTCGGCCGCCTCATCGCCGATCCGGAGACCGCGGTGACCGGAGGGCGGACGTTCGACAACCCGCATTTGCCGGAAAGCTTCGTCGCGGCGATGGAGCGCACCTATGCGGGGTCGCGGCTCGGCCGGCAGGAGCTGGACGGAACGCTGCTCGGCGAGGCGGAAGGGGCGCTGTGGACGCGCGATGTGATCGAGGCGCGCCGGTGCGCGATGCCGCGCCGCGAAGAGCTCGCGCGGGTGGTGGTCGGAGTCGACCCGCCGGCGAGCGAAGCGGGGGCGTGCGGGATCGTCGTCTGCGGCCTCACCGGCGACGGACGCGGCGCCGTGCTGGCCGACTGCAGCATCGCCGGGGCGCGGCCGGAAGGCTGGGCGGCGCGGGTCGCCGCGGCGTTCGCTGCCTGGAGCGCGGACCGGGTGGTCGCCGAGGTCAACAACGGCGGGAGCATGGTCGAGACGGTGCTGCGCACGGTCGCTCCGGGCTTGCCGATCAGGCTGGTGCACGCGAGCCAGGGCAAGGCCGCCCGGGCGGAGCCGGTCGCGGCAGCGTTCGAGACCGGGCGCTGCCTGTTCGCGGGCTGCTTTCCCGAGCTGGAGGACGAGCTGACCGCGCTGACGCCGTACGGCTATGTCGCCGGGCGCTCGCCCGATCGCGCCGACGCGATGGTGTGGGCGCTGACTGAGCTGGTGGTGAACCGGCCGCCGGGCGAGCCGAGGGTCCGGGGGCTGTAGGGGAAGGCGATCACGCTCCCGCTGCTACCCAGTACACCCCTCACCCCTCACCCTCCCGCCACTTCGCGGCGGGTCCCTCCCTCTCCCGCTACCGGGAGAGGGGCTTCTCATATATGCGGTAGCGGTGGTTCACGCGCGCTCGGGGGAGCTCGGCGATCGAGAGCATCCCCTTGTTGTCCTCGAGGATCCAGCCGAATTCGCCGGTGCCGATGCCGAACTTCCCGACGCAGTCGCGGCGGGTGTATTCGATCATCATGAACGCGAGCATGCTCGCGAGGCGCGAGTGGTGGAGCTTCCTCGCGACCCCCATCAGCGGCACGCGCGCGCGCTTCACCTTCGGATTGCGCAGCCGCCACAGCAATTTGATGAAGTTGAACGGGAACAGCTCGCCGTTGAGGTCCTTGGTCAGCTCGTTGATGTCGGGGATGGTGAGCATGAACGCGACCGGCTCGCCGTCGATCTCGGCGACTCGCACGAGCTCGTTGTAGATGATCGGCTTCAGCTTCTTGCCGGCATAGGCGATCTCCGCCTCGGTCAGCGGGACATAGCCCCAGTTGTCGGACCAGGCTTCGTTGAGGATGCCGAGGATCGTCCGCGCTTCCTGGGCGAACTTCGATTTGTCGGCCATGCGGATGCGGATGTGCGGGTTCTTTTCGCCCGCGGCGATCAGCCGGTTGATCTTGGGGTCGTCCCAGTTGGCGATGTCGACTTCGTAGGTCAGAAGGTCCTTGGCCTTGCCGTAGCCGGCCGCCTCGATCCACGCGCGGTACTCGGGCCGGTGGTGGCCCATCATCGCCGTCGGGTCCTCGCCGAAGCCCTCGATCTCGAGGCCCGGCTCGTCCCAAATCGAGAGGCTGATCGGCCCGATCGCCGTCTTCATGCCCTGGGCGCGGAGCCAGTCCTCGGCGGTCGCGATCAGCGCCGCGGCGGCTTCGCCGTCGAGCGCCTCGAACATGCCCCAGTTGCCGATGCCGGCGCCCATATGCTCCTGGACGAGATCGTCGACCTGCCCGCTGATCCGTCCGACCACCTTGCCGCCGCGTTCCGCGAGCCACAGCTGGGCGCGGGCGTGCTCGAACCACGGGTTCTTGCCCGGCGTGATCAGGCCGTGGACTTCGTCCTTCAGCGGCGGGACCCAATGCGGATCGTCCTTGTAGACCTCCCACGCGAAGTCGACGAACTGCTTCTTGTCCTTTTTCGTCTGGACGGGACGGATCGTCACGGGCGCGCTGCTCATGCGGAAGGGCTAGCGGCTGATCGTGCCAAGCGCCAGTTAAGCTTGGGACGCCCAAGTCCCGCCACTATCTCGTGTCAAAGAGCGTTCTTCCGGAACGACGATGAGCAACGCAGCAACCCTCGAGCGCGAACGCATTGAGGCGGGTTCGAAGCCGTCTGCCCCGGCGCGCGCGAAGGACGATGCGGCGATGCTCAAGGCGGCGGCGAACCTGACGCGCGACCTCAATGTGCCGCGGTCTGCGATCTACTGGGCGGACATGCTCGGCTCGGCGCTGCTTGGGTACGCGGGGCTGTTCGCGGCGATACTCGTGAAGCCGGCGTGGCTTGCGGTCGGATGCGGGCTCGTGGCCGTGCTCGCGCTCTACCGCGCGGGCTCCTTCATCCACGAGCTGACGCACATCAAGAAGGGCGCAGTGAAGGGTTTCCGCTTCACCTGGAACCTGATGGTCGGCGTGCCGCTGCTGGTGCCGAGCTTCATGTACGAGGGCGTCCACAACCAGCACCACGCGAAGCGATATTACGGGACGGCCGACGACCCCGAATATCTGCCGCTGGCGCTGATGCATCCGTGGACGCTGCCGCTGTTCCTGATCGCGGCGGCGCTCGCGCCGATCGGGATGCTGATCCGCTTCGGAGTCCTCGCGCCGCTGTCGCTGCTGTCGCCGAAGCTGCGTGCAGTGGTCGTCGGCCGCTATTCGGGGCTTCAGATCAATCCGAAATTCGTGCGGCCCAGGCCGGAAGGCGCGTTCGCGCGCGACTGGGCGAGGCAGGAGGCCGCGGCGAGCGTCTGGGCGATTGCGCTGCTGATCATGGTCGCGGCGGGCGTGATCCCGCTGCGTGCATTCCTCATCTTTCTTGCGGTGTCGGCAGGCGTGATGTTCCTCAACCAGATCAGGACGCTCGTTGCCCACCTCTGGGAGAATGACGGGGAGCCGATGAGCGTCACCGCGCAGTTCCTCGACAGCGTCAACGTGCCGCCGCCCGCGACGCTTCCCGCGCTGTGGGCGCCCGTCGGCCTGCGCTATCACGCGCTGCACCATCTGCTGCCTGGCCTGCCGTACCACGCCCTAGGCGAGGCGCATCGCCGGCTGTGCAAGGAGCTGGAGGTCACGTCTGTCTATCATGACTCGACGCACCGGCATTTAACCGCGCTGGTCGTGCGGCTCGCGAAGAGCACAATCGCGCGCCCCGCAGCCTAATCTACCGGTTCAGCATCACGCTCAGCTGCTTGTCTTCCGGGCCTGCAAGGCTGGCGCAATAAAGCTCGGCGGATTCATGCCTCGAGAGGTTGCGGAAATAGTGCACGACTGTTCCCGCAGGCTCGATGGTCGTTTGCCCAACTGTGACTCGCTGCGGCGGTTGGCGCCCGATGCTCGCCTCGAATTCTCCCTTGGCGACCACGCAGACCACCGGCACCGGGTGCATGTGCTCGGGCATGATCTGTCCCGGAAGGAAGTCGACACGAGTCATCTCGATATGCGAAACCGACTTGGCCGGAGCGAGCTGAAAGCGGCCGATCGGATTTCGAGTTGGAATGGCAGGTTGGCCCTGAGCGACGGCAGCCGACATGGATATTGCGACCAATGAGTAGAGCATGTCGAATTCCCCCCAAACTTGACTTGGCTATCCTTATCATGTTCAGGGCAGCGCGTCCGGCGGGCTGAGGCTCGCCGTTGTCATTTCCGTGCTCGCCTGTCCCCCGGACAGGCTGCGCGCGAAAATGGGCTTTGCGCAGTCGCCCGAAAGAACTGCGTGGCTGGGAGTACCTGAAACGGCTCCCCGACGAACGAAAGGACAAGACCCATGCGCCATCGTGTTGGCGGCCGTAAGCTTCAGCGCACCTCCAGCCACCGCGCGGCCCTGTTCCGCAACATGGCTGCCGCGCTCATCAAGCATGAGCAGATCACGACGACGACGGCCAAGGCGAAGGAGCTTCGCCCCTATGTCGAGAAGCTGATCACGCTCGCCAAGCATGGCGGCCTGTCGAACCGCCGGCTCGCGCAGGCGCGGCTGATGGACGAGGTTCAGCTTGCCAAGCTCTTCGACGTTCTCGCGCCGCGCTATGCGAAGCGCGACGGCGGCTACACGCGCGTGATCAAGGCGGGCATTCGCCAGTCGGACGCGGCGCCGGTCGCCGTCATCGAGCTGGTCGACCGCGACGTCTCGGCCAAGGGGCAGGACTCCGGGCCGGCGATGAACGAGGAAGAGTTCGAAGCCGCCTGACCGTTCGTCGAACATCTTCTTGAAACAAGAGGCGCCGCTGTTAGCTCAGTGGCGCCTTTTTGTTTGGGGGAGGGGTTTTCCAATGCGCCGGAGCTTGTTTGTCGCCTCGTTGCTCGCCAGTTCGGCTCTCGTGAGTTCTTCAGCTTCCGCGGCGCAGGCCGCGCCACCCGTCTCCGCGGCTGCACCGGCCACCGGTCTCACCTATCCGGCGACGCGGCGCGGCGACGTGGTCGAGGACCATTTCGGGATCAAGATCGCCGACCCGTATCGCTGGCTCGAGAACAGCGTCCGCACCGACGACGAGGTGAAGAACTGGGTCGACGCCGAGAACCGGGTCACCAACGCGTTCCTTTCGACCCTGCCGGGCCGCAAGGCGCTCGAGCAGCGCATGACCGAGCTTTACGATTATGAGCGCTTCGGCGTCCCCGAGAAGAAGGGCAGCCACTATTTCTACACCCACAACAGCGGCCTCCAGAACCAGGCGGTGCTGTTCGTCCGCGACAAGGCGGACGGTGCGGGCAGGGAGCTGATCGATCCGAATCCGTGGTCGAAGGACGGTGCGACCGCGCTCGCCGAATGGGAGCCGAACGAGCAGGGGACGAAGCTGCTCTATGCGGTCCAGGACGGCGGCACCGACTGGCGCACGCTCAAGGTCCGCGATGTCGCGACGGGCAAGGACCTGCCCGACGAGATCAAGTGGGTGAAATTCTCCGGCCTCAGCTGGGCGAAGGACGGCAGCGGCTTCTATTATTCGCGCTTCGCCGAGCCGAGCGCCGGCAAGACCTACCAATCGGTGAACGAGAACCAGCAGGTCTATTTCCACAAGCTCGGGACCGAGCAGTCGGCCGACAAGCTGATGTTCGCGACGCCGAAGCGACCCGATCTCAACCACAATGCGCAGGTCAGCGACGACGGCCGTTGGCTGGTGATCAGCTCGTCGAGCGGCACCGACCCGCGGTTTCAGGTCACCCTGGTCGACCTCAAGAATCCCAGGGCCGCGCCGCGCGTGATCGTCCCGGGCTTCGAGCACAATTACAGCTATGTCGGAAACCGCGGCACGAGCTTCTATTTCGTCAGCGACGACGGCGCGCCGCGGCAGAAGATCGTGAGCCTCGATATCGCGCAGGCGCATCCGGTCCGCAAAACGATCGTGCCGGAGGATGCCGCGACGCTCGATAGTGCGAGCCTGGTCGGGGGCAAGCTCGTCGCTTCCTATCTCGCCGACGCGAAGACCGAAGTGCGGGTCTATTCGCCGGCGGGCGTGCTGACCCGCAAGGTCGCGCTGCCGGGAATCGGGACTGCGGCCGGGTTCGGCGGCAAGTTCGAGGATCCCGAGACCTTTTTCGCCTTCACCAGCTTCAACCGGCCGACCACCATCTACCGCTACGACGTGAAGAGCGGCGCGGAGAGGGTGTGGGAGGCGCCCAAGCTCGCCTTCAACCCCGACGACTACAAAGTCGAACAGGTCTTCTACCATTCGAAGGACGGCACCCGCGTGCCGATGTTCATCGTCCGCAAGGCGGATGTGACGGGGCCTGCGCCTACCCTGCTCTACGGCTACGGCGGGTTCGATATTTCGCTGACGCCCAGCTTCTCGGCGACGCGGCTGGCGTGGCTCGAGAAAGGCGGCGCCTACGCAGTCGCGAACATCCGCGGCGGCGGCGAGTACGGCAAGGCATGGCACGATGCCGGGCGCCTTTCGCACAAGCAGAACGTGTTCGACGATTTCATCGGCGCCGGCGAGTATCTGAAGAAGAGCGGAATCACGTCGCCGCACGGCCTTGCGATCGAGGGCGGCTCCAACGGCGGGCTGCTGATCGGCGCGGTCGTCAATCAGCGGCCCGACCTGTTCGACGCCGCCCATGCCGCAGTCGGCGTGATGGACATGCTTCGCTTCGACCAGTTCACCGCCGGCCGCTACTGGGTCGACGATTACGGCTATCCGGAGAAGGAAGCCGACTTCAAAACCCTGCTCGCCTACTCGCCCTATCACAACATCAAGGCGGGGGTTCGTTACCCGCCGGAGATCATCACGACGGCCGACACCGACGACCGCGTGGTGCCGGGTCACAGCTTCAAATATGCCGCGGCACTCCAGGCGGCGGATCCGGACGGCGCGCCGCACATCATCCGGATCGAGACCCGCGCCGGCCATGGATCGGGCAAGCCGACGAGCAAGATCATCGAGGAAGCGTCCGACGTCATGGCGTTCCTCGCGCATTACACGGGGCTGGACCTCGGAGACTGAGTGCAGCGCTCCTCTTTTGGGGAGGTTCGCCGATTCGGCCAAGCTGTGGATAAGTGGTAGACTGGGCTCCGCCATGCCGGGGGGTGGTGGGCGAATGCTCTATTATCGCCTCTATTATTTCGACCGCTTCAGCGGCCACATCGACCATTTCCGCGAATTCGAGGCGGAGGACGATGCGGCGGCGATCGAGCTCGCGCAGCAATGGAACAGCGGTGCCCCGACGGAGCTGTGGAATCGCGAGCGGCGGTTACAGCGATGGGAAAGCGTGCGCGCGCGCGACTGAGCGATCACCAGTCCGCTGAACAAAGGCCAACCGCCGGTTCAGAGCCGGTGCAGCGGCGTAATGAGATTGCTCCAGGCTACTCGGGCGGTCTCTGCCGCGCGAAGAACAGGTGAGGAGTAATTCCATGTTCGCAGTCACGAAGTTCCTGGCGGGCGGCGCAGCGCTTGCCGCTGTCGCCAGCACTGCACCCGCCGCAGCGCAATATTATCCCGGTTACGGCAACCCCTATGGGTATGGCACCAATCCGTACGGCTACGGCGGCAACCCCTATGGGTATGGCGCCGCGCCGTACGGAAGCCCGTACAATTATGGCGTCAACAGCCAGGCGGTCGCGGGACAGTGCGCCAATGCGGTTCAGGCTCGGCTGAACGGCGGGTATAGCGGCTACGGGAATCCTTACGGGTACGGCAGCGCGCGCGTGCTCGGCATCAGCCGGATCGAGCAGGGTCTCGCCGGGGGAACCACGGTCCGCGGGGTCGCCACAACCGGGCGCGGACCCGGCTACGGCTATACGCCGAACTCGCCCGTGGACCTGGTCTGGAAATGCCGCACCGACTTCCGCGGGGCGATCGTCGACATCCAGGTCAGCCCGGCCCGTTCGAGCTACACCGAGCTCTACACGCCGTGGAACCAGGATTATTCGCAGTACGGCTATCAGCGCTACTGAGCCGCCGCACTGACGAGAGCGAGGCGCCGGGGCCACGCGGCTCCGGCGCTTCGTTTCGCGCGCGCCTGCACGAACTTTACTCTTCGGTGCGGCGTCCGTATCGGCCCGCCATGACGGTCCAGAACTCGCTTCCCCTTGGTCAATCCATCCTCGTCGTCGACTTTGGAAGCCAGGTCACGCAGCTGATCGCGCGGCGGGTGCGCGAGGCGGGGGTCTATTGCGAGATCGCGCCGTTCAATGCGAGCGAGGAAGCGTTCGACCGGCTCCAGCCGAAGGGCGTGATCTTCTCGGGCGGCCCGGCCTCGGTGACCGAGGCGGAGAGCCCGCGCGCGCCGCAGGTGATGTTCGACAGCGGGGTCCCGCTGCTCGGCATCTGCTACGGCCAGCAGACGCTCCACCAGCAGCTCGGCGGCAAGGTGGTCTCGTCCGACAATCGCGAGTTCGGACGCGCGTTCATCGAGATCGTCACGCCGTCGGCGCTGTTCGACGGCCTGTGGCACGTCGGCGAAAAGCACCAGGTGTGGATGAGCCACGGCGACCGCGTCGAGACGCTCGCGCCGGGGTTCGAGGTGGTTGCGGCGTCGGAAGGCGCGCCGTTCGCGATCGCCACCGACGAAGAGGCGAAGCGCTACAGCCTCATGTTCCATCCGGAGGTCGTCCACACGCCCGACGGCGGCAAGCTGCTCGCCAATTTCGTCCGGCACGTCTGCGGCTGCGCGGGCGACTGGACGATGGCCAGCTTCCGCGATGCGAAGATTGCCGACATCCGCGCGCAGGTCGGAAGCGGCAGCGTGATCTGCGGCTTGTCGGGGGGAGTCGACAGCGCGGTCGCCGCGGTGCTGATCCACGAAGCGATCGGCGACCAGCTGACCTGCGTGTTCGTCGATCACGGGCTGATGCGGCTCGGCGAGGCCGAGCAGGTCGTGAGCCTGTTCCGCAACAGCTACAACATCCCGCTGGTGCATGTGGACGCG
>JAICXO010000007.1 GCA_025980335.1 Sphingomonas sp. | reverse complement strand
GTCGAGCCGCCTCTACGAGCGGCGCGGCGCGCTCTACATGACGGTGAGCGTGCTCTACGGCGTGCAGGACGGGCAGCCGAACACCAGCCCGATCAGCTTCGTGCTCACCGACAAGCGCCTGGTCACCGTGCGTTATGCGACTCCCAAGCCGGTGCGCGCCTTCGCCGACCATGCCCGGCGAGATCCCGATCTCGTGCGCGACGCGCCGACCGCGCTGGTGCGGATGCTCGACGCCATCATCGACCGCCTCGCCGACGAGCTCGAAAGCGTCGCTGGCGAGATCGAGCAGATTTCCGCGCACATTTTCCGCAAGGAAATGGACCAGCGCCGCATTCCCGCGGCGCGCCTGACGGCGCTGCTGACGCGGATCGGCCGGACGCAGAGCCTGCTCAGCAAAATTCGCTATTCGGGCGTCAGCATGATGCGGATGCTGAGCTTCCTGTCGGGCTCACCGCGCGTCAACCAGGAGGCGAATGCCGAACTCAGGCACCACGTCGCCAGCATGTCGACTGACGCCACCTCGCTCAGCGAGCATGCGAGCTTCCTCTCCGACAACCTCCAATTCCTGCTCGACGCATCGCTCGGCCTCTTCAGCATCGAGCAGAATGCGGCGATGAAATTGTTCAGCTGGGCGGCGGTGGTGTTCCTGCCACCGACGCTGATCGCCGGCATTTTCGGCATGAACTTCCACTACATGCCGGAGCTTGGCTGGCATTACGGCTATCCGGCGTCGCTGCTGCTGATGCTGGCGAGCGCGGTCGGGCCCTACCTCTATTTCAAGAAGCGCGGCTGGATTTAGGAGGCGTCAGGCGGGCTGGTGGAGCGGGATCGCCGGGCGTTCGTCGGCCGCCGCGACGAGGGCCGCGCGGCGCCGCGCCAAGGCGGCATAAGCAAGCGCCAGCTCACCCGCGACCTCGACCCGCTCCGGCTCGTCCTTCGAGCAGGCTACAGCGCGCGCTTCGGCCGCCCGGCGGCGGAAATAATCATGATCGCGAGTCAATTTGGATTCCTCGTTCCTCTGTTAACCTTATTTATTGCGTCAGCGTCACCAATGCCACTCCCATGGCACCGATCCGCCGCAGCACTCGTTCCATTGAGCGCAAGATCTGGTTTTCCAGCCGACAGTTTGCGACGGCTGAAGCGGGTTGCTAAGCGCGCCGCGGCTCCCATGTAGAACGCAGCCCCAGAAAGATAGCGATGATCCCTACCGGCCAGGACAGCCTCCACACCCGCTCGACTCTCGAAGTGCAGGGCAAAACCTACGCTTATTTCTCGCTCAACAAGGCGGCGACGTCCCTCGGCGACATCTCGCGCCTGCCCTTCTCGATGAAAGTCCTGCTCGAGAATTTGCTGCGGTTCGAGGACGGCAAGACGGTCACTCGCGACGACCTCCAGGCGATGGCCGACTGGCTGAAGGAACGGCGCATCAATCGCGAGATCCAGTACCGCCCGGCGCGGGTGCTGATGCAGGATTTCACCGGCGTGCCCGCCGTCGTCGACCTCGCCGCAATGCGCGATGCGATGGCCAAGCTCGGCGGCGATCCGCAGAAGATCAATCCGCTGGTCCCGGTCCACCTTGTGATCGACCACAGCGTGATGGTCGACGAGTTCGGCAATCCGCGCGCGTTCGAGAAAAATGTCGAGTTCGAATATCAGCGCAACGGCGAGCGCTACGAGTTCCTCAAGTGGGGCAGCCAGGCATTCGACAATTTCAAGGTGGTGCCGCCGGGCACCGGCATCTGCCACCAGGTGAACCTCGAGCATATCGCGCGCTGCGTCTGGTCGGGCGAAGACCAGAATGGCGAGATGGTCGCCTATCCCGACACGCTGGTGGGCACCGACAGCCATACGACCATGGTCAATGGCCTCGGCGTGCTCGGCTGGGGCGTCGGCGGGATCGAGGCCGAGGCGGCGATGCTCGGCCAGCCGGTCAGCATGCTGATCCCGGAGGTCGTCGGTTTCCGACTCTCGGGCGAGCTGCGCGAAGGAATCACCGCGACCGACCTGGTGCTGACCGTCACGCAGATGCTTCGGCAGAAGGGGGTCGTGGGCCGGTTCGTTGAATTCTACGGCCCCGGGCTCGACAATCTGCCGCTCGCGGACCGGGCGACGATCGGCAACATGGCGCCGGAATATGGCGCCACCTGCGGCTTCTTCCCGATCGACGAGCGGACGATCGATTATCTGAAGCTCACCGGGCGGGACGATCACGAGATCGCGCTGGTCCGCGCTTATACGCAGGCGCAGGGGCTATGGCGGGACGCCTCCTCCCCGGAACCTCTGTTCACCGACACGCTCGAGCTCGACATGGGCACGATCGAGCCGTCGCTCGCCGGACCCAAGCGCCCGCAGGACCGGGTCCTGCTCGGCGAGGTCGACGAGAAGTTCAACCGCGATCTCGACGACACCTACCAGAAGGGCGCGCAAGGCCGAGTCCCGGTCGAGGGAGAAAGCTTCGACTTCGGCAACGGCGACGTCGCCATCGCCGCGATCACCAGCTGCACCAACACGTCCAACCCCTCGGTGCTGATTGCCGCCGGGCTGGTTGCCCGCAAGGCGCGCCAGAAGGGGCTGACCGCCAAGCCATGGGTCAAGACCAGCCTCGCCCCCGGCAGCCAGGTGGTCACCGACTATCTGAACGAAAGCGGCCTCAGCGAAGACCTCAACGCGCTCGGTTTCGACCTCGTCGGCTACGGCTGCACGACCTGCATTGGCACTTCGGGCCCCCTCTCGGAGCCGATCAGCAAGGCGATCGCCGAGAACGACCTGGTCGCGGTCAGCGTCCTCTCGGGCAACCGCAATTTCGAAGGGCGCGTGTCGCCCGACTGCCGCGCCAATTACCTCGCCTCGCCGCCGCTGGTGGTCGCTTATGCGCTCAAGGGCACCGTTCGTTCAGACATGATCAACGAGCCTGTCGGGACCTCCTCGAACGGCGAGCCCGTCTACCTCAAGGACATCTGGCCAACGAACGCGGAGATCCGTTCTCTGATCGACGAGCATGTCCATTCGAAGATGTTCCGGCGCCGCTACGCCGACGTTTATCGCGGCGACGAGCGCTGGCGGAAGATCGAGGTAAAGGGCGGCGAGACTTACGGCTGGCCCGCAGGCTCGACCTACATCCAGAACCCCCCTTACTTCGAAGGGATGACGATGGACGCGACGCCGCTCACCGATATCGAGCGGGCGCGGCCACTGGCGATCTTCGGCGATTCGATCACGACCGACCACATTTCCCCGGCGGGCGCGATCAAGCCCGACAGCCCGGCCGGCCGTTATTTGCTCGAGCATCAGGTCAGCCGGGGCGAGTTCAACAGCTACGGATCGCGGCGCGGCAACCATGAAGTGATGATGCGCGGCACGTTCGCGAACATCCGCATCCGCAACCGCATGCTCGAGAACGTCGAGGGCGGCTTCACCCGCTATGCCCCGACCGGCGAGACCATGCCGATCTACGATGCGGCAATGCTCTACAAACACGACAACCGCCCGCTCGTGGTCATCGCCGGCAAGGAATATGGCACCGGAAGCTCGCGCGACTGGGCCGCGAAGGGCACGGTGCTGCTGGGCGTGCGCGCGGTGATCGCCGAGAGCTTCGAGCGCATCCATCGGTCGAACCTGGTCGGCATGGGCGTTCTGCCACTGCAGTTCCGAGAGGGCGAGAACGCCGAGAGCCTCGGGCTCACCGGTCAGGAGAAATATACGATCCACGGAATCGCCGGCCTGCAGCCACGCCAGGATGTCGAGGTGAAGGTTACGCGCGATAATGGCGAGGAGTTCAGCTTCACCGCCCGTTGCCGCATCGATACCTTCAACGAGCTCGAATATTTCCGCTCCGGCGGCATCCTCCAGTACGTGCTGCGGAGGCTTGCCGCGCAGTGAATGCGCTGGTGGGCAGCTGCCACTGCGGGCGGGTGCGGATCACGTTGCCGCGCGAACCGGACGAGGTCACCCACTGCAATTGCAGCTTGTGCGCCAAGACCGGCTTCCAGGGCGTCTATTTCGCGTGGAGCGAACTGCGCATCAAGGGCGAGTTCGACAGCTATGTCCGGGAGGACATGAGCGAGCCGTGCTTGGTCAATCATCGCTGCCGGCACTGCGGCGTCGTGACTCATTGGACGCCGCTTACCGATGCGCCGCACGAGCGCATGGGCGTCAATGCCCGGCTGTTCGAGCCCGATGCTTTGAAGGACATACCCGTGCGACACGTTGACGGCCGGAGCTGGCAGACGTGACTCCGGTCCAGATCGCCGTCGAGGTGGTCGGCTGGGCGGGCGCGCTGCTGATCCTGCTCGCTTATGTGCTCGTGACGGTGGGCCGGCTGACTGGCCAGTCGCTCGCGTTCCAGTGGATGAACCTGTTCGGTGCCGCCGGATTCATCATCAATGGATGGTGGCATGGGGCATTGCCTTCGACAGCTCTGAACATCTTTTGGATGCTCATCGCGACGGTGGCGCTGTGGCGGCTGTGGAAGAGGAGAAGATCGTCAACCGCCGCCATGTGATCGAGCTCGAAACGACGATCTAACCCGCGCTCCCTGGCCCATGTCCCTGGCGCCTATGCCGGGCTCGGCTGAGCCAGCGCCTCCTTCAGCCAATCCGGTATGATCGCGTTCGAGGGGATCGCATCGACCCGCGCGTGAACAACCGACAGACCGATCTCGGGATATTCGACGCGCGAGCGCTCGCCTCCGCCCCCTGCGACGACGAACAGCCGGCGATTGACCTTCTGCCGCCAGTTCATTCGGGCAGTATTTTCCTGCCCGACGAAGCAGCCCTTGGTGAAGCTGACGCCGTTGAGCTCGGTTGCGTTACACTCGAGCCAGAGGATATCGCCCAGCTCCGCCCGGCCCTCGCAGACGCCGAGGCGGAGACGATGTTGCAGCCAGCCTGAAGCCGCCTCACTCGCAGGCTCAAGCCACCGTTGGCCGAGCAACGGCAGTCGAGGGTCTGCCAAGCCGGCGCCCGGCTCAAAAGACCAATGCACCGCCAGAGACGGGTCGCGCTCGATTCGAATCGGCCGGCGCAGACGGTAGATCGCCAATCGCTTCACGAGATCGTCGAGAGCCGCCGCTTCGCAGTCGAGCAGCAGGTCGTCGCCGTCATCCCAAACGATGAAATCGAACAGGCATTTGCCCTGCGGCGTCAGGAGGCCGGTCCACACCGGCAGCGCGCCCGCGACATCGCTGGTGACGAGGCCCTGCAGGAACCCGCGCACGTCCTCGCCCGAAAGGCGGATCACCGCGCGGTCGCCGAGGGTGGTTGCAGCCATGATCATCAGTTAGTGAGCCGGTCGTGGCATCGCAAACGCTGACCATCCGCAAGCCCGACGATTGGCACGTCCACCTGCGCGACGGCGAGATGCTGCGGAAGGTGGCGCCCTACACGGCCCGGCAGTTCGCACGGGCGATCGTGATGCCCAACCTGGTGCCGCCGGTCACCTCGATTGAAGCAGCGTCCGCCTATCGCCAGCGGATCGTCGAGGCCGCCGGCCCCGGCTTCACGCCGCTGATGACCTGCTATTTGACGGACCATAGCGATCCCGACGAGATCGCCCGCGGCCTTGCCGAAGGGGTGTGGATCGCCGCCAAGCTCTACCCGGCGGGAGCGACCACCAATAGCGCCAGCGGCGTGACCGACATCCGCAACATCGGTGCCGTACTCTCGCGCATGGAACGGATCGGCATGGTCCTCTGCGTCCACGGCGAAGTGACCGATCCGGAGATTGACGTCTTCGACCGGGAGGCGGTGTTCATCGACCGGATCCTGCAGCCGCTGACGCGCGATTTCCCGGCATTGAAGGTCGTTCTCGAGCACATCACGACGATCGAGGCGGCGCAGTTCGTGAGCGGTGCCGGACCGACCATCGCCGCGACGGTCACGCCGCAGCATATGCTCATCAACCGCAACGCGATCTTTGCAGGGGGATTGAGGCCGCACGCTTATTGTCTCCCCGTCGCGAAGCGCGAACAACATCGGTTGGCCGTCCGGGCGGCGGCGACTTCGGGCTCGCCGAAGTTCTTCCTGGGAACCGACAGCGCGCCCCATGCGCGGCATGCCAAGGAATCCGGCTGCGGGTGCGCCGGCATTTTCAACGCGCCCTTCGCGCTCGAAAGCTACGCCACCGTATTCGAGGAGGATGGCGCGCTCGATCGGTTGGAAGCCTTCGCGTCAATCAATGGCCCACGATTCTACGGGCTGCCGCTCAACGACGGGACGGTTACGCTGGAACGGGCTGAGGTCCAGGTGCCCGGAGAAATCGAAGGGCTCGTCCCCTTTCACGCGGGCGAGACCCTCCACTGGCGCCTCGCGGGCTAGGTCGTTCCCCGGCCGCTGACGCCAATCACCGCGCCGAAATGGTCCTGCAGGCGCTGGTAGCACTCGCACGCCCGGCGCTTCAGCCCGGCACGGTCGGTCACCCGGATGACGCCGCGGCCGGTCGCGATCAGATGCTCGCTTTGCAGGGTCTGGACGACGGCGTTGACGGTCGTGCGCTGCACCCCGAGCAGTCCCGCAAAAGCCTCCTGGGTCAGCTCGATTCGGTCGCCCGCGCGGTCCTGTGCGTGGAGCAGCCAGCGCGCCGCCCGCTCGGGAATAGAGTGAAAGGAGTTGCAGACCACCGACTGCATGACCTGCGCGAGCAGATAATCGGAGTAGCGGCAGAACAGGTTCGAGATGAACGGCGAGCGCTTCTTGGCGTCCTCCAGCACCTCCATCGGGACCCGGAACGCCGGACCGCCAACCAAGACCTCGGAGCGGGAGAAGGCGGGCGCATGGCCGCAGCTGACGATCCCTCCGACGGCTCCTTCACGGCCGATCGACGCCACCTCCGCGGACCGGCCGCCGCTGAGCTCGACCGTCATCGAAATCATTGTCGGGCCAATTGGGAACAGGCTGGAATGCACCTGCTCGCCCCGGGCAAGGACGACCTCGCCGGCTTTCAACTCGGTTATCTCACCGAAAGGTTCGATCAGCGCCCGCGCCTCGCGGGAAAAGGTCGATAACAGCCGGTTGCCACTGAAGGCCTGATCGGCCCTGGTCAGCTCGTCCATTGTCGGGTCAGTCACGTCTTCCTTCCGCGCCGGCACGCGTTCTCAGATTTGCGGCGCCCGGCTTTCCGGACGATCAATGCCCCGCCGCCCAAGTTGCTCCATCAGCCGTGGACCGGATCGGTGCTTACCGTGCGGCCGAGCAGAAGCGAGTCGGCGACCAATCGGAACGGGGCGACGTCGACGAGGCTCTGCCGCTGGTCGATCAGGTCGACGAAAACGCGGTAGATGTCGGGATATTCGCCCGGACCGTCGTCACGCCGTGGCGCGTCGCCGTTGAGGACGAGGGTCGTGCCGCCCTCTTCCAGGCGGACGGTGTCTCCGTCGCTGGTCTCCACCGTGATCGTCCATTCCTCGCCCTCGCTGCGGCGCCAGTCGAGGCTGGCGTGAAGCCGCCCGTCGGCTTGAGGGCTCGAGAAGAGGATGTCGGCGGCGATCGGCGTCTGGGCATTCGCCGGCACCTGAAGCTCCGCCGATTCGACGAACAGGCCGCCCGGAAAGATTTTCGTTGCGATCGACAGCGCGTTGATGCCGGGATCGAACACACCGAAGCCGCCGGGCTCCCAAATCCACTGCTGGCCCGGATGCCACTTGTGGACGTCCTCGTGCCAGTGGATCTCCATCGACTTGATCCGCTTGCCGGCGAGCGCGCGGGCCGCGGCATCGACCGTCGCGTGATGCTGCGCGTGCCACGTGGTGAACAAGGTGACGCCCTTCGCCTGGGCAAGGCATTCTAGCTCGGCGATCTCGGCGAGGCCGGCCGTGGGCGGCTTTTCGAGCAGGCAGTGCAGGCCGGCGAGGACGCATTCGCGCGCAATCTCGAAACGAGGTCCTGGCGGCGTGGTGATGGCGACGGCCTGTAGCCCTTCGACATCGCGGATCAGCGACCGCCAGTCGGTGAAGGTCCGACCCACCCCCAAACCGGAGCGGCTCGAAGTGGCGACCAGCTCGAAGCGGCTGTTCCCGCTGATCGACGGAACGTGCTGGTCCGCGGCAATCTTGCCATAGCCCAAGATGGCGATGCGGATCGGAGTCACGACTTCAGCCCTTCCACGTAAGCGCAGGCCCTGGCGAGCGTGTCGGCGGCCGATTGCCCCGGCTTGTAGAGCCCGCCGCCAAGACCGAACCCGCTTGCGCCCGCCTCAAGCCACGGTCGCATCGAATCCGGCTTGACGCCGCCGACGACCATGACCGGCAAGTCCTTCGGGAGTACCGCCAGCTGAGCCTTGAGAACCGCCGGCGTGGCCGCCTCGGCGGGGAACAGCTTGAGCGCGGTGGCGCCGGCGCGGATCGCCCCGAACGCTTCCGAGGGAGTGAAGTAGCCGGGGCTCGCCACGAGTCCGGCGGCGGCCGTTGCGGCGATGACTTCCACATTGGTATCCGGCGACACCATGATCCGGCCGCCGGCATCGGCCACTCGTCGGACGTCCGCGCTGGTCAGCACCGTCCCGGCGCCCACCAGCATCCGCTCGCCAAATCTGTTCGCCAATCGTCCGATGCTGTTGAGCGGGTCGGGCGAATTGAGCGGCACCTCGATGATCCGGATTCCAGCTTCGTAGATCGCCTCGCCGACGGCCTCCGCCTCGTCGGGTGTGACCCCGCGAACGATCGCCACCAGCGGGCATTCGTCGAGATACCGGTGCAGCAGGTCCGTGGCGCTCATCCTATCCTCTTCGCGATTTCCTGGATTCCGGCGAGGAAGCATTTCTCGCCATCGATTTCGACGACGTCGCGACCCGCCTCGGCCACGGCAGCGGCGTATAGCCGGGTCAGCTCGGGCCTGCCCACCACGTGGATCTGAGCGCTCGTCGGCGTGGCGAGGCCGATCCGCACGTCACTGCCGATCAGCAGACCGCTCGCATAAGAGGTCGCATCTTCCTTCTTCGCCTGGCCGAGGAGCACGCGCGCACGGACCATGAACAGGTCGGCCGACAGCGCATCGTCATTCAGTGCGTATCGAGCACCCTCCTTGAACGCGTCGCCGGCTTCGACGTGCTCCTGCAGGAGGTCGGACAGGATGCTGTGGTCCTTGAGCAGGCTGAACAGCTCGCCGGTCATCACCGTCCGGAATTCGGCGATCTTGCCGTGCCGCAGCGTAACCCACTTGTTGTGGGTGCCGGGGTGACAGACCATGCCCATCGGATCGACCGATCCGGCGGCAACCGCACCCAGCAGCTGCACCTCCTCCCCCCGCATCACGTCGGCGCGGCCGTTGCCGATGAACGAAACTCCCGGAACGATCGCCTCGCGTTCGCCGGGCCAGACCAGCGCCTTCACGAGCTCGTCCATTCCGGCCGGGCACGGAACGTAGGGCGCCTCCTTCCAGCCGCGGTTCGATCCGACCATTCCGGCCAGCAGCAGCGGGAGATCGCCGAGCCGGCGGCGGATCTCGGCAACGGCCTCCGGGAAGCCGCCCGCCGCAACCGACATGACGCCCTTGCCGTCTTCGAACTCGTCGGCGCAATTGCCGTTCGCATCGATGCGATAGGCGCGCCGATTGGTCGTACCCCAATCGACGGCGATCAATCCCTCAGTCCAGCGCATGTGCGATCCCATGCCGTGTACAACAGTCGACATTCAAGCCCGGTCCACGGCATATTCCGCAGGATGCAACCATTTCCGGCACGGGTTGCTTATCACGCTTGCGGGGGGCAGGGCGGCGACGATGCCCGCCTGACCGGCTGAAGACGACGGAGACTGAGTCATCGCCAACTTCATGTTTGCGACCGGGATCGAGAACAGCATCCCGACAATCAACCACGGCAAGACCCGAGTCGACGAGATGGAGGTCTGCGGCCATTATGAGCGCTGGCGCGAGGATTTCGACTGCGTCCAGGAAATCGGGATCAATTTCCTGCGTTACGGGCCGCCCCTCTACAGGACCTTTCTTGGGCCCAGCAAATTCGACTGGGAATTCACCGACCTTACCTTCGCCGAGCTGAAAAAGCGCGACATCACGCCGATCGTCGACCTCTGCCACTTCGGCATGCCTGACTGGATCGGCAACTTCCAGAACCCCGATTTCCCGAGGCTGTTTGCCGCCTATGCCGGTGAATTTGCCGAGCGCTACCCGTGGGTGCAGCTCTACACTCCGATCAACGAGATGTTCATCTGCGCCGTCTTCTCGGCGAAATACGGTTGGTGGAACGAGCAGAAGAAGGACGACACGTCGTTCGTCACCGCGCTGAAGCACCTGGTGAAGGCCAACATCATGGGGATGATCGAGATCCTCAAGCGCCGGCACGACGCCATCTTCATCCAGTCGGAATCCTCGGAATATTATCACGCCGATTCGCCCGGCGCGATCGGCCGCGCCGAAGTGCTGAACCAGATGCGTTTCCTCAGCCTCGACCTCAATTACGGGCGCCGGGTCGACAGCGGGATGTACCAGTACCTGCTCGATAACGGCATGAGCCGGGACGAATATGAGTGGTTTCTCAACCACCGGCTGAAGCAGCACTGCATTTTCGGGAACGATTATTATCAGCTGAACGAGCACCGCGTTTTCGCAGACGGCCACACCGTCGCTGCCGGTGAGACGTTCGGCTACACCGAAATCACGCGCCAATATTACAATCGCTACCGGCTGCCGGTGATGCACACCGAGACCAACCTGTGGGAAGGTCCCCACGGCGACGAAGCGGTCAAATGGCTGTGGAAGGAATGGGCGAACGTCCTTCGCCTCAGGAACGTCGGCATCCCCACCGTCGGCTTCACCTGGTACAGCCTGACCGACCAGGTGGACTGGGACACGGCGCTTCGTGAGCAGAACGGCAACGTCAACCCGCTCGGCCTGTTCGACCTCGACCGCAAGATCCGCAACGTCGGCAAAGCCTACAAGCAGCTGATCGCCGACTGGCGCAATGTCCTGCCCGCGCAGAGCGTGTGCCTGATCGTTCCGATCAAGAAGATCGGCGAACGGTCTGACGAAGACGATGCCGCCGGACGCACCCTCGGCGATAGCGGCACTGAAGCCAACGAGGCAGAGCAAGCGTGACGCAGCGCAAGATCGGAAAGATCGAAACCTTCCTGGTCCCGCCGCGCTGGCTGTTCGTCAGGGTCGAGAGCGACGACGGCGCATTCGGCTGGGGCGAGGCGAGCCTCGAGGGCTGGGCCGAAGCGGTCGAGGGGGTGTTCGAAGTCTTCCGCGACCGATTCATCGGCGCCGACCCGTTCAACATCGAGGACATTTGGCAGGTCGGCTACCGCGGCGGCTTCTATCGCGGCGGCGCGGTGATCATGTCGGCGCTTTCGGGCCTCGAACAGGCGTTATGGGACCTCAAGGGCAGGGCGCTCGGGTTGCCCGCCTGGCAAATGCTCGGCGGCAAGGTGCGCGATCGGGTGCGCTCCTATGCGTGGATCGGCGGCGACCGGCCGCACGAGGTCAGCGAGGCGGCCGCTGCCCGCAAGGCGCAGGGCTTCACTGCAGTCAAGATGAACGCCACGGCCGACATGTCGTGGATCGGCACCAATCGCGAGTTTGCCGAGGTCGTCGAGCGAGTCGGCGCGGCCCAGGCGCAGGATATGGATGTCGGCCTCGATTTCCACGGACGCGTTCATCGGCCCGTCGCCAAGCAGCTCGCCAAGGTGCTGGAGCCCTTGGGATTGATGTTCATCGAGGAGCCCCTGCTCTCCGAGAACATGGATGCACTGCCCGAGATTGCCGCCCACACCACGACCCCGATCGCGCTTGGCGAACGGCTCTACAGCCGGTGGGAGTTCAGGCCCTTCTTCGAGCAGGGCGCGGTCGACATCATCCAGCCGGACCTCAGCCACGCCGGCGGAATCCTGGAAGTCCGCAAGATCGCCGCAATGGCCGAAGCCTATGACATCGCGGTCGCGCCGCATTGCCCCCTCGGACCGCTGGCCCTCGCCGCCTGCCTCCAGATCGCCGCCTGCACGCCGAACCATGCGATCCAGGAGATCAGCCTGGGGATCCATTACAACACCGGCGGCCACGACCTTCTGAACTTCGTTGTCGACAAGCAGGCGCTCACTCCGGTCGAAGGCTATTTGCCGGTGCCGGAAGGACCGGGACTTGGGGTCGAGATCGACGAAGCCGCGGTGCGCGCCGCCGACAAGGACCGCCACCGCTGGCGCAATCCGATCTGGCGCACGAGCGACGGGAGCTTCGCGGAATGGTGAGCCCCTGACACGAATTCATGTGCCAACTCAAAGCGGCGGATTTATCCAGCGTGCATGGTGAGCTTAGCGAGACTCGCGTTATTCGCATCCACCATTGCGCTCGCAGCCGCGCCGTTGACCCGGGCACTGGCTGCGCCGCCTCCACCGCCGCCATCCTATGTAATGGACGTCGCGCACCTGCTCACGGCTAAGGAAGACGCCGGCACCGTCACACAGCTGTCGGGCTTCGTTGCCGACGATGTCCGTGACTACGTCAACGATGAGCTAGTCGCGGACGGAAAAACGGTTTGGATGCGGGAATGGGCAGCCGCCCGCCGCAGCCCCGGTCACGTGCTGGCGTACAGTCCCGACTGGCGCGACAATGGAAGCCTCATGATTGTCGACGAGTATGACACCATCGACCGCTCGGACTTGCCGCCAAATTTCATTGCAGACCCGCGCATGACGAGCCGAGCCACACTCTATCAATTCGGCCCAGATCATAAGATTCATGTGATCCGCACGATTGTCGGCGGCGGGTTCTGGATCAAGCCGTAAGGCTAGTGGCATTTGAAGCGTTCGAACGGCTCCAGGCAGGCGGTGCAGCGCCACTGGGCCTTGCACGGGGTCGACCCGAAGCGGCTGACCTCCACCGTCTCCTCCGAGCCGCAGAGCGGGCATTGCGCGGTTGCTGACGAACTTGGCGGTGCGATGCCGTAGGCGTGGAGGCGCGCTCGGCCGCGCTCGGTAATCCAGTCGGTGGTCCACGGCGGGAACAGCACCCGCTGAATGTGAACCTCCTCGAAGCCCGCCGCGTCGAGCGCCTCTCGGATCGATGTCTCGATGGCGACCGTCGCCGGGCAGCCGGTGTAGGTGGGACTGATCAGGACCCGCGGCGGATCCTGCTCGAATCCGCGGACGATCCCGAGATCGGTGATGGTCAGCACCGGGATCTCCGGGTCGGGAACCGTCTCGAGCACGGCCATGATCGCCGCTTCGTCGAGCACCTTCTCCGCCACCACGCCCATCAGCGCATCCTACACGCGAATCGCTGGCGGGGCGATGGCCGCGCTACAGCACTCCGCGGCGCACCTGGTCGAGCTCGATCGACTCGAACAGCGCCTTGAAATTGCCCTCGCCGAACCCGTCGTTGCCCTTGCGCTGGATGATCTCGAAGAAAATCGGGCCGATCACGTTCTGGGTGAAGATCTGCAGCAGCAATCCCTGTCCTTCGGTCGGAGCACCGTCCATCAGGATGCGCCGCTTCTCGAGCTCGGGGATGCTTTCCTGATGCCCTTTTATGCGCTCGGGCAGCAGCTCGTAATAAGTATCGGGCGTGTCCTGGAAGGGAATGCCGCGGGCCGAGATGATGTCGACGGCCGCGTAGATGTCCGACGTGCCGAGCGCGATATGCTGGATGCCCTCGCCCTTATACTCGCGCAGGAACTCCTCGATCTGGCTCTTGTCGTCCTGGCTTTCGTTGAGCGGGATCCGAATCTTGCCGCACGGACTGGTCATTGCCTTGGAGAACAGGCCGGTCTGCTTCCCCTCGATGTCGAAGTAGCGGATCTCCCGGAAGTTGAAGAGCCGCTCATAAAAATCGGCCCAAACGCTCATCCGCCCGCGGTTCACGTTGTGGGTGAGGTGGTCGATGTAGGTCAGCCTGGAGTCGGCCTCGGCCATCCGCCGCCGCCAGTCGGAATGGAATTCGAAGTCAACGTCGTAGATCGACCCCAGCTCTCCGTAGCGGTCGACGAAGAACAGCCGCGAGCCGCCAATGCCCTCGATCGCCGGAATGTCGAGTTCGCCGGCGCCCTTGTGCACTTCGACATTCGTCGCGCCGAGCTTGAGCGCCCGCTCGTGCGCGGCCTTCGCGTCCTTGACCCGGAAGGCCATCGCACAGGCGCTGGGGCCGTGCGCCCTCGCATATTCCTCGGCGTAGCTTCCGGCCTCGGCATTGATGATGAAGTTACAGTCGCCCTGCTTGTGAAGCGTGACGTTCTTGCTCTTGTGCCGGGCGACTTCGGGGAAGCCCATCCGCGTGAACAGCGAGCGCAACAGCTCGATGTCGGGCGCGGTATATTCGACGAACTCGAAGCCGTCGGTGCCCATCGGGTTCGCGAACCCGGTTACACTATTCTCATCGGCGACTTGCGTGGCCATCAACAGACTCCTTCGCGGCCAGTTGCGCCTGCAACGGCATCATTTCAAGCACGCGAAAGTTCACAAAGTTCATGGTTCTACGCGCGCGCGTGAGTCCGCGTAGGCGGGTGGACAAAGCGGGTGCAAACAGGCCAGCGGCTGGAACTCGTCATTGAATGGCGCTTAAGCGGTGGCGGGTGCTGTAGGACAGGAGAATCGCCATGGACGCTCCCGAAGGCTGGACTCTCGAAGACGGCGGGAAGGCGCTGGTGCGCAGCTTCAAGTTCAAGGATTTCAGCGAGGCCTATGCGTTCCTGACACGCGTCGCGCTGCACGCGGAGAAGGTCGATCACCACCCCGAGTTCACGAGCGTCTGGAACCGGGTGGATTTTCGGCTGACCAGCCATGATGCCGGCGGGGTGACAGAGCGCGACGGCAAGCTCGCGGAGGCGATCAGCGCATTGGGTCAATCCTAGCTGGCGCAATAGAAAAGGGCGGCCCGGTCCACCGAGCCGCCCTTCGCGAAAGCAGGTTCCGGACTAAGCGACTTGCGCCAAGACCGGCTTGCGGCGGCGACGCATCGCCATGCCGATCCCGCCAAAGCCCAGAAGCATCATCGCCCAGGTCGCCGGCTCGGGAACTGCACCCGCGGCTGCGATCGTAACGGTGCCACTGTCCGCCCCTGCCACGGTGCTCGTCCCGTTGAATGTCAGCCGATAGGTTCCGGCTGTGAACAGTTGGGGGGCGAGTCCGATGCTGCTGTTGGCGCCGCAGCAAATGGTGCTGCCGAGACTGAGCGTCGCGACGGTGTTGAAGCTCGACGTCATTGCGTTCCACAGCGCCAGCGTGCCCGACGTGAACGTCACGCCCGGAGTGCTGGTGCCAATGTTCACGGAATAAGTGCCGTTACTCGGATTTGTCAGATCGAGAACGCCGGTGAACGACTGGTTCGCTGCAAGTTGATTCTGTTCGAACGCGATCGTGATCAGACTCGCCGTATCCACCTCGGTGACGTTCTGAAGGCCGGTGTTGCCGGTAACGACACCGGCACTAGCCATTGAGGCTGTGGCGAGCGCAACCGCCCCCACAGCCGTAAGAATAGTCTTACGCATTTGCGACCTCCACATCTTTCGGTGCAGCGTTAACAGGCTGTTAAGGCCTAGGTTCCGGGACAGCGGAGGATTTAATCGGGGAGGCGGTTTTTACCCATTCCAACAGCCGCGGAACTGTTGCGAGATTGCCTCAGTTACGCGTTGGGCGCCTGATTGCGGACCAAAAGCGTTCTGATACGTTTCGAACAGCCGAAGGATGGACAATCGATGCGATCGCCGCCGCCAATGCTGCTGCTATCGACCTTCCGGCAATCCAGATTGCTGCCTGTTGCGGATAGAGTCCGCAGGACACTCGATTGCCCGTGAAGGTCTCTGCGATCAGCAAAAGCGTGGCCGTGATGCAGCCCTATTTCTATCCCTATCCCGCTTATTTCGCCTTGCTGGCTGCGGTAGAAACGTTCGTCATCTACGATTGCGTCCAATTCCCCCGCCGGGGACGCGTGCACCGAAGCGAGGTCGGCCGTCGCGGCCAGCAGCCGATCTGGCTGACATTGCCTCTGCTTCGGCAGTCGAGGGCCACGCTGATCCGCGATCTCGAATTCGCTCCCGATGCGACATCCGTGTTCCGCGAGCGCCTCGGTCTGCTCGCCAACAAGAACAATTACGACCGCCTTCCAGAACCCGTTCGGCGGCACCTGACCGGTGAGTTGTCGGACGTCGTCGGGTTCCTTCACGAAGGGCTTCACGTCACTGCCGCCCTGCTCGGACTGACTCCGCGGATCGTCCGCAGTTCGAGCCTGCCGATCGACCCGGCACTTCACGGCCAGGAGCGAATCATCGCGATCGCAGAGGCTCT
This sequence comes from Sphingomonas sp., assembly GCA_025980335.1. GTDB lineage: Bacteria > Pseudomonadota > Alphaproteobacteria > Sphingomonadales > Sphingomonadaceae > Sphingomicrobium. Next base: position 23,116 of record JAICXO010000007.1, on the reverse strand, counting down.
GGGGGCAGACCGCTACGTCAACGCGTCAGGCGGCCGAAATCTGTACGACCCTCGCCTGTTCGCCCGCCATGGACTGCGGCTTGAGTTCCTTCGACCGTACCAAGGCGACCACTGGCACATGCTGCCGGCGCTGGGCACCGTCCCGCTCGACGAGCTGGCGAACTCTATCCGCGCATCCGCCGCCACGCGCGACGTCGCCAATTAGGCGGCGAGGTCGACCGGCTCCGGTCCGGCGAACTCCGATAGATGGGCGAAGCGGCCCTTGTGGCGGTTCTGGGCAATGTTGAAGAAGTGCCAGTGCTCCACGCATAGGCCGACGAAGCTGGCGAGCGGAATACGCTCTGCGCCTAACGGCAAGTTCTGCTTCCTCCACGCGTGGATGTAGGCGCGCAGCAGATCGCGCCCGCGCTCGGTGCGTCGAGCCGTGCGCCAAAGGGCAGCCGCCTGGAGCATGGTTCCAGTCCAGTTGGAGACGGTGGCGCGCAGGCCGCGACGTTTCGGCGCGAGCGCATCGAAATCCTTTCGCCGCCGACGGAACTCGGAGGACTGAGCGTAGCCCTGGAATACTCGATCGAAGAACGCGTCGGCTTCGAAAAGCCTGAGCATGAGTTCATCATAGCCGTCCTTCAGCTGATCGGCACTCATCAGTTTGGGACGGAAGCCGACATCAGGGTGCCGATGATCGATGCGGCCCTGGCGCGACAGACGATCGTAGAGCGGGGTACTGGGAATCGGAGCGAGGATCGCGACGATCGCCTGCGCGATGCCGGCTTCCTGGATAAACTCGTATTGATCATCGAAGATCAGGTGATCGTCGCTGTCGAAGCCGACGATGAAGCCCGCCTTGATAACCAGGCCGGCGTCGCGGATCCGCCCGATTTTGGCGAGCAGACTGTCGCCACGGATGTTCTGAACTTTTTTCATCTCTTCGAGCGCCGCCATCCGGGGCGATTCGATGCCGATGAACACCTGCCGCACGTTGGCCGCGAGCATCAGGTCGAGGAGCTCAGGTTCGTCGGCGAGATTGATGCTGGCTTCGACGTAGAGCTTGATTGGATAGCCGTGCGCCGCCTGCCAGTCGGCCAGCGCACGGAGCAGCTTCTTCGCCTCCCGCTTGTTGCCGATGAGATTGTCGTCGACGAGGAAGCACAGGCGGAAGCCCGCCGCGTGAATTTCTTCGAACTCGGCAATCATCTGAGCCGCGGTCTTCATGCGCGGGCGGCGGCCGAAAATGGTGATGATATCGCAGAACTCGCAGGTGAAGGGGCATCCGCGCGAGAATTGGAGCGAGGCCATCATGTAGCGATCGGACTTGATGAGGTCGTAGCGGGGACAGGGAACGGTCGCCATGTCCGTCTTTTCGTCCTGGCGATAAATCTTCAACGGCTCGGCACCCTCGCCCAGCGTGTTCAGGAACGCGGGCCAGGTTTCGTCGGCTTCCCCGAGGAATCGAATGTCGCAGAGCTTCTCGAACAGCTCGGGTGCGACCGATACGTACGGACCGCCAACGACGATCGTGGCCGTTTTGCCGCGAAGCTCCAGAAGGATTTCGCGCATTCGATTGGCCTGCACGACCATGCCGGTGACACCGATGACATCGAAGTCATCGAGCGCGGCGAAGTCGATCGCTTCGACGTTTTCGTCGATCAAGGTGACATCGCAATGTGCCGGCGCGGCGGCGGCGAGGGCCGGCAAGGCGCCGGTCACCATCCAGCACCGCTTATCGCCATGCTGAAACGGAAGAGCGTGATGGTAACACCAGAAGGACGGCTCAAACCTGGGGTTGATTACCGCAACCTTCAGCGAACGCATGATGACCTCATTCTCAGCAGTGGCTTTCTTGTCAGCCAGAACAATCACGAATTCAATAAGTTCGGCGAGGGCTGGCTGGCTCAAACCAGCCGTTTGATCCGGTCGGCCGAAAAACGGGCCAACTTCGACGGGACCGGCCGCACAACCGCGGCTTCCGGCAGATTATCACGGATCAGTGTGGCGGAGCCCAGATAGCTGCCGGCGCCGATCGACAGGCCCATCTCCACCGTCGCCTTGGGCGCGAAATAGCAGCGCTCGCCAATATCGCACGCCCCGGAGATCGTGACGTGGGTCGAGATGAAGCAATAATCGCCGATGCGCGAGTGATGGCCGACGTGGTTTCCGCTTCCAAGCAGCACGCCCCGGCCGATCGTCGCCGCCGGCTGGACGGTGTTCCCGTCGAGGATCAGACAATTGTCGCCGATCTTGTCCGAATAGACACGCGCTCCCGGATGAATGACGGTCGCGAATCGGTACCCTCGGGCAAGTCCGTCGAGGTGACGGTCGCGACGAAATTCGTTCATTCGGCGGAAGCTGATCGGGCCGAGTAGCTGCACCTGATCGGGTGGAAAGTGCGCCTCGAGCTCTTCCCAGGCAATGATCGGCAACCCGTCCATGCTGTCGCTTCGGCAGTAGTCGGCATCGACGGTGAAGCCGACGACGCGGCCGAGACTCTCGCGTTCAATGTAGACGCGCGCGAGCTCCGCCAGCTGGCCTGCGCCGAAGATTACGATGTCGGCCATGAAGGGAGCCGCCATTGCTGACGCCCCGCGGATCGTCAAATCCAATTGCAAGCAAAAAGGGCGGCGCCGTTTCCGGCACCGCCCCTTGATCTGGATCCGGGTTCGTTACGCGACTTGCGCGAGCAGCGGACGCCGGCGGCGACGCATCGCCATGCCGATCCCGCCGAAGCCCAGGAGCATCAGTCCCCAGGTGGCCGGCTCAGGAACGGCACTGGTGATCGTCACGGTGCCGCCGTCAGTGCCCTCGGTATAGCCGGTAGAGGCACTGAAGGTCCCGTTCCACGTCAACTGGTAGTTGCCCGCGGCGAAATACTGCGGCGCCAGTCCAATCGCGCTGTTGGCGCCGCAACAGATGGTGCTGCCAGTCGTCAGCGTGCCCACGAGAATATTGTAGCCAATTCCATCCCAGGCCTTGAGTGTTCCCGTCCCATAGGTAACGCCAGGCGTGCTGGTCTGAATACCGATGGAATAAATTCCGGCGGCAGGATTGGTGAGGTCCAACACGTCAGTGAAGTTGCCAGTGATCGGATTTTGCGTGAATGAAATGGTGATCACGCTCGGGGTGTCTACTTCGGTGAGGCTCGTAAACCCGCTCGAGGTAGTCACGATTCCCGCATTCGCCATTGAGGCCGACGCCAACGCCGCCGCACCGGCGGCCAGAACAACAAACTTACGCATGAAAATCTCCCTGCCCCGCCGACTCGCTGGTCGGATTAAGAAGCTGTTAAACTTTCGTTAGGGTAATGTTAAGCCTAAAAACGGAATGGGTAGTTTTACGCGTCCCATATTGGTGCAGTTAAGCCACAGTCCTGAGAAGCGCTTCGCGAGGAAGTCGACCGCGGCGCGCGGGCAATCGCCACCAGAAGAAGGTGGCCGATGTTTGCCGTGGCGCTATACCCCAACCATGGCGGACCAGCCGACCAGCGGCGAATATCGCACCGGGCATGACCCGCGGACGCTGCGCGATGCGCTCGGCTGCTTTGCGACTGGCGTGACGGTGGTCACCTGCGTTTCGGAGGATGGCACTCCGGCCGGGCTGACGGTCAACAGCTTCACCTCGCTCTCGCTCGATCCGCCGCTGCTGCTCGTCTGCCTCGCCAAATATGCGGCAAGCGCCGGGTCGCTGACGGCCGCTTCGCATTTCGCGGTCAACGTTCTCCAGACCCATCAGCAGCCAGCCTCCATCCGCTTTTCGACCCGCGACGAGGACCGGTTCGGGACCACGCCCTGGTCGTGCGGCGAGGCGGGGGCGCCGATCCTCAAGGATTCACTCGGCGTGTTCGAGTGCCGCCGCCATGCGGTGCACGACGGCGGCGACCACCACATCCTCATCGGCGAGGTCGTCAAGGCGAGCTTCGACGCCAGCCTCGATCCGCTGCTCTATTTCCGCGGTCGCTACCGGCGGCTTCATTTCGACTGAGCGCTTCGCTAGGCAGGCGCGATGCTGGCGCTCGATTACATCAAGGCGAACCGCGAGACGGTTGAACGCGCGATCCGCGACAAAGGAGTGGCGCTGGACTTGGGGTTGCTGCTGGCGCTCGATGCCGAGGTCCGGAGCGCCAAGACCGAAATTGAGCGGCTGAGGGCGGAGCGCAATGCGATCAGCGCCCGGTTCAAGGACGCCGCTCCCGCAGAGAAAGTCGAGCTCGGCCGCCAGGCGAAGGAAGCGGGAGCCCGCGCGTCGGCGCTCGAGAATGGACTTGCCGCCAAGGAGGGCGAGCTTGGCGCCCTGATGCTGAAGCTCCCCGGCATTCCCTACGAGGGGGCGCCGGTTGGCCCCGACGAGAGCTTCAATACGGTCATCCGGACCGAGGGACAGCCACGCCAGTTCGATTTCGCGCCGCTCGACCATGTCGCGCTGATCGAGAAGAACGGCTGGGCCGAGCTGTCGCGGGTGACCCAGGTGTCGGGCAGCCGCACCTATTGTTTGAAGGGCGCGCTGGCGCTGCTCGAGACCAAGCTGATGGGCTGGGCGCTGGAAAAGATCGCCGATGCGGGTTTCTCGCCGATCACCGTGCCGGCGATCGCGCGCGGCCAGGCGTTCCTCAACCAGGGGCAGTTCCCCGGTCACGAGGAGGAAACCTATCAGCTGCCGAACGACGAGCTGTGGCTCGCCGGCACCGCCGAGGTGGTGCTGACGTCGCTTCACTCGGGCGAGATCCTGGAAGCGGACAAGTTGCCCGTGCTCTACGCGGGCTTTTCTCCCTGCTTCCGGCGCGAGGCGGGGAGCGCCGGCAAGGACGTCCGGGGGCTCCTTCGGGTCCACCAGTTCGTCAAGGTCGAGCAATATGTCATCTGCGAGGCCGACGACGAGCAATCGGCGCGGTGGCACGCACGGCTGCTGGAGCTCGCCGAGAGCCTGCTTCGCGACCTCGAAATCCCTTATCAGGTGATCGAGACCTCGACCGGCGATATGGGCCTTGGCAAGTATCGCATGAACGATATCGAGAGCTGGGTGCCGAGCCTCGGCAAATACCGGGAAACCCACAGCTGCTCGACGTTGCACGACTGGCAGGCGCGGCGCGCGAACATCCGTTACCGCGGCACCGACGGCAAGGTGCGGTTTGCGCACACGCTCAACAACACGGCGCTGGCAAGCCCGCGGATCCTCGTTCCGCTGCTGGAAAACCACCAGACGGAGGACGGTCGCGTAAGGCTGCCCAAAGCGATGCAGCAGCTGATGGGGCGCGAGTTCCTCTGAGGCGATCCGTGGACCGGTTCCAAATTGCCTTCGGAACAGTTCGCCGCGGCGGAATGTTTTTCGCATGAACGCGATGGCATCCTTGTTTGACATCAAATGGACGAGGGCGGCTGAGCCGGCGACGGCGGAGATTCCGTCCGACCAGCTGGCGCCGCCGAACTGGCACCGGGTGCGCGAAATGGCGTGGCACTTGCCCCGGGTTCTCGCCGGCCTCGGTCCGCTCGGCCCGCGGGGGCCGGAGGATGGACCGCCGGCGCTCGTTCTGCCGGGCTTCCTCGCCAGTGACCGGACGACGATGGAACTGCGCCGGGCGCTCGCCCGGGCAGGCTGGCGCGTTCACCCGTGGGCGCTCGGGATGAATCTCGGCGCCAAGCCGGACACGCCCGAGCTTCTCCGCGAGCGGCTGGACCAGATTTACGACGGGCGACCGGTACTTCTGGTCGGCTGGAGCCTCGGCGGCATGTTCGCCCGCGAGCTTGCGCATCTGCATCCCGGCAAGGTGCGCGCGGTGGTCACCCTCTGCTCGCCGTTCTCGGGCGACTACAAGACCAACACCAACGTCCGGGAATTGTACGAACGGGTTGCCGGTCACGACGTCAACGAGCCGCCGTTCCCGCGCTCGCACGGCAAGCCGCCGGTACCGACGCTGGCGTTCTGGTCGCGCCGCGACGGGATCGTCGCTCCGGCGGCGGCGCGCGGCGGTGAGGACGAGGTCGACCGGGCGATCGAGATCGACACCTATCATATCGGCGCGGTGCTGTGGCGGCCGGCACTGGAGCGGATCGCCAGGGAGATCGAGCAGTTTGTGACCGATTCGGAAGGACGGCGGCCGTTGACCTCAATTCCTGTCGGAGCGCGGCTCGGCGTTCATTGAAAATGGCGTTCCTGCCAGTGACTTGACTCTTGCCCGTGAGTCGCGGGAAAAAGAACAAAACTAGAACAAGAACGTTGTGAGTCGTGTGGTTGCAGGCCTTTCACTGGTCGGCGACGGCGCAAGCCGTGCGCTTGGAAAAGTTCAGCTCGCGAGGGAGCTGGGCGGACGATGGCGCTTGCCCGTTCCGTCCAGCGCGACGCTCTCCGAAGTGTTCGCCGCGCACCCGCGCGACGGCGGCTGGGCCGCGTTCCTGCTGGCGCAGGTGGGCGGCGACAAGCCTTTGCTGTGGGTTCAGGACCGGATGGCGATCCTGGAAGGCGGGCGAGTCCATCCGCCGGGCTTTCCAAGCCACGACCTCATCCATGTCGAGGCGCGCGACGCCCGCGACGCGCTGTGGGCGATGGAGGAGGGGGTAAGATGCTCCTGTCTCTCCGCCGTCATCGGCGAGCTTTGGGGCGACCCGCGCGCGCTCGACTTCACCGCGACCCGGCGGCTGGCGGTCGCGTCGGAGCGCAGCGGAACGCCGTGCTGGCTGGTCCGGCTCGGCGGCACGGCGAACCTCAGCGGCGCGCGCATGCGCTGGCGGATCGCGAGCGCACCCTCGCTCCTCAACGATCTCGACCCGCGAGCGCCGGAAGCGCCGGCATGGGATGCCGAGCTGTTCCGGGCGCGGGGATTGCCTCCCGGACGCTGGGTGGTCGCTCATGAGGCGGATACTTTCCATCTGGTTGCCGCAGCTGGCGATCGAGCGCTGGGCAAAAAGCGCCGGCTATACGCCTGACGCGCCGGTCGTGCTCACCGTCGAGGGCACGCACGGCCTCCTCATCCACGCCGTCACCAAAGCCGCCGCCGAGCGGGGGGCGAGGTCCGGAGCGCGCCTGACCGATGCCCGGGCGCTCGATCCGGCGCTGGTCGCGGTGCCGGCCGATCCCGAAGGCGATGCGGCGCTGGTCGAGCGGTTCGCCAAATGGGCCGGCCGCTGGTCGCCGCTGGTCGAGGTGGATGGTGCCGACGGGCTGCGGCTCGATGCGAGCGGAGTCGCGCACCTGTTCGGCGGCGAGCGCGGGCTGGTTGAGGACGTGCACAGGTCTTTTACGCGGCTTGGCTTCAGCATTCGTGTTGCAATTGCCCCGACCGCCGCTGCAGCCTGGGCGCTGGCGCGGTTCGGCCCCTCTCCCTTGGGAGAGGGAGGGAGCAGCCGCAGGCTGCGGAAAGGTGAGGTCGACCTCACCCGCCTCCCCCGGCTCAAGGCCGGGGTCGGCACCCTCTCCCGATGGGAGAGGGATTTGATTGATCAGCTCTCGCCCCTGCCCGTCTCGGCGCTGCGCCTCGACCCGGACACCGTGCGAACGCTCGAACGGCTTGGCCTCAAGACCATCGGCGCGCTGATCGGCGTTCCGCGGCTGGCGCTGGCACGGCGGTTTCGCGGGGCCGAGGATGTCGTCGACGCGCTCGACCGGGCGCTCGGCCGCAAGCCCGAGCCGCTGACCGCCGCGCCCGCCAACCCGCCGCCGCGCGCGCTGCTGAAGCTGGAGGAACCCGCGACCCATCCCGAAGCGGGAGCCCAAGCGCTCGAGCGGCTGATCCCGATGCTGGTGCGCGAGCTCGAGCAGCGGCGGCTCGGCGCGCGCCGGCTGTCGCTCGCCGGCTATCGGGTCGATGGCAGCGTCGGTGTTGCATCGGTTGCAACCGCAATCCCGAGCCGCGAGCCAAAGCATCTTCATCGCCTCCTCACCGGAGTCATGGAGACGGGGGCGGCGGCGCTGGACCCGGAATTCGGCTTCGACGCCTTTGCGCTGACCGCCGAATGGACCGAGGATCTCGGGGCCGCGCAGGAAAGCCTGGTCGAGGAGCCGTCAAGCGAGCGGGAGCTGGCGCGGCTGGTGGACCGGCTGACGGTGAAGCTCGGCCCGAGGGCCGTGCGGCGCCCGGCGGCGTTTGAAAGTCATCTTCCAGAGCGGGCGAGCGGATGGGTGGCGGCAATTCATTCCCCCTCCCTGCAAGGGAGGGGCCGGGGGTGGGTGCTTCCGAACGGGCTCAATGCCCGTTTGGAAGCTCCTTCAGCGGCATCGAGCCGCTTCAGTCGCAACCCACCCCTCAATCCCCTCCCTTGCAGGGAGGGGGAAAGGCGCCCCCAGCGCCTGCTCGACCGCGCGGAAGCGATCGATGTCATCTACGCGACTCCGGAAGGCATGCCGCGCCGCTTCGTCTGGCGCCGCGCCGTGCACGACATCGCCCGCGTCGAGGGACCGGAGCGGATCGCGCCCGAATGGTGGCGCCAGCCCTCGTCGGCTCGGCTGCGCGATTATTACCGCGTAGAGGACGCCGACGGCCGCCGCTACTGGATCTACCGCGAAGGCCTGATCGGCGACGGACGCGGCGGGCTGCCCGCCTGGTTCATCCATGGGCTGTTCGGGTGACGACGATCTTACATCGTCGCCCCCGCGAAAGCGGGGGTCCCGCTTCCTTCAAAAACAGCGGGATTCCCGCTTTCGCGGGAATGACGAAACATGCCTGAGAAATCCGCCTTCTCACGTTTGAAGCTGGTGCGGAGCGAGGGTTTGCCGCCTCCTCCGGTCGAGCCATCCCCATATGTCGAACTCGGGGTGGCCTCGCCCTTTTCCTTCCTGCGGGGAGCGTCGGACGCGATCGAGCTGACGCTGACGGCGCTAGGCCTTGGTTATGACGCCCTCGGAATCGCCGATCGCAACACGCTCGCCGGCGTGGTCCGCATGCACAGCGCCTGCACGGGCGCGGGACTGAGACCGCTGATCGGCTGCCGGCTCGATCTTCTCCCCCTCCCGCTTGCGGGTGGGGGCAGGGGGGTGGGTCTGTCGTGCGAGCTTACCACTGACATGCCCACCCCTTCGGCGCTTCGCGCCTCTTCCCCTCCCGCGAGCGGGAGGGGAGTGAGCCTGCTCGCCTACCCGATCGATCGCGAGGGTTACGGACGGCTGTCGCGCCTCCTCAGCCTCGGCAAGATGCGCGCCGAGAAAGGCGAATGCGAGCTCAGCCTAACTGACGTCGCGACGAACAGCGACGGCATCGCCTTCATCGCCTGGCCGCAAGAGGATCTCGATGATTTCGAACGGGAATTGCCCCGGCTTCGCGAGGCCTTGGCGTCACTCCGCCATGTCGCGGCGAGCTGGCTTTATCGCGGCAATGACTCGGCGCGGATCGAGCGGCTCGACCGCATCGCCCGCAAGCACGATTGCACCATCCTCGCCACCAACGACGTCCATTATCACGCGCCCGACCGCCGGCCGCTGCAGGACGTGATCACCTGCATCCGCGAGAAAGCGACGATCGCCACAGCCGGCTATTTGCTGAACCCCAATGCCGAACGCCACCTGAAACGCCCCGAAGAGATGATCCGCCTGTTCTCGCGCTGGCCGCACGCGATTTCGGCGACTCGCGAGTTCGCGGATTCGCTTCATTTCAGCCTCGACGAGCTGCGTTACGAATATCCGCGCGAGACGGTGCCGGAAGGCCGGACCCCGCAGCAGTACCTCGAGCAGCTCACGTGGGAGGGCGCGGAACGGTGCTGGCCCGACGGCATTCCCGGCAAGGTGCTGAAACAGCTCCATTACGAGCTGCCGCTAATCGATAAGCTCGATTTCGCCCGCTACTTCCTGACCGTCCACGACATCGTCGCCTTTGCCCGCTCGCTCGACCCGCCGATCCTGTGCCAGGGGCGTGGGAGCGCGGCGAACAGCGCGGTCTGCTATTGCCTCGGCATCACCGCGGTGGACCCTGCGACGAGTGAGCTCTTGTTCGAGCGCTTCATCTCCGAGGAACGGCGCGAACCGCCCGACATCGATGTCGATTTCGAGCACGAGCGGCGCGAAGAGGTGATCCAGCATATTTACGAGAAATACGGCCGCGACCGCGCCGGGATCGCCGCGACCGTGATCCATTACCGCCCGCGCTCTGCGATCCGCGAAGTCGGCAAGGTCATGGGCCTGTCCGAGGACATTTGCGGCGCGCTTGCTTCGACCATCTGGGGCAGCATGGACCCCGAGCTGGAGGAAGAGCGCGCCAAGGACGCCGGACTCGACCTCACCGACCCGCTGCTCCGGCGCACGATGAAGCTCGCCGAGCAGCTGATCGGCATGCCGCGCCACCTGTCGCAGCATGTCGGCGGCTTCATCCTCACCGAACGGCCGCTGACCGAGACGGTGCCGATCGGCAACGGCGCAATGGACGACCGCACGTTCATCGAATGGGACAAGGACGACATCGACGAGCTCGGCATCCTCAAGATCGACGTGCTCGCGCTCGGCATGCTGACCTGCATCCGCAAATGCTTCGACCTGGTCGAACAGCATCATGGCGAACGCTTCGAACTGGCGACCGTCCCGCAGGAGGTGCCCGAGGTCTACGACATGCTCTGCCGCGGGGATTCGCTCGGCGTGTTCCAGGTCGAGAGCCGGGCGCAGATGAACATGCTGCCGAGGCTGAAGCCGCGCTGCTTCTACGATCTGGTGATCGAGGTGGCGATCGTCCGGCCGGGGCCGATCCAGGGCGACATGGTCCATCCTTATTTGAAGCGGCGCAGCGGCAAGGAGCCGGTGACCTTCCCCTGCCCCGACCCGGCGCACGGGCCGTCCGACGAGCTCGAGCGCATCCTCGGCCGGACCCTCGGCGTGCCGATCTTCCAAGAGCAGGCGATGAAGATCGCGCTCGACGCGGCGCAGTTCAGCTCCGAGGAGGCAAACCAGCTGCGAAAGGCGATGGCGACGTTCCGCAGCAGGGGCGACATCGCCGTGCTGGAAGACAAGATGGTCGGGCGAATGGTCAGCCGCGGCTACGATCCGGCCTTTGCGCAGCGCTGCTTCGATCAGATCAAGGGCTTCGGCGAGTACGGCTTCCCGGAAAGCCACGCCGCGAGCTTCGCGCACCTCGTCTATGTGTCGAGCTGGCTCAAGTGGCGCTACCCGGCGGCTTTCGCCTGCGCCCTGCTGAACTCGCAGCCGATGGGTTTCTACGCCCCGGCGCAGATCGTCCGCGATGCGCGCGAGCATGGCGTGGAGGTGTGCGCGGTCGATGTGAACTGGAGTGAGTGGGATTGTACGCTTGAATCTCCCCTACCGCTTGCGGGAGGGGAAGAGGCGCGAAGCGCCGAAGGGGTGGGCCTGTCCGACACACCCACCCCCCGACCCCCTCCCGCAAGCGGTAGGGGGAGTGTGGCCCTCCGCCTCGGGCTCCGCCAGGTCGACGGACTTCATCGCGAAGCTGCGGACCGCCTCGTCGCGCGCCGGCCCTATGCCTCCGTCGAACAGCTGCGAACCCGGGGCGGCGTCCCTGTCCACGCCATCCAGCGCCTCGCCGCGGCCGACGCGTTCCGGTCGATGGGGCTCGACCGCCGCGCTGCACTGTGGGATTCGCGCGCGCTGCGCCAGGCGCCCGACCTGCCGCTGTTCGCTCATGCCGACGCGCGCGACGAAGGATCGGAATTCGATCCGGCGCAGCTCCCCGCAATGCCGCTAGGCGAGCATGTCGTGAACGATTATCAGACCATCCGCCTCAGCCTGAAGGCGCACCCGATGCGCTTCCTGCGTGAGCATTATGCAGCCCGGAAGTTCATCACCGCCGACCGGCTGAACGCGGTCAAGGACGGCAAGCGCCTGTCGATCGCCGGACTGGTGCTGATCCGGCAGCGGCCCGGCAGCGCCAAGGGCGTCGTGTTCATCACCATCGAGGACGAGACCGGAGTCGCCAATTTGGTCATCTGGCCCGACGTGTTCGGGCGCCAGCGCAAGATCGTGATGGGCGCCCGGCTGATCGCCGTCCACGGGATCGTCCAGCGCGACCCCGATAGCGAGGTCACCCACGTCGTCGCCCGCCAGCTGGAGGACCATAGCTCCATGCTCAGGCACTTGGGCGACGAGATCATGCCCTCGACCCTCTCGCAAGGCGACGCGGCCGGCAGCTGGCGGGCTCCCGCCGCGCGCCATCCGCGCGACGCCGAGGTCATCCCCAAGAGCCGCGACTTTCATTAACCGGCCACCTGCGGTTAAGGCTTTGGTGGCAAGAAGCGCTGCGATGAGACCGATATTCGCCATCTTCGCCGCCCTGGCGACGCTCACAACCGCAATGCCGGCCGATGCGACCGCGCCGGTGGAAGGCTATTGGCGAAGCCCCAGAAGCACCGTCGTCATGCACATCGCGCCATGCGGTGCACAGCTGTGCGGAACGGTCACCTGGGCCAACGAAAACGCCAAGCGCAACGCCTCGAAGCATGTTGCGAACCTGATCGGCGCGCAGTTGCTGACCGGCCTCCAGGGCGGCCCCAGCCGCTACAGCGGGAAGGTCTGGCTTCCGGACGAGGACATCCACGCCACCGCCAAGCTCCAGATGCTCAGCCCACACAGGCTGCAGGTCAGCGGCTGCGTGTTCTTCGGGCTGCTGTGCAAGTCGCAGGTGTGGCCGCGCGTCGACGGTCCGGTCCTCGCCGAGCGCTAAACGAGCCCCACTCCTTCGGCGGCGATTTCGCCCGACAGCACCGCGGATTGAAGCGCGCTCATCTCGTCGGCCCAATAGCGATCGGCGGTGAAATGCGGCGAATGCGCCCGGACCGCGGCATAAACGCCCTGCAGCTTCGCCGAAGTCCTGAGCGGCGCATGATAGTCGATCCCTTCGGCGGCGGCCATCAGCTCGACAGCGATCACGCCGGCGGCGTTGCGGGCGATTTGCGCGGCCTTGCGCGCGGAAATCGGCGCCATCGACACGTGATCCTCCTGCCCGGCCGACGTCGGGATCGAATCGACGCTTGCCGGGAAGGCGAGGCACTTGTTCTCGCTGACCAGCGCGGCGGCGGTCACCTGCGGGATCATCAGCCCCGAATTGACCCCCGAATCCTGGCTGAGGAAGGCCGGGAGCCCGCTCATTTTCGGGTCGACCAGCACGCTGACGCGCCGCTCCGAGATCGACCCGACCTCGCACAGCGCCATCGCGATGGTGTCGGCGGCAAAGGCGACCGGCTCGGCGTGGAAATTGCCGCCGGAAATGGCGCTGTCGTCTTCCGGGAACACGATCGGGTTGTCGGTAACGGCCGCCGCCTCGATGGCCAGCGTGCGTGCGGCGTTCTGGAGCAGGTCGAGGGCGGCGCCCATCACCTGCGGCTGGCAGCGGAAACTGTAGGGATCCTGCACCCGGCTGCAGGCGGTATGACTCGTCACGATCTCGCTGCCGTGGAGCAGATTGTCGATTGCCGCGGCGACCCGAATTTGCCCGGGCTGGCCACGCAGCGCGGAGAGGCGGGAGTCGAACGGCTTTGCCGATCCCTTGAGCGCATCAACCGACAGAGCGCCCGCCGCGATTGCCGCCGCGAACACACGCTCGCCGTGGAACAGGGCGTCGAGTGCGAGGGCAGTGCTCGCCTGGGTGCCATTGATCAGCGCCAGGCCCTCCTTGGGACCGAGTTGCAGCGGCTCGACACCGAGCCGGTCGAGCGCCGCTTCAGCGCCAAGCACTTCCCCGGCGACATCGATTCGTCCGTAGCCCATCAGCACGGCGATCAGATGGGCGAGGGGTGCAAGATCCCCGCTGGCGCCGACGCTGCCCTGCGCTGGGATGACCGGCATCGCGTCGGCGTCGAGCAGGCGCTGAAGCGCTTCGATAACCAGCGGCCGAACGCCCGAGTAGCCGCGCCCGAGGCCCAGCAGCTTGAGGACGATCATCAGCCGCGTGACATGCCGCGGAAGGGGGTCGCCAAGGCCCGCGCTGTGCGACAGGATCAAATTGGTCTGGAGCTCCGCCAGCTTGTCGTCCGGGATGCGCGTGTTCGCGAGCAGGCCGAAGCCGGTGTTGACGCCATAGACGGTCGCTCCGCCGGCAACGATGCGCTCGACCGCCGCTGCCGAATTGGCGACACGGTGCATCGACGCACTGTCGAGGCGCGCGTCCGCGCCGATCCAAAGGTCGCGCAGCTGACCTAGCGAGATGTTTTCAGGATCGAGGTTCATCACCTTCTTTCGTCATTCCCGCGAAAGCGGGAACCTAGCAAGAAAAGAAACCCGGTCCCCGCTTTCGCGGGGATGACGATTAGAGGACCATTGGCAGGTCGAGGCCTTGCTCGCGCGCGCAGTCGACGGCGATCTCGTAGCCCGCATCCGCGTGTCGCATTACGCCGGTCGCGGGATCGTTCCACAGCACCCGCCCCAGTCGCCGCGCCGCATCATCCGTTCCGTCCGCGACGATGACCATCCCGGCGTGCTGCGAATAGCCCATGCCGACGCCGCCGCCGTGGTGCAGCGACACCCAAGTCGCCCCGCTGGCGGTGTTGAGCAGCGCATTGAGCAGCGGCCAATCGCTGACCGCGTCGCTGCCGTCCTTCATGCTCTCGGTCTCGCGGTTGGGCGAGGCGACGCTGCCGCTGTCGAGATGGTCGCGGCCGATGACGATCGGCGCCGAGATCTCGCCGCTGCGGACCATGTCGTTGAAGGCGAGCCCGAGCTTGTCGCGCTGGCCGAGCCCGACCCAGCAGATGCGCGCGGGGAGCCCCTGGAAGGCAATCCGCTCGCGCGCCATGTCGAGCCAGCGGTGAAGGTGCGGGTCGTCGGGGATCAGCTCCTTCACCTTGGCGTCTGTCTTGTAGATGTCCTCGGGATCGCCGCTCAGCGCCACCCATCGGAACGGGCCGATGCCCCGGCAGAAGAGCGGCCGCACATAGGCGGGGACGAAGCCGGGGACGTCGAACGCGTGGGTCACGCCCATGTCCTTGGCTTCCTGCCGGATGTTGTTACCGTAATCGAAGGTCGGCACGCCTATCGCCTTGTAGGCGAGCATTGCTTCGACGTGCTGTGCGATTGACAGTTTCGCTGCCTCGGCGACGGCAGTCGGGTCGCGCTCGCGCATCTCCTGCCATTTGGCGACGTTCCATCCGGCCGGACAATAGCCGTTCGCCGGATCGTGCGCTGAGGTCTGATCGGTGAGCGCATCGGGCCGGATGCCGCGCCTCAGCATTTCCGGAATGATCTCCGCCGCGTTGCCGAGCAGGCCGACGCTGGTCGGCTCGGAGGCGGCGCGGATGATCTCCAGCGCCTCGTCGATGGTGCCAGCGCGCCGGTCGACATAGCGCGTTTGGAGCCGTTTCTCGATCCGGCTTTCCTGGACCTCGATTGCGACGCAGTGAGCTCCCGCCATGACCGCGGCCAGCGGCTGAGCGCCGCCCATCCCGCCGAGGCCCGCGGTCAGGATCCAGCGGCCACGCAAGTCGCCGCCATAATGCTGCCGGCCCATCTCGGCGAAGGTTTCGAACGTCCCTTGAACGATGCCCTGCGTGCCGATGTAGATCCAGCTGCCGGCCGTCATCTGGCCGTACATCATGAGCCCCTTGCGATCGAGCTCGTTGAACACTTCCCAGCTCGCCCATTTGGGGACCAGATTGGAGTTAGCGATGAGCACGCGCGGGGCATCCTTGTGCGTGCGGAACACGCCGACGGGCTTGCCCGATTGAACGAGCAAGGTCTGGTCTTCCCCCAGCCGCTCAATGGTCTCGACGATCTTGTCGAAGCAGGCCCAGTTGCGCGCGGCGCGGCCGATGCCGCCATAGACGACGAGGCTCTGCGGGTCCTCGGCAACCTCGTCGTCGAGATTGTTCATCAGCATCCGGACCGCGGCTTCGGTGGTCCAGTGCTTCGCCTTGATCTCGCTTCCCCGGCGGGCCCGGATGTGGCGGCTGTTGTCGCGTTGGCTGTCGGTCATCGGAGCGAGGCCTTAACGCCTGGCGCGCTTCGACCCAAGCGGACGCCAACCGTCGATCCACACCATCGCGTATCCGGCGAGGATGAACGCCAGCGCGATGCCGCCGGCATTCATCGCCACCTGGCTCCAGCCGAGATGCCCGACATCGATGAAGGGGTAGGGATAGCGCCCGTCGAGATGCCCGCGTGCAAGAATGAAGCCGAAGTAGGCGACGGGGTAGATCAGCCACCACCATGGCGCGCTCCACCTGAGCCGCGCGCGCGGCGCGAACAGCAGCCACCACAGGGCCATGGCGACCGGAGATACGCGGTGAAGCAGGATGTTGGCGACGTGAGCCAGTCCGTCGGGGTGGTGGAGGTTCTGTAGCAGCGCCCAATAGACCACGCCGACCAGAATGATCGACAGCGTCAGTCCGCCGAGCACTTCCGGGGACGCTCGGCGGCCAATTGCGACCCACGTCATGACCAGCGCCACCAGCAGGTTGGTGACCACGGTGAAGAACCGCGCGATCACCCACAAGGTGAGCCCAATCCGATGTTCAAAGCCGTAGGTGTGCCCAAACTGGATGGCGAGCCCCGCCCAGCAAACGATCGCCACCAGTGCCGCAGCGACTTTAGGCATCCAGCCCTCCAAAGATGCGCCGGTCCGGACCGGGGAGGCCGATCCAATAGCCGAGCTCGGCCAGGCTCTCGACTTGCCAGATACAGAGGTCCGCCTGCTTTCCGGCAGCGATGCTGCCGACCGAATGCGCGAGCCCGAGCGCACGCGCGGCGTTGATCGTCATCCCGGCCACCGCTTCCTCGGGGGTGAGGCCGAACAGGGTGCACGCCATGTTCATCGCCAGCGTGGGCGACAGGAGCGGCGAGGTGCCCGGGTTGCAATCGGTCGCGACCGTAATTGGGACGCGATGCTTGCGCAGCAGGTCGACCGGCGGTTTGCGCTCCTCCTGAAGTGCGTAGAAGGCACCCGGCAGGAGCACGGCGACGGTGCCGGCGGCGGCCATCGCCTTTGCGCCCGCTTCGTCGAGATGCTCGAGATGGTCGGCCGATAGCGCATGATATCGGGCGGCGAGCGCCGCACCATGGTGGTTCGACAGCTGCTCGGCGTGAAGGCGGACGCGGAGGCCGTGGTGCGCCGCCGCCTTGAACAGGCGCTCGACCTCGTCGGGCGTGAAGGCAATGGTGTCGCAGAAGGCATCGACGCTGGTGGCGAGCCCCTGCTCCGCCGCCGCCGGAATGAGCTTGTCGACAATCTCGCTCACATAATGTGCGCGCCGGTCGCGTTGCTCGGCCGGAATGGAATGAAGGGCAAGCAGCGTCGGCACGATCCGAACGGGTTCGCCATCGCCGAGCTGGCTCGCGATCCTGAGCAGCCTCAGCTCGCTTGCCGGATCGAGGCCGTAGCCGGACTTCACCTCGATCGTCGTGCAGCCGCCGCGCATCAGCGCGTGTAGCCGCCGGCGGCTATGCTCGAGCAATTCCTCGTCCGATGCCGCCGCCGTGCGCGACACGGTCGACGCAATCCCGCCGCCGGCGTTCGCAATCTCCTCGTAACTCGCGCCCGCGCGGCGGATGGCATGCTCGTCTGCACGCGTTCCGCCGAACACGAGATGCGTGTGGCAATCGATCAGCCCCGGTGTCACCCACGCGCCGCCGAGCGCGTCCACTTGCCTCGCGCGATAACCCGCCAGCTCGGTGCGCTTGCCGACGCGAACGACCTTGCCATCGGCAATCCCGATCGCGCCGTTCTCGATGATTCCGAGCGGATTGCCCGGCCGCTCTTCCATTGTCGCGATCTGGCAGTCGACGAGCAGCCGGTCCCACATGCGCGTGCCTTAGGCGAGCGGGCTTGCTACGGTCAAAAGATGAGCAGCTGGCCGAACCTGTCCGAACTGGTGGCGGCGGAGCACAGCGGCGCGCCGGTCGCGCTGCTCGGAGCGCCGCTCGCCGCCGGCTCGGTCACTCCCGGGCGCTGCGATCTCGGGCCGGCGCTGCTCCGCAACACGTTGCGCCGGATCGGCCGCTACGACGTCGAAACCGGTCGCGAGCTGTCGACGAAGGTACTCGACCGGGGCGACCTCAACCTCGCGGATTTGAGCATCGAACAGGCAACTCCGCTCATCCGCGACGCGGTTGCGGCAAGCACCCGGGCGGAGGCGCTGACGCTGCTCGTCGGCGGCAACAATGCGGTGACGAGACCCGGAGTGCTCGGCCTGAAACAGCCGCTCGAGGAGATCGGACTGATCACGCTCGACGCGCATTTCGACATGCGCGGGCTCGACCAGGGCCTCAGCAACGGCAACCCCGTCCGGGCGCTGATCGGCGACGGACTTCCCGGCAGGAACATCGCCCAGATCGGGCTGGCGCCGTTCGCCAACAGCAGGGAAATGCACGAGGATGCCAAGCGGTCGGGAAATCTCGTGGTCAGCATCGGCGAGGTCCGACAGGACGGAATTGCCAAGGCGATCGACCGAGCGCTTGCGCACGTGAGCCACTGCGCGGCCATCGCCGTCGATTGCGACGGCGACGTGATCGATCGCTCCCAATTTCCTGCTGCTCCGGGGGCTCGGCCGGGCGGCATGGCGCTCGCTGATTTTTTCGCGGCCGTGCGCCGCCTCGCTTCGGAGCCGCGCGTGCGCCTCATCGATCTCACCGAGTGGGACCCACCCCTCGACCCGACGGATCTCAGCCCTTTGACCGCCGCCCGTTGGCTTGCCGAGTGCCTTGCCGGGTTCGAGATGCGCTAGGCTTGCCGGGCGACTTCCGCTGCGGCGGATCGGGGGTGACCACGACCTGCTTCGGCTCGATCCTGACCACGCATTCCCAAGGGATCCGCCGACCCTTTTTCTTTGCCGTGAGCCGCTCGAGGAAGCTGCCTGGCCCGCTCATCAAAGCCGTCACGCGTCCGCCGTCACAGTGCACCTCGTGAACCCGGCCGAAGCTTTTGCCGTCGAGCGTGACGATCTTCTTCGTCCGCAAGTCCGTGAGCCGCATCACATCGCTCCCACGCGCGGAATGTAAGCCCGCACCGCATTCTCGCTCTTCTGAAGTCCGGCCTTTTCGCCGAGGGTCTTCAGGTGGACGGCGCTGTTGATCGATTCGATGTCGGCAATCGCGACGCGAACGATGCGATCGCCCGCGATTTTTCGTACGAGCCACATGGCCCATGCCGGCACGCGCCCTTCATACGCGCCGGGACCGACCAGCAGTGCGGCTAGTCGCGTGTCCTTCCCGGCGCCGCCGCTGAGTTCGATATCGTCGACGATGCCGCAATAATTCCCGTCCTTGTCGATGATCGCCAGGTCGAGCAGCTGACTTACAAGCTTGATCGGGTCGGTCGGGTTCATCCCTGCCCTCCCGAGGTAATGACGTAGAGCGGCAGGGCGCCGACCGCCGCTACCGTAATGATGACGAAATAGAGCCAGCCGAGCCCTTTCGCGGCATAGCCGTTCGCATATTGACGCATGTAGGACTTGTCCCCCGCGAGCAGCAGCAACGGCAGATAGGTCAGCGGCAGGACCAGGATCGAGAACAGCACCGCATATTCGACAAGCTTCATCGGATCGATTCCGGTGAGGATGATCGCCAGCGCCGCCAGGAAAAAGACGATCCACGCGACGGTGAAGCGCGGCGCCTCCCACGGCTTGCGGTGGCGGCCCCATTCCCAGCCGAAGAATTGGGCGACGCTGTAGGCGTTGGCCATGCAGGTTTCGACCGCCGCGCCGCCGACGGCAAACAGCATTCCGAGCAAAGCGAGAATCAGACCCGCCCTGCCATAGGGAGTAGCGACTTCGAGCGCGGACGTGCCGGGGAGCTGCGGATCGATGTTTATCGGACCGAACAGCTGGGCCGAGCTTGCGAGGATCGCCATCGAGAGCAGCGAACCGAGACCAAAGCCGATGGTGCACGTAATCTTGTTCATCGGCAGGTCCTTGGGACCCCAGCCCTCCTCGATTCCACCCGAGGAATAGAAATAGGCTTCGTACGGGAACATGACCGCGCTGACGATCGCGACGCCGAAGTAGCAGAAGGTTAGCAGCTCCTTCGTCGAAAGTCCCTTCGGCACCTGCGGTACGAAGCCAGCGGCGACCTGGTGCCACGGCGGGTCTATGGCGACCAGCGCGGCCGCAAAGGCAATCATGAACAGCCCGAGAAGGCCGTAGCTTCGCTCGATCCATTTGAACGGCAGCACCCACATGCTGGCCATCATCACGGCCGTGCTGACGATCGCCATCAGCATATACGGCGCGTTCGTCAGATAGTGGAGGATGAGGGCGACGCCCCCGACCTCGGCGGCGCACGTGATCAGGTTCGCGATGAGCGACGCGAACAGCGTGACGAGCCCGAGCTTGAGGCCGAGGCGGTGGCGCATCAGGTTGAACACCGGCTGCTTGGCCACGGCGGCGACCCGGCCGCTCATTTCCCCGAACGTCATGATGCCGATGGTGGCGACGAGAAACACCCAAAGCAGCGCATAGCCGAATGTCGAGCCCGCCTTGGCCGCGAACACGAGCTCACTGATATCGACGAAGCCCCCGACCGCCGTCATGATCCCGAGCGTCAGCTCAAGCGGATTCAAGGCTATTCTCGATTTGCTTGAGCTTGTCGGAATGCGCGCGCAGCTCCCGCGGGGCGGCGTTTTCGGGCTCGGCCGCGATCGCCTGCATTTCGCGCGCGTAGGGCGCGTCGTGTTGGGTCAGCGCCTGGGAAGCCGCTTTGGCCTGCTTTTGGAGCGAGGCGCGCATCGCCGAGACATAAGCGGGCGTGAGCTTGCCCTCGGCCGCCTGCTCGTTGACCAACGCCCATTCGGCGGCCAGCGAGCGGGCTTCGGCGATATATTGCAGGTCCGCCTGCGGGCCTTTGGAGCAGGCCGCGAGCGTCAGGACGAACAGCAACAAAGAACGCCGCATCCCGTCCAAACCGTTGCGCCGCTGAAACTGTTCCCTACAGCAGATCGGCGGCGCGGCGGCCTTTTTCCGACAGCGACCGGAAGGTGATCGAGAACCGCAGCCGGTCGCCGGGCGCAATGCTGTGTTCCCATTGGTGTCGCACGTCGCCCGACAGCAGATAGGCCGAGCGCGGCTCGAGGCGCACATTGGCGCGGCGGAACCCGCCGTCGGTACGCTGCCGAAAACGCAGCATCGCCGCGGAGCCGAGCGAAACGCCGACCACCTGCTCGAACTGCGGCCGGTCGCGATGCCAGCCGATGCCCGCACCCGGGTCATAGCGCGCGAGGAGCACATGGACGAACGCGCCTGGAGCAGTCCCGGCGAAGCGGGCCGCCTTGGCGCGCAGCGGGCGGAGCCATTCGGGGATCGGCTCCGCGGGCGTGAGGCTCGCGTCGTCGAAGTCGTATCGCCAGCCGAAGCTTTTGGTCTTGCGGTTGCCGGTCCAGCCATGGAAGCGGAACGGCGCCAGCTCCAGCGCCTGCAGCCGATCGATCAGATCACGCTCTTCGTCGATGCTGACGAGAGCGTCTTCATAGCTGAGACCGTCGATCAGCGGCGCGTCGAACAACAAGTTCATTGGCCGAACAGTTCCTCAAGCTCGGACGGCTTGAGCTCCGGCGCGAGTTGCTCGAACGTGCATTGCCTGGGGTCCTTGTCGGGCCGCCAGCGCACAAAGCCGGTGCCGTGGCGGAACCGCCGGCCGGTAACCTGGTCGTAGCGGACCTCGACGACCAGGACGGGCTTCAGCGGCTCCCAGGCCATCGAGCGGGCATTGTTCCAGCGGCTTGGTCCGCCGGGCGCGCTGCCGGTGAAGCCGGGAGGCTCGACCAGCGCCTCCAGCTCGGTGGTGAGCCTCGGCCGCTCCGCCGACGGGATCGCCGAGGTGAAGCCGACATGGTCGAGCCGGCCCTCATCGTCGTACAGCCCGAGGAGGAGTGAGCCGACTTCGCGCTTCTTCTCGGCATAGCGGAAGCCTCCGACCACGCAGTCGGCGGTGCGCTGCTGCTTCACCTTGATCATCGCCCGCTCGCCTGACCGATATTCGAGATCCCGGCGCTTGGCGATCACGCCGTCGAGCGCGCCGCCGCTGCGGTGCAGCCAGTCGAGGGCGATGGCGCGATCGCATGTCATGGGAGAGAGGTGCAACGCGCGCGAATGGTTGTGCCCGAAGAATTGCTCCAGACATTCTCGGCGTCGCGACAGGGGCAGCTGGGTAAGGGGCTTGCCGTCCAGCTCGAGCAGGTCGAATGCCATTAGCTCCGCCGGCGTCTCGTCGGCCAGCTTTCGAACGCGGCTTTCGGCAGGGTGCAGCCGAAGCTGAAGCGCATCGAACGAGAGCGCATCGTCGACCGGAATGATCAACTCACCGTCGAGCAGGAAGTTGGTCGCGTTAAGGCCGAGCAGCATCTCGACGACGTCGGGGAAGTAGCGGGCAAGCGGCTTGCCGGACTTGGAGGTCAGCGTAACTTCGGCGTCATCGCGGCGGGCGAGACAGCGAAACCCGTCCCACTTCGGCTCGAACTGCCACCCCGGTCCGTCGGGCAGCTCGGCGGCGAGAAGCGCTTCCATGGGAGCGGGAACGGACGAAGCCTTTGGCACGGCTGACAAGCGCTCGGCCGGAGGCAGTCGTTCCAAGCAACCGCGGCGCTGGATCGAACTCCGAAACAAAAAAGGCCGCCCGAAGGCGGCCGTCTGGTTGGTTGCGGGGGCAGGATTTGAACCTGCGACCTTCAGGTTATGAGCCTGACGAGCTACCGGGCTGCTCCACCCCGCGCCAACGTCACGGACCGAAGTCCGCAAAAACAAAAGCCGCCGCTGGGGGTTAGCCCGGCAGCGGCTTTTGAAATTGTGAATGGGTTCTTCGGGCACCCTCAAAGTAGTACTTTGATGAGACCCTCTTCGAAGCGCCGGTTTCAAAGCCTGGCGACGACCTACTCTTCCACTGCTTGAGCAGTAGTACCATCGGCGCTGTCCGGTTTCACGGCCGAGTTCGGGATGGGATCGGGTGGGTCACGGACGCTATGGTCACCAAGCTATGGGACCGGCGCAACGGGTTCCCGTCAAAGTGATACTTTGATGGGTTCCCTTCGAAGCTCTAGAAATCGTGCACTCTTCGTATTGTTCTTAGCGTCATCTAGCCGAGATCTTTCGATCAACCGCCAGCAGAGCTGACGATGATGGTGGGACTCTCAAGCGCGAAATGAGTAATTAGGACCGGTTAGCTCCATGCGTTACCGCACTTCCACACCCGGCCTATCAACGTGGTGGTCTTCCACGACTCTGAGATACCTTATCTCGAGGGAGGCTTCCCGCTTAGATGCTTTCAGCGG
>JAICXO010000035.1 GCA_025980335.1 Sphingomonas sp. | reverse complement strand
TCTGCCGTGCCGAGGCCGACAGCGCGTCGGCGGTGGTCGGCTCGAGCCGGGTCTGGGTGAAGTGCACCCGGGCTTGGAACGAAGGATCGCGCTCGACGCTGTTGGCGATGCGATCCATCATCTGCACCGCCTCGCACGGATATTGGCCGGCCGCGCTTTCGGCCGAAAGCATCACCGCGTCGGCGCCGTCGTAAATCGCCGTCGCAACGTCGCTCACCTCGGCGCGCGTCGGAGTCGGCGAGGTGATCATCGATTCGAGCATCTGGGTCGCGACGACGACAGGCTTTCCGAACTGGCGGGCGCAGGCGACGATCCGGTTCTGGAGCGGGGGCACGTCCTCGGGCGGGAGCTCGACGCCGAGGTCGCCGCGCGCGACCATCACCGCGTCCGACAGCGCGATGATGTCGTTGAGGCTGTCGATCGCCGCGGGCTTCTCGATCTTGGCGAGCAGCGCCGCCCGCTCGCCGATCAGCGAGCGCGCTTCGGCGACGTCCTCGGGGCGCTGGACGAACGACAAAGCGATCCAGTCGGTGCGCTGGTCGAGCGCGAAGTGGAGGTCGTCGCGGTCCTTGTCCGTGAGCGCCGGGATGGGCACGACGACGTCGGGCACGTTGACGCCCTTGTTGTCGGACACCGCGCCCCCGACCCGCACTTCGCTGACGATCCGGTCGCCGTCCGCCTCGATCACGTTCAGCCGCACCTTGCCGTCGTCGATCAGGATCCTCGCCCCGGGCTTCACCGCTTCGAACAGCTCCGGGTGCGGCAGCTGGACGCGGCTCGCATTCCCCGCCTTCTCGTCGCGGTCGAAGATGAAGCGCTTGCCCTTTTCGAGCACGGCGCGGCCACCTTCAAAATGGCCGACGCGGAGCTTCGGCCCCTGAAGGTCGAACAGGATCGTCGTCGGGCGATGGAATTCCTTTTCGAGCGCGCGGATATGCTCGACCAGCTTGGCCTTCGTCTTCTGGTCGCCGTGGCTCATGTTGATGCGGAACGCGTCGGCGCCGGCGAGCGCCAGCCGGCGGATCATCCTCGGGTCGCTCGAGGCAGGACCGAGCGTCGCGAGGATCTTCACCTTGCGCGAGCGGGGGGCGAGGGTTTCCGTCACGAGGCGGCCATAGCGGCTTGATAAGAGCGTTCAACCCGCTAGAGCCGCAGCTCAAACCTGAAATCGGAGAGTGAGGGACATGGCGGAAGGCACCGTCGCGGCCGATCAGCTGCGGCTGTTCATCGAGCGGATCGAGCGCTTGGAGGAGGAGAAGAAGGGGATCGCGGACGACGTTCGCGATGTCTATGCCGAGGCAAAGGCCAACGGCTACGATCCGAAAATCATGCGGATGATCGTTCGGCTGCGGAGGATGGAGACCCACACCCGCCGCGAGCAGGACGCGATCCTCGAAACCTATCGCTCCGCGCTCGGGCTGGAGTAAGGAACGGCCATGGCAGGCCACAGCAAATTCAAGAACATCATGTACCGGAAGGGGGCGCAGGATAAGAAGCGCTCGGCCCTCTTCTCCAAGCTCAGCCGCGAAATCACCGTCGCGGCGAAAATGGGCCTGCCCGATCCGGACGCGAATGCGCGCCTCAGGGCCGCAATCATCGCCGCGCGCGCCCAGTCGATGCCCAAGGACAATATCCAGCGGTCGATCGACAAGGCTGCCGGCGGCGACGCCGAGACCTACGAGGAAGTCCGCTACGAAGGGTTTGGGCCCGGCGGAGTCGCGCTGATCGTCGAGGCGCTGACCGACAACCGCAACCGCACGGCGACCAACGTCCGGACGGCATTCTCGAAGAATGGCGGCAATCTCGGCGCCGGCGGAAGCGTCAGCCACGGCTTCTCGCGCCTCGGGCTGATCGAATATCCGGCAAGCGCAGGCGATGCCGACAAGGTCTTCGAAGCCGCGATCGAGGCCGGAGCCGAGGACGTCGAAAGCGACGATGACGGCCACCGCATCTGGACCAGCATCGAGAGCCTGCACGAGGTCGCGCGCGCGCTCGAGAATCTGCTCGGCGAAGGCGAAGGCGCGAAGCTCGCGTGGCGGCCGTCGGCCGAAGTCGAGGTGCGCGGTGAGGATGCCCAAACGCTGTTGAAGCTCATCGATGCGCTCGACGAGGACGACGACGTCCAGACCGTCTGGGGCAATTACGACGTGCCCGAAGAAGAGCTGGAGAAGCTGGCGTGATCAACATCCTCCCCTCGATTTCGAGGGGAGGGAGACCGCACGAAGTGCGGTGGAGGGGCCTTCGCGGCACCGGAGAAGACCCCTCCACCAGCTTCGCTGGTCCCCCTCCTCTGCAAATGCAGGGGAGGCTGTGAAAATCCTCGGTCTCGACCCGGGCCTCGGCACCACCGGCTGGGGCATCATCGAGGCTGAAGGCAACCGCCTTGGCCATGTCGCCAACGGGCAGATCAAGACAGAGTCCTCCGCGCCATTGCCCAGGCGCCTGGCCGCTCTGGCGCAGCAACTCGAGCTGCTGATCGAAGAGCAGCGTCCGGACGCTGCCGCGGCTGAAGAAATATTCGTCAACAAGAACCCGCAATCGACGCTGAAGCTCGGCCAGGCGCGCGGGGTCGTGCTGATGTGCGCGGCGCGCGCCGGAATCGACGTTGGCGAATATGCCGCGCGGCTGGTCAAGAAAGCCGTCGTCGGGACCGGCGGCGCCGAAAAGGCTCAGGTTCACGCGATGGTCTCGCGTCTGCTCCCCGGCGCCAGCATCGCCGGTCCCGACGCCGCGGACGCGCTCGCGGTCGCAATCACCCACGCGCATCATCTGACGACCGCGAAGCGGCTCGCCTGAGATATTTCACACGAAGGCACGAAGATCACGAAGGGCACGAAGATCGGCACGACCCCTTTGCGCTCGTCGTGTCCTTCGTGCCTTCGTGTGAACTCAAAAGGCCAGGTTGCTCGCTACGCTCGCAATGACGGAAAACCGCGTTAGTGTGCTGCACAAATGATCGCCCGCCTCTCCGGCACCCTCGCGGAAACCGCCGCCGACAGCGCGGTGATCGATGTCGCTGGAGTGGGGTATCTGGTGCACTTGAGCGCCAAGACGCTAGCCGCGCTCGGGCCGATCGGCGGCGAGGTGCTGATCCTGACCGAACTGCAGGTGCGCGAAGACGCATGGACACTGTTCGGCTTCGGTTCGGCAGCGGAGCGCGACTCCTTCCGCGCGCTGACCAGCATCCAGGGAGTCGGCGGCCGCCTCGCGCTCGCGATCCTTTCGGTCCTCTCGCCGGACGAGCTCGCGCGCGCTGTCGCGCACGAGGACAAGGCGATGATCGGCCGCGCCAACGGCGTCGGGCCCAAGCTCGCCGCACGCATCGCCAACGAGCTCCAGGGCAAACTAGGGGGCAACATCGGAGCCGGCGCCGCGCCAACCCCGCGCGCCGGAGCCGCCGCCGACGCCCTATCGGCCCTCGCGAACCTCGGCTTCAAACCGGCGGAAGCAAGCGCCGCCGTCAACGCCGCGCAGGACGAGCTCGGCCCCGATGCGGGCCTCGATGCGCTCGTCCGCCTCGCGCTCAGGAAAGCGGCGAAGTGACGGCCTTCACCCGCCCCAGACATCTCCGTACAGCCGCATGAGATTGCGCCCGAGCAGCTTCTCCACCTGCACCGTCGTCCAGCCGCGCTTCATCAGGTCGGTGCCGAGCCGCTCGAGCTTGTCGATCGAATTATAGTCGAGCACGAGCGGGAAGACGTCCGGCCCTTCGCCCGGCGCGGCGATGCCCGCGGCCTTACGCTGCTCATAATCCTTGCGCGCAAAGTCGCGCGCTGCCTGGTCGATGACGTTGGGGAGCACGCCGCCGTCGGTGCCGATCGCGACATGGTCCTCCCCGCCGACGCGCGCGACATGCTCGATATGGTGGAGCAGCATCGCGCCGCTCGCGTGCATGTCGGCGGCGAGATACGGCATGAAATAGACCCCGATGACGCCGCCCTTGTCGGCGACTCCGCGGATCGCCGCATCGGAAACGTTGCGCGGATGATCGGTGATCGCGCGCGCTCCGGTGTGGCTGATCGTCAGCGGCCGCTTGGCGAAGGCGATCGCGTCGTCGATCGTGTGTGCGCCGCCGTGCGCGAGGTCGAGCAGGAGCTTCTCGGCTTCGATCCGCCGGATGGTGTCGCGGCCGAGGTTGGTGATGCCGGCATTGCGCGGCTCGATCGAGCCGTCGCCGGAGAGGTTGGCGAGATTGTAGGTGAGCTGGACGGCGCGCACGCCGCGCTTCTTCATCTCGGCCAGCCGGTCGAGCGCCGGGCCGACCATCGCCGTGTCCTGCGTCCCGAGGATGATCCCGAGCTTGCCGGCGGCCTTGGCGGCGGGGATGTCGGCCGCCTTCTCGACCAGCAGCAGGCGGTCGGGACTGGCGAGCAGCTGGTCGTGATAGAAGTCGAGGTTCTTCCCGAACTGCTCCCAGCTGTCGGCATAATTGCCGACTGGAAGAAGCGTGTCGCGGACGCAGCTGATCCCCGTCTGCCGCATCTCGGCCCAGGCGCGATCGGTCAGGCGAAGCTCGCCGTCGGACCCGTAGGGATCGTTGATGCCGCCGAGCCCGTCGATGACGATCGCGCTCGAATACCACGACGGCATCGCGGCCTTGCGCGCGAGCGCCGGCCCGGCCAGCGCGGCGGCCGCCATTCCTCCCAACAGCGTTCGCCGATCGATGTGCATCCCAACCCCTCCCGCGGCGTTGACCCTAGGCATGTTCGATCAGTACGCAACCGAGATCGCGCACAGTGTCGCGAAGGTGGTCGAGCTGTTCGGCATCGCAATCATCGCATTCGGCGCGTTCGGGACGCTCGCGCTGTTCGCGGTGCGGTTCGCGGGCGGGGCAAACCGCGACGAGGCGGTTGCGAACTTCCGCTCGAGCCTTGGCCGCGCCATCCTGCTCGGCCTCGAGTTCCTCGTCGCCGCGGACATCATCAACACCGTCGCGGTGACTCCGACGCTGGTCAGCGTGGCGGTGCTCGCGGGCATCGTGATCATCCGCACGTTCCTCAGCTTCAGCCTCGAGGTGGAGATCGAAGGACGCTGGCCATGGAATCGGAAGAAGGGCGAGCAGCGGCAGGTCTAATCGTCATCGCGAGTGGCGAAGCGGCGCCGCAATCCGGTAGCGGCGGCTGGATTGCTTCGCCCGGCTTTCGCCGGGCTCGCAATGACAGTAGCAAAGTCGGGTGGCCACTGATCCCGCTCGAATCACCACGCCGGAGCGCACCGGAGAGGACGCCGACGCGGCGCTTCGACCGAAGAGTCTCGACGAGTTCATCGGACAGCAGTCGGCGCGCGAGAATTTGCGCGTGTTCGTCCATGCGGCGAAGAGCCGCAACGAGCCGCTCGACCACGTGCTGCTCCACGGGCCGCCGGGGCTCGGCAAGACGACGCTGGCCGGAATCCTCGCGCGCGAAATGGGAGTCGGATTCCGTGCGACCTCCGGCCCGGTGATCGCGAAGTCGGGCGACCTTGCCGCGCTGCTCACCAATCTCGAGGACGGTGACGTCCTGTTCATCGACGAGATCCACCGACTCAATCCGGCAGTCGAGGAGGTGCTCTATCCGGCAATGGAGGATCGCGCGCTCGACCTGATGATCGGCGAGGGGCCTTCGGCGCGCTCTGTCCGCATCGAGCTGCCGCGCTTCACGCTGATCGGCGCGACGACGCGGCAGGGACTGCTGACGACGCCGCTGCGCGACCGCTTTGGAATCCCGGTGCGGCTCAACTTCTACACGGTGGAGGAGCTCGAGCAGGTAGTGCGGCGCGCTGCGCGGCTGCTTGGGGTCGCGCTCACCGACGACGGAGCGCACGAGATTGCGCGGCGCTCACGCGGAACCCCACGGATTGCCGGGCGGCTGCTTCGCCGGGTGCGCGATTTCGCCCACGCGTCGGGTTCCGACACGATCAATTCGAAGGTCGCGGATGCGGCGCTGTCGCGGCTCGAAATCGACAGTCTCGGCCTCGATGCGATGGATCGCCGGTACCTGACGATGATCGCCGACCTCTACGGCGGCGGCCCGGTCGGGGTCGAAACGCTCGCCGCAGGGCTGTCGGAGCCGCGCGACACGATCGAGGACGTGATTGAGCCCTATCTCATTCAGCTCGGGCTCATCGCGCGCACGGCACGGGGACGCTGCCTCAACGGCCGCGGCTATGCGCATCTCGGCCTGCCTGCGCCGCAAGGCGGACAGGCAGGCTTGTTCGATCGCGGAGGCGAAGCGACATGATGTTCGGCGTTATCGCCGCTCTCCTCGGCATGACTGCGCCGACGCCGGCTGCGCCCGACTATTCGAAGGCCGCCGACTGGCTGTGCCTGCCCGGGCGCAAGGACGTCTGCTCGACTGCGCTCGCGACCACGGCGCTCAATCCGGACGGCTACGGCTCCCGAGCGAACAGCGAGGTCGCCGGCGATCCCCCGATCGACTGCTTCTACGTCTATCCGACATCGAGCAATGACGACGGCCTGAACAGCGACCTCAAGCCCGACAAGGGCGGCGAAATGCTCGCGACAGAGAACGAGTTCGCGCGTTTCGCATCTGTCTGCCGGCCGTTCGTCCCGCTGTACCGGCAAATGACCCTCGGCGCGGTCGCCGCCTATGCCACTGGGGCGGACATCAAGTCCGCGGCCGATCTCGCTTATGGCGATGTCCGGCAGGCATGGCGGACCTACCTCGCCAAATACAACCGCGGGCGCCCCTTCGTCCTGATCGGCAGCAGCCAGGGTTCGCTGATGCTTCAGCAGCTGATTGCCAACGAGATCGAAGGAAAGCCGATCGCGCGCCAGATGAAGCTCGCGATCATTCCGGGCTTCGACGTCTTCGTGCCGTACCGCAAGCTGGTCGGCGGCACGTTCAAGTCCACGCCTCTGTGCAGCCGCCCGGGCGAGACCGGTTGCGTCATTAGCTGGAACAGCTTCCGCGAGAAGAACCCGCCGCCGAGGGGTGCGATGTTCGGTTATGCGGAGCAGCCGGGAATGACGGTCGGGTGCGTGAATCCGGCCGATCCGGGTGCACGCGGATCGGTCCCGTTCGACAGCTACTGGTATGCGATGTCGTCCTTCCCCGTACCGGGCGGACCGATTCAATGGTCGAGCGAGGGGCCGCCGCGGACGCCGTATCTGCGGACCGAGGGTCTCGTGTCGGGCAAGTGCATCAACGACGGTCCACGCGGCTATCTCGAAATCCACACCAATGCCGACCCCAAGGACAAGCGCACTGACCGGGTCGGCGGAGAGGTCGGGATCGGCGGCATGTTCCTGCCCGGCTGGGGCATGCATCTTTCCAACATGCCCGAGGTTGAGGGTGATCTGATCCGCGAGGTCGGCGAAATCGGCGCTAGCGTTCGATCCAGAACAGCTCCTCGACCCGCACATTGAGCGCGTGCGCGAGTTTCAGCGCGAGCGTCGCGGAAGGCGTGAAGACTCCGTTCTCGACGGTGTTGATCGTCTTGCGGCTGACCCCGACCAACTCGGCCAGCGCGGCCTGGGTCAGCTCCGCAGTCTCGCGTTCGCTCTTGATCCGGTTGGCGAGGCGCTCCGTCACCGGGCGGCGCGGAGCTCGAGGATTGCAAATGCCACCATTGCCGAGACGATGCCCGCGGTTGCAACGACCTGTCCGACTTCGTCGGCGCCGATCGCCGGATTGAAGTGCGACGCGAACCCGAGAACGAGCGCCACGATCACCGTCGCCCAAAATCCAAGGGTGCAGCCGATCCGTCGGTTTTCGCGGGTTCCCTCGTCATCGAGAAGCCGGGCCACTTCGCTGTTCGGCCTTAGCCAGCGCTTGATCGGCAGCAGGTTGAACGCGCAGCCGACGAGGAGTCCGAGCCAAAGGCCCTGCGCGAAGTCGCCGCCGGAGCCGCTCCGCGCGACGATCATCACCGCGCTCGTGAGCGCAGCCAGAAACAGAAATCCAAAAGCGCGCCAGCGGCTCTTGCGCTCGGCAACTTCGATTGCGGTCATCCCTCGTGCTCCTTTGTAACCTGTAGGTGACATGTAACCTTTGCGTTACATCCGAGTCAAGCGGGGTTGCGGTCGCGAGTCACGACTGGGTAGAGGCAATGGAAATGGCGTCGGAATCCCTCGATACGCCGTATCGCGGCGGTTTCGCCGGTCGCGAGCACGTCTTTGCGCTCACCGTCTATTTCGAGGACACCGACACTGCTGGCGTGGTCTATTACGCCAATTATCTGAAGTTCATGGAGCGCGCCCGGTCGGACATGATCCGGGCCGTCGGGATCGACCAGGCGGCGATGCTCCGCGGCGACGGAAGCGCCTATTTCGTGACGCACGTCGACATCGCCTACCGGCGTCCGGCGCGGCTCGGCGAGGACCTTCGGGTCGCCAGCACGGTCGAACAGGTCCGCGCATCGTCGGTGCGCATTCATCAACGAGTCATGCGTGGGGACGAACTGTTGGCCGACGCATCAGTCACTGCCGCGTTCCTGGACCGGGAGGGCCGGCCGCGGCGCCAGCCAAGAGAGTGGGTCGAGATATTCCGGGATATCGGCACGAAGGGGCAATGAAGGCAATTCGGATTCTGCTGCTGGCGCTGCTTGCGGCCGTTCCGTCGCTTGCGTCGGCGGCGGCAGTGCAGGCAGGGACGCCTGCCGCGACGGTGGTCGCGCTTCCGCCCATGACCTCGCCCGACACCGGCGCCAAGGGCAACGAAATGCTCGCGATCGCGTGGCAGGCGACGCAGCTGATCGAGACCGACCTCCGCCAGACTTCGGAGCTGATGCCGCTCCAACCCGACCGGAAGGATTATTATTCCTACCCCGAGGTCACCGCGCCGAGCTTTTCGAAGTGGCGCGACAAGGGCGCGAAGGGGCTGATCACCGGTTTCGTCCAGTCGCGTGCCGACGGGCGCTACACGATCGGCTGCTACGTCTATGACGTGGAGAAAGGGCGCGAGCTCGGCCGCATCGGCTTCGTCATCGCGCCGTCCGACCTGAGGCGCGCGGCGCACAAATGCTCTGGCCTCGCCTACAAAACGCTGACGGGTCATCCGGGCATGTTCGACACGCGCATCGCCTATGTCGCCGAGACGGGTCCGGCGAACGCACGGGTCAAGCGCGTCGCGGTGATGGACAGCGATGGATACAATCACACCTATGTGACCCCGGGCGGCACGACGGTGCTGACGCCGCGGCTGTCGCCCAAAGCCCATCGGCTGACCTACGTCAGCTTCGACGGCGGCACGCCACAAGTCCGAATCGTCGATCTCGATTCGGGCCACCAGCAGCCGCTGCTCCAGGGTGACGCGATGAGCTTCGCGCCGCGCTATTCGCCCGACGGGTCGAAGATCGTCTTCTCGATGATGCTCGGCGCCAACAGCGACATCTACGTCGTCGGCGAGAATGGCGGAATGCCGCGGCGGCTGACGACCTCCCCGGGAATCGACACCGACCCGAGCTATTCGCCCGACGGAAGCAGGATCGTGTTCGCAAGCGACCGTTCCGGCACTCAGCAGCTCTACATCATGAACGCCGATGGCTCGGACGAGCGGCGGATCACCTTCAGTCCCGCTTCCTACGGTGCGCCCGAATGGAGTCCCGACGGCAAGTATATCGCGTTCACCTGGCGGAGCGGCGACACGCGCCGGATCGGCATCATGAGCCCCGATGGAACCGGCGAGCAGCTGCTGACCGCAGGCCCCGCCGACGAGGCACCAAGCTGGGCGGAAAGCAGCCGCGAGCTCGTGTTCCAGCGCACCGATGCGACCGGCCGTCCGGGCATCTGGCGCGTCAGCCTCGACGGCAGCGCGCCGCGGAAGATGACCATTCCCCAGGACGGGTCCGACCCCAATTGGTCGGGTACGATGGACTAGAGCCGATGCGCAAACTTCTCTTGCTGACACTTCTCGTTGCGGTGCCCGCCTCGGCGCAGCTGCCCGGCCTAAGACGTCGCGATCCGCCGCCGCCGATGCCGGTGCAGGCGCCGATCGAGGTGCTGCGGGCGGATTTCGCCGCACAGTCCGGCGGCACAACCGTCTATTTCGCGACTGGAAGCGCGGTGCTCAATCCGGCGGCGACGACTCTCCTGGCAAGCCAGGCGATGTGGCTTCGGCAGCATCCCGAAGTCGCGGTCAGGATCGAAGGGCATGGCGATCCTACCGACACGCGCGACCATGCGCTGGCGCTGGGCGCGGAGCGCGCTGCCGAAGCGCGCAATTATCTAATCCTGCTCGGGCTTCCCGCGGCGCAGGTCAGCGCGATGACGTGGGGGAAAGAGCGCCCGGGACCCCCGAGCGCGGTAACGACGATCGTTCCGGCCGTTCCGCCGTCAGGCGGCCCGCCGCTGATCCCCGCAGCTGGCTAGCCACGCGCGCGCCTGGCGTTGGGCTTCGGCGATCTCCCGGGCGGTCATTTCGAGCGCGATCTCGGCGCGGCATTCCTGTCCGCGGGTCGAGCCCGACAGCGCGGCGAGGTTGAACCATTTGTGCGCTTCGATGAGGTCGACCGCGATGCCGCCGCGGCCGGTTGAAAAGGTGAGTCCAAGCTCGAACAGAGCATCGACGTCGCCGGTCTCTGCGTCGGCAATGCGGCTCCTGAGCAGGAATTCCGCGCTCTTCTGACTGATGGCACCCATTTGCATTCCCTTCCCTGTTGGAACGCAAAATCGCCGCCGAAGAGCAAAGAAATGGTTAACGGCGGTGAACCATCTTTTTAGACCGGCAGATTGTCGATTAGTCGCGTGGTGCCGATCACCGCCGCAGCGATCAGGCGCATCGCGCCGGCGGCCGCGTCGAGCGGCTCGAGCGTGGCCGCATCGACGAGCGCGAAATAGTCGATTCGGGAGAAGCCGGCGAGGAGCAGCGCGTTGCGGCCTTCGCCGAGCGCCGCCGAGACCGGCTGTCCGGCGAGGATCGAGCGCCGTGCGTTGCGGAGCGCGCGGAAGAGGCTCACCGCGCGCGGGCGTTCGTCAGGCGAGAGGTACAAGTTGCGCGACGACAGCGCGAGGCCGTCCTCCTCGCGCACCGTCTCGACGGCGGCGATCTCGACCGCGATGTCGAGGTCGGCGACCATTCGCCTGATCACCGCCAGCTGCTGAAAGTCCTTTTCGCCGAACGCAGCGATGTCGGGCTGCACCGAAAGCAGAAGCTTCGCGACGACGGTCGCCACGCCGTCGAAATGGCCGGGCCGAGCCTCGCCTTCCCATCGCTCGGATAGGCCGGCGACATGGATGGAGGTGGAAAACCCATCGGGGTACATGTCCTCGACCGACGGCATCCACAGCAGGTCGCAGCCGGCCTCTTCGAGCATTCGCGCGTCTTCTGCCTCGCGCCGCGGATAGCGGCCAAGGTCCTCGTTGGCGGCGAACTGGGTCGGATTGACGAATAGCGACACGGCAACCGCATCCGCCTCGCGCCTCGCCGCCTCGACCAGCGCCATGTGGCCCGCGTGCAGCGCGCCCATCGTCGGCACCAGCGCGACTTTTCCCTTCAGCGCCGCCCGCGCTCGCGCCAATTCTTCACTGCTACGAACGATTTGCACGCCGCCAGCGCCTCAGTTAATCTTGCCGAGGGCGGCGCTTGCACATGCGCCGGGGGAAAGATCAAGCATGAGCCAGCCGCATTTCATCGTCTTCGCCAACGAAAAGGGCGGGACCGGCAAGTCGACCACCGCGGTCCACACGGCGATTGCGCTCGCCGCGTCCGGACACCGCGTGGGCGCGCTCGATCTCGACAGCCGGCAGCGGACGATGACCCGCTATCTCGAAAACCGCGATGCGACCGTGCGGCGGCTGGACCAAGATCTTCCGCAGGCGGCGTACGAAGTGCTCGAGGATCAGAGCGATGCGGGCTTCTCCGCCGCGATCGATCGGCTCGCCAAGACTGCCGACGTGATCGTCGTCGACACGCCTGGCCGCGATGACGAGATTGCCAAGGCGGCAATCCTGCGCGCCGACACGCTCGTCACGCCGATGAACGACAGCTTCGTCGATCTCGACCTCATCGGGCAGGTGCACCCCGAGAACTACAAGGTGACGAAGCCGAGCTTCTATGCCGAGCTGATCTGGAACAGCCGCACGGCGCGGGCCAAGCAAACCGGCAAGAGCGTGGATTGGGTGGTGCTGAGAAACCGGCTCCAGCATATCGAATCACACAATCTGAAGCGCGTCGGCGCCGCGCTCGACGATCTCGCCCGCCGCGTCGGATTCCGCGTGATTCCGGGGCTCGGAGAGCGCGTGATCTACCGCGAGCTGTTCCCCAAGGGACTGACTCTGCTCGACTTGAAGCAGATCACCGACGCCGGCCTCGGCCATGTCACCGCGCGCCAGGAGCTGCGCGAGATGATCGCGGGGCTCGGCATCCCCGACGCGAGCGAGCGTCAGGCTGCTTGATTTCACACGAAGGCTCGAAATTTTGCTTTCGTCATGCGGGGCTTGACCGGGCACCTGGCTGCCCTCGGACGCTGAAAAGAAGGCGGGTCCCGGCTCAAGGCCGGGATGACAGCTGATCTTCGTGCCTTCGCGCCTTCGTGTGCAATTACTCTTCTTCTGGATTGCTTCGCTCTGCTCGCAATGACAGGAGCGGCGCATGGCGCACACGTTCAACCCCACCATCCTCCGCGAATATGACATTCGCGGAGTCGTCGGAGACACGCTTACCGAAGCCGACGCTTATGCGCTCGGGCGCACCTATGCGGCGCTTGCCGGCGACGAAGGCGCGCGGCGGATTGCCGTCGGGCGCGACGGGCGGACCCACTCCGGAATGCTCGAAGCGGCGCTGATCCGCGGCCTCACCGACGGCGGCATCGACGTGGTGCAGATCGGGATGGGCCCGTCCCCGATGCTCTATTTCGCGACGCATTATCTGGATGTCGACGGCGGGCTGCAGGTCACCGGCAGCCACAATCCTGCGGACTACAACGGGTTCAAGCTGCTGCTCAGGGGCCGCTCGGTGTTCGGGGAGGAAATCCAGGCGATTGGAGCGCGCGCGGCGCGCGGCGGCTGGAGCAGCGGCAACGGCATCGTCGAAGAGGTCGACATCCGGGAAGCCTATGCTGACCGGCTGCTCGAAGGCTTCGCCGGCAAGCCGTACCGCGTCGGCTGGGATGCCGGCAACGGGGCGGCGGGTCCGATCCTCGACATGCTCGTCGAGCGGCTTCCGGGAGATCATCACGTGATCTTCAGCGAGGTCGATGGCCGGTTCCCCAACCATCATCCCGATCCCACCGTCGAGAAGAACCTCGCGGATCTGAAGCAGGTCGTCGCGCGCGAGCAGCTCGACTTCGGGATCGCGTTCGACGGCGACGGCGACCGCATCGGCGCGGTCGACGGAGAAGGCCGCGTGATCTGGGGCGACCAGCTTCTCGCGATCCTCGCCGGGCCGGTGCTGAAGGAGCGGCCCGGCGCGACGATCATCGCTGACGTCAAGGCGAGCCAGGTTCTGTTCGATCGCGTCGCCGAACTCGGGGGCAAGCCGCTGATGTGGAAGACCGGTCATAGCCTGATCAAGTCGAAGATGAAGGAGACGGGCGCCCCGCTCGCGGGAGAGATGAGCGGGCACATCTTCTTCAAGCATCGATGGTACGGGTTCGACGACGCGCTCTACGCGGCCGTGCGGCTGATTGAAGCGGTGAGCGCGTCGGGCAAAAGCCTCACCGAGATCATGGATGGCATGCCCAAGACCACGGCCACGCCGGAAATGCGCTTTCAGGTCGACGAAAGCCGCAAGTTCGCGATCGTCGACGAAGTGCGCGAACGCCTGTCGGCTGTCGGCGCGAATGTTGACGCGACCGACGGCGTCCGCGTCAGCACGCGCGACGGCTGGTGGCTGCTTCGGGCGTCGAACACGCAAGACGTGCTCGTCGCCCGCGCCGAGGCGAAGGACGAGCCGGGCCGCGACCGGCTCGTGGCCCAAATCGACGATCAGCTGGCGAAGTCAGGGGTAGAGCGGACGGAAGCGGTTCACTAGAAGGCCCCGCAACTCGCGCCGCGGGGCCATTTCTAATCAGCTGTTCGCCATCGAATTCTGGCTCGAGCTCTGGTTCATCGAGCCCTGCGACTGGCCCGAACTGCCGCTCTGGCCGCTGCTGCTCGATCCCCAACCGAAGGCGCTTTGGCCGCCGGTGTCCTTCTGGAGGCACTGCTCGAGCACCTGCTTGCCCTTATCGGCGAGCTGGCGCTGCACCTGCATCGCGTGCTGCAGGAAGTCGCGCGCCTTTCCGTCCTGCGCGTCCTTGGCATAGATCTGGCAATTTTCGGCGCCTTGGAGCGCGTGATAGAGCACCGAAATCACGTCATAGGTTTCGTTGCGGGTCCCGGTCTGGCCCTGTCCTTGGTTCTGCATCGTTCACTTCTCCTCTTGGTTGAATGCGTTGGCTGACTCGCGCCGGTCGTACTCCTCGCCGTGGCGGGGCGGCGGTCCGATCGGCGCAGGCTCGCCGGAGCGCGGAATGAGGCCCTCCGGGTCTTTGTGCGTAAGACGCTCGCGAAGGCTGTCGATCTTCGGCCCCTTGCCGCCGGCGAGCAGCCAGATCGCGCCGATCGCGATCATCGCCACGGGAATGGGATTCTCGCGCGCGATCCGGATGCCCTCGCGAACCCACTCCTGCCCGTCGTCGCCGAGCAGCGAGCGGGTGATGTTGCTGGGGGTGAGCTTCTCCTCAATCTTGTCGACGGTGTCGCCGATCGAGTCCTGGGTGCGCTCGATGTCGCGCTCGATCACTTCGGGATTGTCGCTGTTTCTATCGGGCACGGCGCATCTCGCTTTCGTCTCCTGAGAGGGCGGCCGGCGCGCGCTCGATCGTGCGGCGCGTCCGGTCGAGGGTCATCGCTTTGGAATCGAGCTTCTTTTGGCCCGCCGCGTACATCGCGTAGGCAATGCCCATGCTGACGACCGCGACGATCAGCGTCCCCAGCCACAGCGGCATGGCGCTTCCGAGCAAGTACGAAATGGCCATCAGGAACACGCCGATCGACGCGATTCCAAGAACCGCAGCGCCGGCCATTGCAGCGATCGATTCCTTGAGGTCGGTGATCGCCGATCGGACCTCGGCTTCGACGAGCCTCGCCTGCTGTTCGGCGAGATGGCCGCCTTGATGCGCGAGCTCGGTGACGAGACCGGTCAGGCTCTCGTCGTCTCGCTGATTGAAGTTGAACGCGCTCGACTCGTCCCGCTCGGCGGGACCTCGTTCGTCGGGCGCACGCGTGCCCGCGCCGGCCCGGTGGCCGTCGCGCATGGTGCTGTCGCCCATTTTCAGATTCTCCTTTCCGATTACTCCAGCAACGGCTCGGAAGGAGGGTCAGTTGCCGGCGTTTCGCGAGTTAAACGATGAACGGTTGGCCGACCGAACTCACTCATCCTCATCCTCATAGCCGACGAGGTTCAGCTCGCAGGCTTTGATCTGGTGAGTCATGCACCAGTGCTTGAGCGCTTCCTCGCGGCCGTGGGTGATCCATACTTCGGTCGGCTCCAGCTCGCGGATCGTAGTCGTGAGCTCGTCCCAGTCGGCGTGATCGGAGATGACCAGCGGCAGCTCCACATTCCGCTGGCGAGCGCGCTGGCGGATTCGCATCCACCCCGAAGCCATTGCGGTCACCGGATCCGGAAGCCGTCGCGACCAGCGGTCGTTGAGCGCTCCGGGCGGGCAGATCACGACATGTCCGGCCATCTCCTGCTTGGTCGCTTCGCCGGTGTGGCGAAGCTCGCCGAGCTCAACGCCGAAGCTTTCGTACAGCTGGTTGAGCCGCTCGATCGCGCCGTGGAAATAGATCGGGTCGTGGTGGCCCCGCTCGCGCAGCTCGCAGATGATCCGCTGCGCCTTGCCCAGCGCGTAGGCGCCGACCAGGACACAGCGGCTCGGGTCGGCGTGCAGCCGGTGGAGTAGCCGGTCGATCTCTCCGCCGGTCTTCGGATGGCGGAAGACCGGAAGCCCGAAGGTCGCCTCGGTGATGAAGATGTCGCACGGTACCGGCACGAAGGCGGCGCAGGTCGGATCGGGTCGGCGCTTGTAGTCGCCCGAGACGACCACCTTCTCACCGTTGTGCTCGAGCACGATCTGCGCCGAGCCGAGGACATGCCCGGCGGGGACGAAGCTGACATCGACATCGCCGAGCCGGATGCTTTCGCCGTACGCGATCGGCTGCCCATGCTGCGGCCCGTAGCGGCATTCCATGATCGCCAGAGTCTCCGGTGTCGCGAGCACTGCCCCATGACCGCCGCGCGCGTGATCCGAATGACCGTGGGTGACCATCGCTTTGGCTTTCGGCTCGGTCGGGTCGATCCATGCGTCGGCCGGCGCCACGTAGATGCCCTCCGGCTTCGCCTTAATCCAGGAACCCAATCGTGCCATTGGAGCTATATAGGGAATCAGGCCGGCGGGTTCCGGCAAAAACATGGGGAGAACACATGGGACACGCCGAAGCCTGGGTGATGGACGTCATCGGTCCCGCGATCCTGCTGATCGTCCTGATTTGGCTCGTCATCAAGGTGCGGTCGAACCGCGAGGGGCCGCTCAACCGCGAAACGGAAGAGGGCACCCGCGAGCTCTACGCCGAAGAGGAAGAGCGGCGGCGCGAGGGGACTGACGAGCTCTGAGCGAGGTTGCGCTTCCGGCGGTCGTCGAGCGCTGGTTCGAGTCGAAGGGCTGGCGACCGCGCCGCCACCAGCTCGAGATGCTGGAGCTGGCGCGGCGTGGCCGAAGCGCGCTGCTGGTCGCCGCGACCGGCGCGGGGAAAACGCTGGCGGGATTCCTGCCGACCATCTGCGAATTGGCGGAAGAGCCAAGCGAAGGCCTGCACACGCTGTACGTGTCGCCGCTCAAAGCGCTCGCCGTCGACGTCCAGCGCAACCTCATCGGCCCCGTCGAGGAAATGGGCCTTCCGATCCGCGTCGAAACGCGGACGGGGGACACGCCGTCTGATCGCAAGGCGCGTCAGCGGGCGAAGCCGCCGCAGGTGCTGCTGACCACGCCCGAGTCGCTGAGCCTGCTGCTCAGCTATCCCGAAGCGCCGCAAATGTTCGAAGGCTTGAAAACGATCGTCGTCGACGAGCTCCACGGCTTCGCCAAGGAGAAGCGAGGCGACCTGCTGTCGCTGTCGATGGCGCGGTTGCAGACATTGGCGCCCGGCCTCCGGCGAGTCGGCCTTTCAGCAACGATCAGCGACCCCGACGCCTACCGTTCGTGGCTGGCGCCGGACGCCGACATGGAGCTCGTCGATCTCGTGCTCGGCGACCCGGGCGCGGAGCCGGACCTCTCGATCCTCATCCCCGAGAACAAGATCCCGTGGGGCGGCCACTCGGGCTATCACGCGATCGCGGACGTGATGCGGCTGATCGAGCAGCACCGGACCACGCTCGTCTTCTGCAACACGCGTGGGCTGGCGGAGCTGATCTTTCAGAAGCTGTGGGACGAGAACGAACAAGGGCTTCCGATCGGAATCCATCACGGCAGCCTCGCGGTCGAAGCACGGCGGAAGGTCGAAGCCGCGATGGCGGCAGGCAAGCTGCGCGGCCTCGTCGCGACCGCGAGCCTCGACCTCGGAATCGACTGGGGCGATGTCGACCTGGTTATCCAGATGGGCGCGCCGAAGGGCAGCTCGCGGTTGCTCCAGCGGATCGGCCGCGCCAACCACCGGCTCGACGAGCCGAGCAAGGGCACCATCGTTCCCGGCAACCGCTTCGAATATCTCGAGGCGCGCGCCGCACTCGACGCGATCGGCGACGGCGAGCTCGATCCCGAAGTGTTCCGCCCGGGCGCGCTCGATGTGCTCGCCCAGCATATTCTTGCAGTGGCGGTCGCTGCGCCGTTCCAGCAGGAGGAATTGCTCGCTGAAATCCGCTCCGCCGCGCCGTACGCGGGGCTCAGGGATCAGACGTTCGAGGAAATCCTCAACTTCATCGCGACGGGCGGGTACGCGCTGAAGGCCTACGACCGCTTCCGCCGGCTGGTACCCGAGCCCGGCGGAATGTGGCGCATCACCAGGCCCGCGATCGCCCAGCAGCATCGGCTGAACGCCGGGGTCATCGTGGAGCAGCCGCTGCTCACGGTCCGCTTCCGCAACGGCCGCAAGCTCGGGACGATCGAAGAGGGCTTCGCGTCGACCCTCGCGCCCGGCGACCATTTCTTCTTCGCCGGTCTCAGCCTCGAGGTCGAGCAGTTCAAGGACACCGACATACTCGTCCACGCCTCGTCGAAGAACGCGCGGATCGTCACCTACGGCGGGCAGCGGATGAGCATGTCGACCCACCTCGCCAATCGAGTCCGCCACATGCTGTGCGACCGCAATGACTGGCATCGCTTCCCCGACGACGTGCGCGAATGGCTGGAGGTGCAATCGGAGCGCTCGGTCCTTCCCGAACCGCACCAGCTGCTGGTCGAAACCTTCCCCCACGAAGGGCAGCATTTCATGGTCGCCTACAGCTTCGAAGGCTGGAACGCCCACCAGTCGCTCGGCATGCTGCTGACCAAGAGGATGGAGAAAGCGGGGCTGAAGCCGCTCGGATTCGTCGCCAACGATTATGCCCTCGCCTGCTACGGGCTCGAGCCGATCACGGACCCGAAGGCGCTCTTCTCCGCGGACATCCTGGAGCAGGAGTTCATCGACTGGGTCGAAAGCTCCTATCTGCTCAAGACCGCGTTCCGTGAGGTCGCGGTGATCGGCGGTCTCGTCGAGCGCCACCACCCGGGCAAGAAGAAATCCGGACGGCAGGTCAGCTTTTCGACCGACCTCATCTACGATGTGTTGCGCCGTTACGAGCCGGAGCATCTGCTGCTGCGCGCGGCGTGGGACGATGCGCGGCGGCGGATGACCGAGCTCGGCCGTCTCGTGCGACTGGTCGATCGCGCCTCGGCGACGATGCTGCATGTCCAGCCGGGTCGAATCACGCCAATGGCGGTGCCGCTGATGGTCATCGTCGGCCGCGAAGCACTGCCGCCCGGCGCCGAGGCGGACGAGGTGCTGCTCACCCAGGCCGAAGCGCTCGCCGAAGCGGCGATGCATCTTGGTTAGGCGGCAGCAACGAAGCTGAACGGCAGCCCAACACGCGCCTCATGGGTCGTTCAGCTGGCGTAACGAAAATCCCCACAACATTCATCGCAACGGGGGTTGGACATGCTTTCTCGTTCGAAAGTCGCGGCCGTGACGCTCGCCGCGGTTTGTCTGACCATCGGCGGCACTGCGGCCGCGCAGCAGGGCGGGCGCTTGCGCCAGATGATCGAGCGTGCGCGCGAGCAGCGGTCGCAACAGCCCGCCGATCCCGAGATGACGCCGATCCGCG
The DNA here is from genome assembly GCA_025980335.1 of Sphingomonas sp. GTDB lineage: Bacteria > Pseudomonadota > Alphaproteobacteria > Sphingomonadales > Sphingomonadaceae > Sphingomicrobium. Next base: position 3,112 of record JAICXO010000035.1, on the reverse strand, counting down.
CGCCTGGCGACTATCGCTTCAGCTTCGTCCACGACGGAATCACGCGCGAATATCTGGTGCATGTGCCGAAAAGCCACCGCGGCGCACCTGCGCCGATGCTGATCGCGCTCCACGGCGGCGGCGGCGATGCCGACAACCAGGCGAACGACGACAATTACAAGCTGATCAGCAAGTCGGAACAGGCCGGATTCATCGCCGTTTTTCCCAACGGCTATTCGCGGCTTCCGAGCGGTGTTTTCGCGACGTGGAACGCGGGCGCTTGCTGCGGCGCCGCGCAGAAAAGCGGCATCGACGACGTTGGCTTCATTCGCGCGGTGATCCATCGGATGGAGCGTCAGGCGAGCATCGATCCGCGTCGCGTGTTCGCAACTGGCATGTCGAACGGCGCAATGATGAGCTGGCGCCTTGCCTGCGAAGCGCCGGAGATCCGGGCGATTGCCCCGGTCGAGGGCACAGACAACACCGCTGCCTGCAAGCCTCAGCACCCGATCCCAGTGATCGAGTTCCATGCCACCGACGATCCGAACGTCCCCTTCAACGGCGGTGTCGGCGTCGGCCCCTCGCGCACCGATTTCGTTTCAGTCCTGGCGACGCAGGCCAAGTGGGTGCGGATCGACAAGGCGAATCGCGCGGCCACGCGCGTGCTCACCGTCCCCGGTGCCCACTGCGATCTCCATGCGGCGAAGCCCGGCGGCGCACCGATCGAGCTGTGCGTTACCGACACCGGCGGCCACAGCTGGCCTGGCGGGGGCACGAAGAATGGCCGGAAGCAGCCGTCGACGGTGATCAGCGCCGACGATCTGATGTGGGGCTTCTTCTCGTCGCTTTAGCGATTGCCAGCGCGTCGGCTGCGGGCGAGGATGCGCGCATGTCGCGCGCGCCGATCCTTATCGCTGTTCTTCCGCTGCTGCTCGGCGGCTGCGTCGTGGGGACGGTCGCCAAGACCGCCGTCGGTGTGGTCACGCTGCCGGTGAAGGTCGCCTCGGCCGGCGTGGACGCGGTGACGACCAGCCAGTCCGAGCGCGATGAGAAGCTCGGCCGCGAGATGCGAAAACAGGACGAGGAGCGGGGGCGGCAGTGGCGGCTCGCGTGGGAGCGCTGCCGGAAGGGTAGAGCGCTTCCGACCGACAATTGCGCCCTGTTCCAACAGCACTGAGGTGCGCTATTTCCTCGACACCGAATATAACGGCATAGGCGGGGCGCTGCTCAGCCTCGCGCTGGTGCCGGACGACGGCGACGAGCTTTACCTGACGTTCAGGACCGACGAGCCGCCGGTCGAATGGGTCGAGCGGCACGTCGTTCCTTATCTCGATTCAGTGCCGGAGCAGCTGTCCTGCCCACGGCTGTCGCGCGAGGACGCGGCGCATGCGCTCGAACGCTATCTGCGGCACGACGACGAACCGCTGATCGTGGCCGATTGGCCGGAGGACGTCGCGCAATTCTGCAACCTCATGATTACCGGGCCCGGCGACATGGTCGAACTTCGCCACCTGACGTTCAGGCTCACGCCGATGACCAATTTCAGCACCGCCGCGAACAGCAAGGTGCCGCACAACGCGCTTCATGATGCGCGCGCGCTGCGCGATCACTTCCTCACGATGGAGTGAAGCTATTCGGCCGCTTCGAGTTTGCCGTGGCCAGCGCGCTCGGTCCAGATCATGTCGCCCAGCTTGAGTTCGCGCCCGTCATGCGCCAGCACGCACAGCTTGCGCACCGGCTTGCCGTCGCGGCGATCGGCAAGCACGATCTGCATCGTCCCGTAGCCCCAGTCGTCCCCCCACTGCCGCAGCGCGAGCACGACCGGAAGTAGCCCCTCGCCCTTGGCGGTCAGCGAATAAATCACGCGCCGCTTGTCCGACGGGTCCGGCGACCGCTCGAGGATTCCGCCCGCGACCAGCTTCGACAGCCGGTCCGACAAGATGTTTCGCGCGATTCCCAGTCCAGCCTGGAATTCTTCGAAATGCTTCAAGCCGTTGAACGCGCCGCGCAAAATCAGAAATGCCCATTTCTCGCCGATCAGCTCGACGGCGGGCGGGAGCGGGCACGACAATGCCGCTTCCTTGAACCTGTCGATGTCAGCTCCCGACATAGAGGTTCTCTCCCCTGCTGAATCGCACCAAAGCACACAAGTCTTCGGAAAAATAGTTGCGAATTGCAACCATGCACGTTATTAGTTGCAAATCGCAACTGTAACGGGGATTCTGCGATGCACCGCTTCTCCTTTTCCCTCCTCCCACTCGTCATCTTCGCTGCGCCAGCGGCGGCGTCCAACTATTCGGCGACGCTGGAGTCGCCCGCCACGGGCCGTTTCATCGGTCGCGACATCAGCTGGAGCTGTGGTCCCGCCGCGTGCCAGGGCTCGACGGACGAGAGTCGGCCGGTCGTGCTGTGCGAATCGCTTGCGAAGCGGGTCGGGCGCATCGGCAGCTTCGTGGCGGACGGCCGTGCATTCACGCCTCCCGAGCTCGAACGCTGCAACCTCTCGGCCAGAGCACAGCCGCGCAAGGCATTCGCGGACCGATAGCTCTCCCCCGGGGCTGCCGTTTCCTCCCTGTCGGCAGCCCCATCCCTTTCGCGCTTGCACAAGAGCGCTGCCGTCCCCCATCTTAGAGGGGTGCTGCGACAGTACGAACTGGTCGAAAAGGTTCGCTCCTACGATCCCGATGCGGACGAGGGGCTGATCAACCGCGCGTACGTTTTCTCGATGAAGGCACATGGCGAGCAGCAGCGCGCGTCGGGCGATCCCTATTTCAGCCACCCGATCGAGGTCGCGGGCATTCTCACCGACCTGAAGCTCGACGACCAGACGATCGCCACCGCGATCCTCCACGACACGATCGAGGACACGGTCGCGACCACCGAAGAGATCGAGAAGCTGTTCGGCAAGGATGTCGCGCGCCTGGTTGACGGCGTCACCAAGCTCAGCAAGATCGAGGCCCAGTCGGAGAACGAGCGCGCGGCGGAGAATCTGCGCAAGTTCCTGCTTGCGCTCAGCGACGACATCCGCGTGCTTCTGGTCAAGCTCGCGGACCGGCTGCACAACATGCGCACGCTCTATCACATCCCGTCGGAGGAGAAGCGCCGGCGGATCGCGCGCGAGACGATGGACATC